>NZ_WHOC01000183.1:0-317585 GCF_013141785.1 Paenibacillus germinis
TTCAGGGAATAAATCCCTACTGTGGCGATCGTGGCGAAGGGGTTAACGCACTGGTTTGTGGATCCAGCATTCGTGGGTTCAAGTCCCATCGGTCGCCCTTTTCCCTTTAATAATGGGGATTAGCCAAGCGGTAAGGCAACGGACTTTGACTCCGTCATGCCTAGGTTCAAATCCTAGATCCCCAGTTTTCTAATTTCATATGCGGTCGTGGTGGAACGGCAGACACACCATCTTGAGGGGGTGGCGCTCACAAGGCGTGAGGGTTCAAATCCCTCCGACCGCATCCCTATTTAAGCAAGAAACCCTTACTAGTTAAGGGTTTTTTGTGTTTCAACGGATGATTTGTAACATACAGTCATGCCAAACATTTTGCTTCCATCTAGATTCTCTTAGAATGGCCTAAATATGTAGTCTGTTTTACTATTTTGGCTTTTTGCATACACCAAAATCTCTTTCTTCGATTATTAATAGAATAGTATTACTTTTCTATAAGAGGAGGAAGGAGGAATGATAGTATGCTTCAGTACCAACCCCTTAACGAATATAGAGCTATGAATTATGCCCGAAAGTTAAGAAACATGTTTATGTCAAATGCACAGTTGGATTGCAGTGAGATCGGCGATGGAAATTTGAATCTCGTCTTTCGTATTACAGACAAAGGTTCAGGAAAAAGCATCATCCTAAAGCAGGCGCTTCCCTATGCGCGGGTGGTTGGGGAATCTTGGCCATTGACCCTTGAACGAGCACGAATTGAAAGTCAGGCATATATTATTCAACAGTCTATTTGCCCAGGTTTTGTGCCTATTATCTATCATTATGATAGTGCGATGGCATTGACTGTGATGGAAGATTTATCGAACCACCTTAATATGCGTAAAGGATTGGTTGCCCGAGAACGTTATCCTCATTTTGCATGTCATATTGGCACTTTTCTAGCACGGACTTTGTATTTAACTTCTGACTTTGCATTGCCCTCTCAAGTAAAAAAGGAAAAAGTGGTGCAGTTCTCAAATCCGGAAATGTGCAAGATATCCGAAATTCTCATTTTTACGGATCCCTATTTCAATTCAGAAACCAATCAATTTAATCCATTGATAGCAGATAAGGTGGTTGAAATATGGGAGAATAACCAACTGAAACTTGAGGTAGCCAAATTAAAGGAAGGTTTCCTCACTCATGCCCAGGCACTCATCCATGGGGATCTTCATACCGGCAGCATCATGGTAACGAAAGAGGATACTAAGGTGATTGATCCGGAGTTCGCTTTTTATGGACCTATTGGATTTGATATCGGTGCTGTGATAGGAAACCTATTACTTAGCTTTTTCTCCCACGAAGGACACACTCCGGACTCTCAGGAACGAATTGAATATCAAGCGTATCTTCTTACGATGATCGAACAAATATGGACGTACTTTGAAAAAGAATTTAGGGATTTATGGGAAAAGGAATCTAAAGAAAGAATGGCGGTAATCCCGGGATACGTAGATCATTACTTACTCCAAATACTTGAGGATGCTGCGGGCTATGCGGGTTGTAAAATGATTCGTAGAATTATAGGTCTATCACATGTATGGGATATGGAAAGTATAAGTGATCCTAGTTTACGGGCAAAAGCTGAAAAGTTAGCGCTTTCGATCGGACAAAAATTAGTATTAGAAAGGCGGCAAGTGCAAAAAATCAACGACATTACATCCCGTGTTAGACAGATAGCAGGGTGGGGGGAGTAATAAAAAGAGGATTATTATTTGGGAGGTCGTGTATATGACTATTAAAAAAAACCATCTCTTTACTTCTGAATCGGTGACTGAAGGCCATCCTGATAAACTATGTGACCAAATTTCTGATGGTGTATTAGATGCTATATACGAGATAGATCCGTATGCACGTGTTGGTTGTGAATGTTGTGTGGGTCGGGGGTTTGTTCTTGTAACCGGCGAGATTACGGCAAATGCGTTTATTGATTATCAAAAAGTTGTTCGAAAAACAATTAGTAACATTGGATATACACGAGCTGAACTCGGTTTCGATGCCAATTCATGTGCAGTTTTAATCGCCATTAATGAGCAATCTCCTGATATTGCAATGGGGGTCAACCAAGCTTTAGAAATTCGTGAAGGCAAGTTGAATGAAGATGAGATTGAAGGAACCGGTGCTGGCGATCAAGGATTGATTTTCGGCTTTGCGTGTAGTGAAACCAAGGAATTGATGCCAATGCCGATAGCTCTATCCCATAAACTGGCGTATCAATTGGCTCAAGTACGCAAGAATGGTACAGTACCATATTTACGTCCCGACGGGAAGGTACAGGTCAGCGTAGAATATGAGGGTGATCGACCTATCCGTATCGATACGATCGTAATCTCAGCTCAACATGATCCTGAAGTGTCCCTAGCACAAATTAAAAAGGATTTGAATGAATTTGTGATTTTGCCTGTCATTCCAACTGATTTAATAGATGAAAAAACAAAATATTTTATTAATCCAACGGGTCGTTTTGTGATCGGTGGTCCAGAGGGAGATGCAGGATTAACGGGGCGTAAAATTATTGCCGATACTTATGGTGGCTATGCTCGTCATGGCGGAGGTGCATTTTCGGGTAAAGATCCCACCAAGGTTGACCGTTCGGCTGCTTATGCCGCGCGTTACGTAGCCAAAAACATTGTTGCGGCAGGTCTCGCTCAAAAGTGTGAAATTCAGATTGCTTATGCGATTGGAGTAGCACATCCTGTTAGTATAGCTATCGAAACATTTGGTACTGGAATCATTGATGATGACAACCTTATTCAATTAGTTCGGAATCACTTTGATCTTCGTCCGGCAGGTATTATTAAGATGCTAAATCTACGCCGACCTATTTATCAGAACACGGCAGCTTATGGGCATTTTGGGCGTATAGATGTTGAGTTTCCTTGGGAACAGACAGATAAAGCGGAATTGTTACAAAAAGAAGCAGCAATAAGGGAATGATCATTAACAATTACGCATATGACTCAACACAAAAAGCCTCTCCATCCGAAAGAGGCTTTTTATATTAATCTAAGACATCTATTTCATTGGAACCGCGAATTAATGTTTTTGCATACATTTTCTTGGGCTTTAATATATCAATTAAATAATCGATTGCTATTTTAGGGTCTACTCTCTTTCCGCAGGTGTAACCATCGATTGCCGCAAAACTTTCCTCTGGATATGTGTGAATGGAAAGATGACTTTCAGATAGAAGAACAAGTACTGAACAACCACTTGGATCGAATTTTTTATGGATTACTGACAGCACGGTAGCACCACTTTTCTCTGCTGCATTAACCATAATTAGTCGTAAAAAATCAACATTATCAAGAAATCTGGAATCTACCCCCCAAACGTCAACAACCGTATGCCTGCCATATGTTGAGTACTGCAAATCTATCACCCCTTCAAATTTTCAGCTTCACAATTATTCTATGATTAAAAATGAAGAGTGATCTAGTAGAGTGACTAGTTCTAGTGAAAAGCCACGAAAGGGTTGCTCGAAAATGTCGAATTAAAGAGAAGTACAAAAAAGAGCACTCTCTAACTTGAGGTTAGGAAGTGCTCTTTTTTGTTCTTATTATTTGCTTGCGGAGACGGTTTCTATTTCTTTAACGCTTTGATAAATGAGGTTGAATAGCTCCTCGAGGCTGCCTTCTTCAATACAAGAGAAAGCAACGCGGAGGTCAGTAGATCCGAGGGCGATAGTCCCTACACCATGCTGATTCAGCAAGTGTACACGTAAGGCTTCGGCATCAACGGTTTTGAGCTTCAAACACATGAAGTAACCGGAGTTGAAGGGGTAGTAGCCCCATGCGTCATCGAACTTTCCGCTGTCCAATATGGACTTGGTGCGGTTAGCGCGGCCTTTCATGATCTCGTATTTCTCTTGTTTCTGTTGGCCAAACTCTGGAGAGTTAAGCGCATGAAGCACGAATGTTTGAGACGGGTGAGGACCGCTGGAAATGGTCGCACGGATGATCCCCATTGTTTTCTGCTCCAAGGCGCTGAGAAGTGCTTCGCTTTGGCCTGCATACGTAATGAAGCCTACACGGAAGCCCCAGACGTATTCTTCTTTGGTAGCTCCGTCGATTTTGACAGCGAGCACACGCGGGTGGATGTCAGCCAACTGACCAAATAAGGACTCATGCAGGGAACCTTCGAAGAAAAGACCAAAGTAGGCGTCGTCCGTAAGTACGATGACGTTGATGCCTGCTTCAGCAGCATCTTTGATGGCAGCCGTAATTTCTTTCCCCTCTTCAGCCCCTGGTGTATAGCCTGTCGGGTTGTTAGGGAAGTTCAAGACAACGATCGCTTTGCCTTTGGACTTTTGAGCAAAAAGAGCTTCACGAAGTCCAGCTGCATTAAATTTCTGCTGCTCGTTGTATAACGGGTAATTCACGATTTGGGCACCGCGGCGGATTTCGAAGGTGAGCTCGTAATTTTCCCAGTTTTTATCTGGAATAATGACTGCGTCGCCAACATCTGCGAAAAGGTCAGCGGCAATGCTAAGACCATGGGTCAGGGCATTCGTAACAATCGGGTTACCGATCAGTTTACTGCCAATCTCGGGATTTTCCTCGAGCATTTTTTTGCGCCATGCTGTACGAAGTTCAGGTTTACCAGCAGGTGGTGCATATTCATATATATCTTTTGGTGCGTAGGTGGAGAGTGTGTCTTGAATGACCTTCAGATGCATAGGTTGACCGTTTTCGATAGCAATACCGATAGTAGCATTGTATTTCTTGGCTTTGGCCTTTGCTTCAGCAGATTGGCTGAGAATGCCTTCTTTCGGGAAGTAAATCGATCTACCTAATGCAGAAAGCATGTCATGCACGTGAGAATTTTCACGTTCCAGGGTCTCGTTTAACTGTCGTGCCAGAGGATTCATAAGAGTGGGTCATTCCTTCCAATGAGCTATTCATTTTTTGCAGTTATTATACCACTTTAACAAGTGTACGTCACTGCGAGAAACAAATATTTTCGGATTGGTTTTGGATATGGAATTAAACGCCTATTTTATTTAAAAAACCTTCTAATCGCTGTTTAACTTCAGGCCATTCGGTGTCGAGGATGCTAAACATGACGGTGTCCCGTATATAGCCATCGTGAAGTATACGATGTTGACGGAGAATCCCTTCTTTTTGGGCGCCTAATCGAGCGATAGCCGTTTGGGAGCGTTCGTTCCGTAGATCCGTTTTTAGTTGGACGCGGAGAAGGTTTAATGTTTCGAAACAGTGATTCAGCAGTAAATATTTACATTCGGTATTGACGCGTGTACGCCAAACTTGGGAATTGTACCAGGTATGACCGATCTCCAGATTCCGATGTTGGGCTGAGATATCGAAGAGACGTGTGCTGCCGACGAAAGAATCGGTATGCTTGTCGTAAACGCTGTAAGGGATGCCCAGTCCTGCCTTTTGTTCTTCAAGTGCTTGGTGAACAAACTTCTCCACATCTGCGGAACTAAGAAGCGGCGTCATATATGCCCAAATGTTTGGATCCGCAGCCGCTTCTAGTAGGCCGGTTATATGGGATAATTGCATAGGCAGCAGGGCGACACGCTCTCCTTCTAAAATAAGAGGTTGTAGATTCATTGGGAATGTTCTCCTTGTCATTGGGTTATTTATATGAGTTTTTAGTTAGCATAATTGAAAAGTGGAGTAATAGAAAGATCCAATTTAGTTTTATTTATATGTACCAGTCTAGACATTGAGGATCGGAGGAATTAACGTGGAATTCAAATATTTGGATTTTCCACCGGGGGTATGGACACCAATCCGTATTATTATTAATAAATTGTAAAGGCAATGCTTTATAAGGCTTTTAGGAAGGAGACGTTTAATGGCTAGAACGCATGGCTATCGATTAATTTTCAGTAAAATCGCTCGTTCCTATGGGTTTTCTATCATAAAGACCCGCTCCTACTCCTCACAGTATAAAAAAACTGCCGCATTCCGGGTAACGACGAACAAAGGATCATATATGATTAAACCTTTTATAGGATCGAAAAGCCGTCTAATCCAGCTATCATCCTATGCGGTCAAATTGCACAAAAGAGGCTTTCACGGCATGCCCAAATGGCTAAGATCCCGTTCGGGGAAATATTGGGAGCAGGAGGGGGGAAAGCTTTTTTATTTAACCGATTGGATCGAGGGCAGAAAAATGAGCAGCAGCAAGGAGGATCTTATCAAGTTGGGGGGAATGTTAGCCAGACTGCATTCCGTTTCGCGCAGCTTGAAGCTTCCTCGCCAACCCGATTCGGTTACGCTGCGCCATAGGAGAAACTATTACGCATTCCTAAGGCGATTGAAGAAGCTTCGGAGAAAGCCTACCGAAGCGGGAACTTGGTTTAGGCATCATGGGGATCTCTGTATTGAATTAAGCCGAGATGCCATACATTCGCTTGGAACATCAGAAATTCGCTCAATGTTGAGGGGGGAATGCCGGCTTCCCTCCCTCGTGCATGGGGATGTTACCGTAGCAAATACCCTGAAATCGAAAACCCGTATTTATTTGATCGACTGGGATTTAATGAAACGAGGCTCTAGTTATTACGATTTGGTCGTAGCACTTACCAATACGGCGGGATTTGAACCTTCAAAAATGGCAGCCTTCCTAAAGGGGTATGAAGGGGTGCGACCGCTTCTCCGTAGAGAGAAAAAGCTGATCAGCGCCCTATACCGCATCCCCAGAGAGGCCTGGTATGTCTGCCAATATGCTATGAACGGACGTAAATATGGTCCCCTTTTAAATGTCTTAAATAAAACCTGGAATAATAGGCTTATAGCCATCAAGTGGATTGATACCTGGTCTAGGCAGTAGTGAGGGAGGGTTAACATGCCGTTATGGACTGATTTCAATAAGGATTTCGGCTTAAGGGTTAAGAGGAGAAAGAAGATTCGAGACGTCTACCAAGTCTTCACTACAACGGGACGTACTCTTTGTTATAAACCTTATAAAACCGGGGAAGACGAGGTTGCCTTTATAAGAAAGCTTTTTGTACATCTTGACAATAAAGGCTATCGGTATACCCCTAAACCTGTTGAAGGCCCCGGCCAGAAGCTTTGGTCCTTTCACAGGGGTCAATATTGGCTGCTGACCAATTGGGTGAAGGGGCGGTCACCGAATTTTACCCGAGAATCGGAGCTCATGAAGGGGTTCCGAACTCTTGCAAAATTTCATCGCCTAGCGGAAGGAGTTACTGCTGAAGGGGTACCAAAAGGCAGAATCCGTTATGACGAACTATACCGGAGACCAGGCAATTACCGTTCGGAGATTAGCCGTTATGGTGGCAGTCTCGACCGTTTTATCGATTGCTGCCATAAAGCTGAAGCGTTCAGCCAAAAGCCTGCTATTGCTAGTGCTTTAGAGACGGAACGGAAGGCAGGGGCTTTTTCCCACGGCGATTACAATTATCCTAATTTAGTATTGGACCGTTCCAATCATCTTCATCTGATTGATCTGGAGAATGCGTCTATGAACGTAAGAATGATAGATTTAGCCCATATTTTATACCGGAACTATCCTTGGAACGGAAGAGGCGTCCTAAAGGGAATCGAGGAGTACGACCGGAAACGTCCCCTTTCTGCTGAAGATCGGCATTTGTTGTATATGCTTCTCCTGCTCCCCTATCCGCTTGTCCGAGCCATGAAACAATTCGGAAATCATTACCCTCGTCATATTGAGCTTCCATCATCCAGCAGACTTTCGGGTTATAAGAAAACTTTGCGTAAGATATTATAAGTATTTACTGAAAAACGTCCGCATAAAGCTGGCGTTTTTCCTGTTTTTATGCATCTGTACCTAGACCTGTACTAATGCCGTTACATATATCATTCAGGGACATACAATGGGGTAAGACTGGAAGAATGCTAATCTTGGAGGTGTATTTTTTGACGTTACCCAAAAGAGTCCGTGTCGTAGAGAAGAAAACCACTCCCCCACACCGTATACTTAATTCCAAAAACCCAGAAGTTTCTGTAATTATACCTCTTATGAATGAAAGACGGACGATCGCCAGGGTCATCGCCAATGCTCGAAAGGTTCATCCTAAGACAGAGGTTATCGTTGTAGCGAACGGATCACGGGACGGCTCCAGCCAATTGGCTAAACAAATGGGGGCCAAGATGATTACCTATAAGAAGGCTTTGGGCCATGATGTAGGAAGAAGCATAGGGGCGAAAGCAGCCAAAGGAAATGTTCTTTTGTTTCTGGATGGAGACATCGTATTCTCGACCAATTCATTGAAACGACTGGTTCATGCGGTAAAAAACGGCGTGGATGTCGCCTTAAACAAATATAACGGCACGTTGGCAAGAAAAAATGTCCACAGTGTTGTTCTTTCCAAGTACGCATTAAACAACATGTTGTCCTTACCTCACCTGAAAGGTGCTTCTTTAACGACTATTCCCCATGCCCTAAGCCGCAAAGCTTTGGAGAAAATCGGAGCGGAGAATTTGACGGTTCCCCCCAAAGCACAGACAATCGCAGCTAATAAAGGTTTAGTGATTAAAGGTGTCCACTATTTTGAAGTAGGCAAAACGAATCCACGAAAACGTCGAGGTCCAAATGACCCGTTGAAGGACTTAATTATTGGGGATCACCTGGAAGCTATTCAACATCTATTGGACAAAACCGATCCCCGTGGAGGAATGACCGATCTAGACCGGAATAGAAAGATGGTGAAATAATGATAAGGGCTGTGAAGTCAAAATTAAAATCAAAACGGACCTCCCAATCCACCCGACCTCAAATGAATACAAAAGAGATCAAAAGATGGAAAAGAAAGGCCTATGAGGCGGGATCACATTATGGCTCCCGCTTCGAGAAAGAAACCGGAGGCTTTGAGCCCGCGAAATCTGCGATGAATCATGATTGGAACAAATGGGCATCCCGTCTTCCCCGGGCATTAAGCACTACACTCTATCATTCCGCAGCGCGTAAGTTTTTCAAAGGATTTTATTCGGAGATTGGGGAGAAATACACACGCTTGGTCCCGCTTCCCACAGATAAGAATGTCGCTGCCATTCTAAGCGTCAAGAACGAGGATGACATGATTTCCAAGGTGCTTGACGAGCTTGTGTACCTCCCTTTTCACGAGGTCATCGTAGTGGTTAACGGGTCGAATGATAAAAGCTTCGAGCGCATTAGGGAACACCCTGCCGCACCGATCGTGCTCCACTATGAAGAAGCGCTTGGACACGATGTCGGGAGATCGATAGGAGCCAAAGTCTCTCAGTCGGACATTCTTTTGTTTCTTGACGGGGATATTCACATTTCCTATAGAAAGCTTATCCCTTTTATACAGTCGGTTGATAAGGGAACGGATGTTGCGCTCAATGACATAAGCCCTTTTATCCATAAATTGGTTCACCGTGACGCGGTATCGGTTGTTAAAGAATTCGTCAATCGGGCCATGGGAAGAGCCGACTTAATGGCGAACTCCATGACAGCTATACCGCACGCCCTCTCTAGGTCAGCTGTGGAAACCATAGGTTTGGCGAATCTGTCCGTACCGCCTCTGGCTCAAGTGATTGCCATGAAAAAGAAGTTAAAAGTGAAGGCTTCGGCCAGCATAAACGTCCTGAATATCAATCGAAGATCAGATATCAACCACGGGCAGCATAATCCCATGACCCAACTGATTATCGGCGATCACCTGGAAGCTTTGCATAAAGTCATGTCGCGCCGTGGCAATAGGCTTAGTTTCAAAGATAACATGCGAAAAAGGCATTTGGCGGGAGGCTAGGTAAATGAACAACATTAAAACAAGCATTATCATTCCTAGCTATAACGGACTGGAACTGCTAAGAGAATGTGTAGAGGCCATCCGTAACTATACACACGAAGATTATGAAATTATTGTAGTGGACAACGGCTCTGAAGACGGGACTCCAAATTACTGTTTACGGGAAAAAATTCGCTTGATCTCCCTGCCTAAAAACAAAGGGTTTCCTGCAGCATGTAATCTGGGACTTAAGATAGCGACTGGAGACGCGCTTCTCTTGCTGAACAACGATATCGTTGTTACCCACAACTGGTTATCGAATATGCTAAGCTGCCTTTACAGCAACGAACGCATCGGTATCGTCGGTCCCTATACAAATTACACGAGCGGCAGGCAGCTGAAGGATTCCGGCTATACGGATTTATCCCAGTTTCACGAAATTGCCGCCACAGCTAATATGCAGAACCCGGAACTACGGATGCCTCTCAACCGATTGGTTGGCTTATGCTTCCTTTTCAAAAGGGAATTGATGAACAAGATTGGCTTGTTAGATGAACGATTTACACCCGGCCATTACGAGGACGACGATTATTGTTATCGCGCCAGGTTAGCTGGATTTGAGCTTATGCTGGCAGGGGATGTCATCATTCACCATCACGGCAGCAGAAGTTTCAATAAGATGGATAAGGAACAGCTGTCCAAATTGGTCCACAAAAATCACAGAAGGTTTCTCAAAAAATGGAAAGTGGATCCTCTGCAGTTTTTATAAGAAGTTCCATGATCGACCTATCAAGGTCACTTTCTCAATGTGGTAAAGTTGTATCCTTGCTGTCAAAATGATGCCCCTTAGAACTCACCAAATTGCCAAGGGGTTTTTCAATACGAATGACAAGTCGACAAAAATCGGCGATTTCCCTGGAAATCGCCTTAATAAATCCGCCGTAGGCGTTCATGAAACCATTATAGCATCTATGTTTTTGGCGATTGCCTGTTCCATCTTAGTCATGCTATCGATGACCTCTTCCACCTCACCTGTCATAACATATGCAGTCGGTGCATTGGCAGATTGGGCAAACGTCTATGCCGCCTGAATAAAGACATACGATCTAGATCGTTTGGTTTCGCCGCGGCGCTTTCGCTCCTGCTACATGTTTATGAAATTGTCACAAAATGACCAATATGATTTTTGGCAAGGTTGACATTGTATGCTATGATCTAACATGATGGTCAATTAATTATCTACTTAGGAGTGATCCTTATTATGGCGGGGTTAAATGGTGGAGGCACAAGCGTTATTGTGCGTTTGGAAATACATAAAGAATTGGTCACTTTTGGGAAAATTGCTACAGCTATAGGTGAAGCAGGCGGCGATATTGTCGCGATTGACGTAACACGAGCTAGTAAAACAACAACAACGCGCGATATTACCGTAAAAGTAAGCGACCCCGAACACACGGAATCGATAACTAAAGTGTTGAAGGATATTCCTGGCGTCCGTTTAATTAACGTTTCAGACCAAACGTTTCTCATGCATTTGGGCGGCAAGATCGAAGTTACTCCGAAAATGCCTATTAAAAATCGGGACGACCTATCCCGTGTATATACACCGGGGGTTGCTCGGGTTTGTATGGCAATTCATGAAGACCCTTCTAAAGCACACTCATTAACGATAAAACGGAATACGGTTGCTGTTGTGTCGGATGGCACAGCGGTCCTCGGTTTAGGAAATATTGGTCCGGAAGCGGCGATGCCGGTGATGGAAGGGAAGGCCATGCTGTTCAAGCAGATGGCGGGTGTAGATGCATTTCCAATTTGTTTGGACACGCAGGATACCGAAGAAATTATTCGTACGGTCAAAGCGATTGCACCAGCATTCGGTGGTATTAATCTAGAAGATATTTCATCGCCACGTTGTTTTGAGATTGAGGAAAGATTAATCAATGAACTCGATATTCCTGTTTTCCACGACGATCAACATGGAACGGCGGTAGTTATTCTTGCAGGACTGCTCAATGCTGTTAAGCTCGTAGGCAAGAATTTGGAAGATTGTAAAGTAGTTATCACGGGCATTGGAGCTGCGGGGATTGCCTGTACGAAGATGTTGTTAGCTGCCGGTGTTACAAATGTTATCGGTGTAGATCGTCAAGGCGCAATTGTACGCGGAGAGAGCTATACGAATTCGGCTTGGGAATGGTATGCAAACAATACGAATCCATTTTTGCAAAAAGGACTTCTGTCTGATGTTATACCAGGTGCTGATATTTTCATTGGGTTATCGGGGCCAGGTGTACTTAAGGCTGACGATGTAAAGAGAATGGGCACAGATCCGATTGTGTTCGCGATGGCAAACCCAACACCGGAAATTACGCCGGAGGAAGCTGAACCTTATGTTCGTGTGATGGCAACAGGCCGGTCGGATTACCCGAATCAAATTAATAATGTTCTTTGCTTCCCGGGGATTTTCCGCGGTGTGCTGGATTGCCGTGCTTCACGCATCACACAAGAAATGAAGCTGGCTGCAGCCAAAGCCATTGCATCGGTAGTAAATGAAGATGAATTGAACGAATATTACATTATTCCAAGTGTGTTCAACACGGCTGTTGTTGAGAAGGTAAGAGAAGCGGTTATGGAAGCCGCCTATGAATCCGGTGTGGCCCGTCGCCGCAACCAGCGTGAGACACATGATGCACAACACCACGAATAAGTCAGTTAGCAGTTCGGTACACCTCAATGAGGTGTTTCCGAACTTTTTTTGTTTCTGCGTGATGCGCCAAACCACACTAGATGCAGTTAGTGCATCAAAATTATGAGTTGACGTCCTTTTTGGGGAATTACCTGCAAAATGTGCAGCTAATTTCTCCTAAATGGGCAAAAGGGCGTTTTCGGGTGAATTTGATGTAGGAAATGCAGCTAATTGATGAGGAAAGAACAGCTCATTAGAAATTAACTGCATGTTTTGCAGCAAATGTTGTTCGAACAGTTCCTTAAAAGTGTGGCGGCAGAAGGAGGGGGTGAACAACCACTGAGGAAGAGTTGGCATGCCACGACTAGGAATGGATTAGCAGGCAGCAAGGTAATGGGTAAGTGGTAGTAAGGGAATGGATTAGCAGGTAACAAGGTAGTGGTTGTAGCATCAAGGCAATGGCTTAGCAGGCAGCAAGTTAATTGATTAGCAGCCAACAAGGAAATGCAAGAAATCACCCCACTTGCCTACACATGTATACGAAAAAACCTTGTTTCAGCAGCTGATGCATTCAGCTTGCCTTACAAGGTTTTTCTGCTAGTTAGTTTCTTCTGTCCATTGTCTTAACTTGCGATCCGAAGGGAGAAGGAAAGTCAGGATGCCAAGGAGCGGTAGGAATGCACACATTTCCATAACACGCGTCGTACCTATGGTGTCGCAGAGATTGCCAAGGACGACACTTCCGATGCCGCCCATTCCAAATGCTAGGCCTGTAATTAAGCCAGATACGGTTCCGACCTTCCCAGGAAACAGCATTTGGGCATACACAACGGTAACGGAGAAGCTAGATAATAGGATGATACCGATAATCACAAGTAAAATGTAAGCCCAAGTTATCGACACATGCGGTAACAGCAAAGCAAACGGTGCTGAACCAAGCATGGAAAAGAAAATGACATTACGCTTACCGAAGCGGTCTGCAAGCGGACCGCCAAAAAATGTTCCAACGGCTCCTGCCGCTAGGAACAAGAAGATAAAGTCCTGTGCGCGGTCGATGGACATGCCGTATGTATCTTGCAAGAAAAAGGCGAAGTAGCCGCTCATTGCTGCTCCATACCAAGAACGGACGAACACAAGAAAAATAAGCAGGCAAATCGCAAACATGACTTGCTTGCGCCGCTGTGGGCTAACGGTGCGTTGTACGATTGTCTTAGCTTTAACCGGTGTGGCAAGAAGTACGGATTTATACCAGCGAGCAATATATAATTGCACAGCGATAGCTACTGCTGCTACGCCTGTGAACCATATGGAACCGAATAACCCAAGTGGAATGAAAATCCATTTGGTCATCATGGGAGCCAAAGATTGACCGGCGTTACCGCCAACTTGGAAAATGGATTGAGCCAGACCTTTGCGACCTCCCGCGGCCATGTGAGAGACACGAGATCCCTCCGGGTGGAAGGCGGCTGATCCGAGACCTACAAAGCAAACAGACAATAATACGACCCAATACGAGTGTGCGAATGCGAGCAGCAGCATACCCGTAAGGGTAGAGGCCATGCCAATCGGCAGCATATAGGGTGAAGGCTTGCGATCTGTGTATAAGCCCACAACCGGCTGCATAATGGAAGCCGTGAAGTTAATAGCGAACTGCACCCAACCAATCTGTGTATAGCTAAGTCCCATCTCACTTTTTAGTATGGGAAAAATAGCAGGAATGACAGATTGAATCGAATCGTTGAGTAAATGGACAAGACCAATTGCGAATAAAATACGATAAACGGTAGGTTTGACGTCTCCGGTACCATGTAAGCTCTTGGAGCTTTGTTCAGGAGATGATGCTGTAATGGACGCCATGGTTTTCTCCTCTCCAGTCACAGATTCCTTTATTTTTCTAGGAAACGGCCGAGGTCTTCTCCCATTTTAACTTTAGAACCGAGCTGCAGATCTGGGCGAGGCTCAAACATATCATCTTCAAAAAGGAGAACAACTGTTGAACCAAACTCGAAGTAAGCCAGTTCTTGACCTCGCTCAAGCGTTTTGGGAAGAGGCTTCACATATTGAATAGAACTTACGTTAAGTGCCCCAACCTTCACTACAGCAACTTCACCGGCATTGTGCTGGATAAAGGTGATTAACCGTTCGTTACGACTTAGTACTCTCTTCATATGACGAAGGCCAAACTCATTCACAGGATATACTTTCCCAAGTACATGCTCGCTCTCAAGCACATCACCTGAAATCGGCGAATGAATGCGGTGGTAGTCTGTAGGACTAAGGTACAGAACAAAATAAAAGCCATTCTTATAGTTGACCGTACGAGGCGAACGATTAAGCAGCTCTTCGATGGTGTAGTCTTGACCTTTGACATTCACAATCAAGCCTTCCTTGATGTCGCCGATACCTGTAATGCTGGCATCAACAGGACTTACAACACGAGTTAGGTCTTCGTGAATAGGGCGTAACCCTGGCTTTAATCTGCGTGTGAAGAAATCATTCAAAGATTTATAATCCTGTAAATGCTTCTCAGCATCTTCGATGCGTATTCCGTAGGTTTGGGCAAAGCGAGGAATGAAGATCCGGCTTGCTTTGGATCTGGCAAAAGCACCTGTCACTTGGGACACCCATTTGCGTGAAGACAGCTCCGTTAGCAATCGAAAAAATGGTTTAGACATAGATTAAAAAACTCCTGTTCATTCGTGTTTATATTGTTCTTCGCTAATCTTGCCACAGAAAGGTAAAAGAATCAATTGTCGAATGAGGAAGGAATGCAAGGTAAGCGCAAGAAAAAAACAGCCTAATGGCTGTTTGAGGTGGAATATGCTAGCTTTGCTTATAATCCCCGCAGGTATAGCAGGTAGCGAGGTTAACGGAGATGGGAACAGAGGAGCCGGCGAACTTGATACATTGGACAGGGGTTCGAGATGAATGATCAGAAATACTCGTACAGGACTTGCAGCTTGCGATTAGCTCAAAGGAAGCATCTAAGGGCAGCGAATACTGTAAGACGATATTCTTCTTCATTAATAGACCTCTTTTCCTTGTGATGGATGCGACCCGGATCCTAGCAGGAGAAGCCTTTATGTAAACGCTTTACTTTCAATATTAATCATATCACAAAATGGATCAATATGCCTTTGGTATTTCCGGAAAGGAAACCGTCAATGCTGTTGATGAGGTGAAATAACAACATGTCTATAATAATGGTGGTACTTAGTATTCTGATTCCGATTAGCATGCTAATAAGTGCTTGGCTGTTCACAATGTGCCGAATTGTCTATCATGTGCTGGCAGTGGGGTGTGCCTATGTGTTTGGTATTATCAGCGTGCTCGCTATATACGAGATTTTAAGAGATGAGACGGTTTTTATGACGAATATTCACGGCATTTTTCAAAATTGGCTATTCCTGTTAAGCGGAGCTTACTTGGGGTGTTACGGGATCTACACGTTATTGAGATGGACGCTGAAGGAGCTTAGAAGTGAATAATCTGTCTTGCAACAATTTTAGGTAGAAGATCGTTAAGAAGATTAGGTCCAAAAGGGAAGGTAGATGAAGATGAAACGAGATATACCTTTGTTGATCAGGGGCGCGGTGTTCGCAGCTGCGTTTTCACTGCTCTTAACTGGCTGTTCGTCGTCTCACCCGGGAGACAGTCCATCTTCCCCAGCACCCGCCGCGACACCGCCGAGAGTGGAAGCTACACCTACACCGACATCAACACCAGCACCAACACCAGTCGCAACAAGCGGTGTTGTGGCGATGACGCTGGAGGAAAAGCTAGGACAGATGATTATAGCGGGAATCGATGACTACAGTATGAATGAACATGCACGCGAACTGATTAAAACCTATCACGTTGGCGGGATTATATTATACAAGCCTAATGTGAAAGATACGACTCAACTGGTAGGTCTTGTTAATGAATTGAAACAGACGAATGCCGTGAATAAGCTTCCGCTTTGGCTGGGAGTAGATGAAGAAGGCGGCAGAGTGACACGGTTGCCAGATGAGATTACGAAAACACCGACCAGTAAAGACATCGGTAAAACGGGTCGTCCTGTGCTCGCTTATAATATCGGTCAACTGCTCGGGAAAGAACTAAATGCCTATGGCATAAATATGGATTTCGCACCCGATCTGGATGTCAATAGTAACCCTAATAATCCGGTCATTGGAGATCGTTCCTTCGGATCTACTGCTTCTATTGTGAGCAGCTTTGGTGTTCAAATGATGAACGGACTGCAGAATCAGCAGGTTGTCCCTGTTGTAAAGCATTTTCCAGGGCATGGTGATACTTCGGTAGATTCACATGTGGGACTGCCGATCGTCCAAAATGACCTCGCCCGTTTGCGTAAACTTGAGCTGGTTCCGTTCGCAGAAGCTTTCAAGCATCAGGCTGATGCGGTCATGGTCGCTCATATATTGCTGCCTAAAGTGGATGCTCAGAATCCTGCTTCGATGTCGAAAAAGATTATGACAGATCTTTTGCGTAAGGAAATGGGGTTTGAGGGACTCATCATGACAGATGATATGACGATGGGGGCCATTATCAAGAACTATGATCTGGGTGAGGCTGCCGTGAAGTCTGTTCTTGCGGGGGCAAATATCGTTATGGTCGGACATGACTATGAGAAGGTCGTCACGGTCATCGACGCACTGCAAAAAGCCGTTCAATCCGGGCGAATTCCGATGGAAACCATCAACCAAAGTGTTCGTCAAGTCACGAAGGTGAAACAGAAATACCAACTGCATGATCGTCCGATTAAAGTTCCTGATACGAAGAAACTGAATGCTGAGGTGCAAAGCGTACTAGGGACTAAAGCAAACAAATAACACCGTTTCTGCGGATTTATTCGCAGCACGGTGTTTTTTTTCGATTAAAGTGGGGGGATGCCGCCATCTAACAAGAATTTGGCATAGGCGATAGGGTTAAAATAAGTAGCTTTCCATATCTCCTGCATGTTGGCTTCAAGGAAACTGTAGCGTTGATCTTTTCCATTACATTCAATAAACAATGGAAATCCGTCGCTTGTGATCCCTACATCGAGCCCGATATCAGCTAAGTAGGGCAATTCTGTACTGAGATGCCGGGCGACACGCAGGGAGAAGTCGGTAATTTGATGTATGACTTCCTCTTGATTAAGGTGAGGGTATTCGGTGGATAGAATATCGGATAAACTTCGCACTTCTCCACCCTGCGCTACATTGGTGAGAAAGAGCTTACGTGATGCGACTTTCGCAACCATACCTGTTATTCCCCATTCGCCAGATGCCCCGCGTTGAGCAGATATGCGAAGATCGAATGGTCGGCCATCAAATGTAGCCAGAGGCAGGCGCTGCTGAATCATGTAGGTATGGCTTTGGATTTTGCGTCGTAAGGTCAAAGGAAGGTAATGACGGAAGCTTACTGTCCGCCAGATTCGGTTACTGATCTTCATGCTTGCTGGGTAAATGAGCTTCCAGCTCTTGACATGGCGATCCATCTTCATCACGCCACGCCCGATGCTAGAATTGGTTGGTTTAATAATGAGAGAATCGTAGGCTGACATCATGATTTTCATATTTTTCATGGTAGCCGGATAAGTCCCTGGCAGATGGGGGCGAATGCTATCATTTTTCAGCAAAAGATCGTGAATGCGCAGTTTGCTATAGCGGTTCCATCTATTAAACAAGATTACGCCTCGTTTTGTCCATTCCTCCATTTTCTGATAAGAAGTATGGTCCAAATAAATCGCTCGATTATGGATAACCTTGGGAAGATCCAACCATTTTAGCTCAAAGCAAAGTCCTTCTTGTACATAAGCGTGTACCTGCATATTATTGATTTGGACATCCTGGAGGCGGAAATAACAAGGGGTTACACCGTATTGCTTGCCAGCTTCATCATAATATTGAATAGCTTCATACTTTGTGTTCCCTAGGGGAATGCCTGCGTATAAGGAATCGTTGACTAAAATACCCACATAGGGATTTGCCATCTACTTCACTCCTTCTCCTTCAGAGGGCCTGGGTTTGATGAAATTGTGACTCCTATTCAGTTTATGGAAAAGCAGGGTAGCTTGTTTGTACAGTTGCTGATACTTTCCAAGGAGAAATGGAACAAATGCCCACGCTTTGCCTTTTAATCCGCATATGTATAGAGAGTAGTTGGTGGATTCGGCCATTTATCTAGGTTAGCGCACATTTTCTCGGGCTAGCGTACCTATCGGGCGGAGACTGAATATGTTACAAGTGACTAATTCTTGGAGAATGGAGAGGAGTCTATGAGTAAGCGTAAGAGCAGCAGAGTAAGACCTTATGTGCAAAAAGTGAACTCCAGCAGGGTGAACGAACTGGATTGGATAGATGAAATTGAACCAGTATCAGATCCAGTCAATCAGGAGAAAGCCGAGAAAGTCGAGAAAGCAGAACCC
The DNA here is from genome assembly GCF_013141785.1 of Paenibacillus germinis. NCBI lineage: Bacteria > Bacillati > Bacillota > Bacilli > Caryophanales > Paenibacillaceae > Paenibacillus > Paenibacillus germinis. The sequence goes on from NZ_WHOC01000183.1 coordinate 18,841, forward strand.
GTTCATAAAACGGTAACGAGTGATACACAACCGCCAGTCAAAGGGAATGTAAAATCCCCAGTAGAAACGACCAAAATTAGCAAGCAATCCAATCAAATGAAGGTTTCCACTACTTCCACCGCTCCCCCACCGCTATTATTGCTCTCTGAAAGGAAAACGGGGAAATTTGTAAACCCTGTCGTCTATACAGATGATATTGTGGAAGAAGCGATTACTTGGGAGAAAATTGCCAATCGCTCTGTCGATGAGAGCAAAATCAAACCACTCAGTATCGGCACTAAAGCTCTGAAGGATTTTGCGATCGAGCATTCGAAGCTTGCTCCGGGAAGTGTAACAAGAGATAAAATCGCTAATCAAGCGATCAACGATGAACATATTGCTCCGCATAGTATCTTGGGTGATAAAATTCAGGATGAATCCATTCCGGGTAGTAAACTGCTGGACAATAGTATCACAGCCGATAAACTGGCGGATCAAACCATTGATTCCTTAAAAATTGCTCACGGGTCCATTCTTCCACAACATTTGTCTGAGCTGATCATTACGAGCGAACTCATTGATAATCAAGCTATAACTGGAGAGAAAATTCATAGTGGCGCGGTGCAAGCAAAGCATTTGTCCAATTATATTATTGATACCGCCAAGCTGACGGATGCTTCCGTCACAACGGATAAGTTAAGAGATCAGGCTGTGACCGAAGAGAAAATCGCCAATGCGAGCATTACCTCTGTTCATTTTCAACCACACAGTATTTATGGAGAGCACTTGGCTAATGGCAGTGTTCAGAGCCATAACATTGCTCCCCGTCAAATTGAAGCAACGCATATTGCTGATCTTGCTATTGAGAACTTTCATTTGCAAAATGAGTCGATCACAACAGAGAAGCTGGCGTGGGAATCCGTAAATACGGATCAGCTTGCGGATATGGCTGTATCGAGCGGGAAGATTGCTTCACTTGCGATTGAGACGAAACATTTGCAGGAATCCTCCATCTATGGTGAACATATTACCGATGAAGCAATCACCAGTCGTCATATCGCTGCAAGCTCGATTCATGCGGAGCATATTGCGAACGGTGCTTTATATGGAAGCTTGCTTTCGGATGGAAGCATTACATCGGATAAGTTGGCAGAAAACCTCATTACGGATAACCACATTCATCCTAATGCCATTCAAAGTCAGCATCTTGCGGATGCTATCATTTCGAACTCGAAACTGAAAGATGGGTCCATTACATCAGCTAAATTGGTAGAAGACCTTGTTGAAGGAAGGCACATTCGCAGTCAAACGATTGGTAATAGGCATTTGATTGATGGTGAAATAACACCTTCAAAGCTTCAAGATGGAACGATCACCTCTTCTAAATTAGCCGAAGGCTCGGTTGAAGGAAGACATATTAACGCACAATCCATACAGAATACACATTTGGCAGATCATATCATTACTACCGCTAAGCTTGAAGCGGGTGCTGTGACGAATGAGAAATTATCGGATGGCAGTGTAGATACTTCGAAGTTGAAGGAAGACAGTGTCACTTCAGATAAAATCTCTCCGAGTTCCATCAAAACAGGACATTTGCAGGAAGGCATCATTAGTAGTATCCATTTGAAGGATGTAGCCGTACTTGGTCAGCACATCACGCATCAGGCAATTGGTAAAGAGCATCTTCAGAATGGGATTGTTACCGGGGATAAGATCGGGTTAAATGTGATTCTTTCGGAGCATATTGCAGATCATGCAATCGGCGAGAAACAAATTGCTTGGATGGCGGTTCAGCGCGAACACATAGCTGAGGAAGCCATTGCAACCCCTCATATGCAAGATGAAACCATTACAACGAGTAAAATCGCGGAAGAAGCTGTCACGAGCAGCAAAATGGCCTCGATGTCTGTAGAAACTCGCCATTTACAAGAGAATATTATTAATGGGCTGCACATTAAACCAGGTGCAATAACGTCCGAACATTTAGCCCAAGGATCGATTAATATCGGTATCTTCGCTGACCGAAGTCTGGAAGGAAGTAAACTTGTCGAAGAATCGATCACTTCTGAAACACTTGCTCAAGGAGCTGTTACAGAAGAGAAGTTGGCAAACGGAGCGGTTGGAACCCAGCATCTGCAGGCTGAGTCCATATCGTCCTGGGTACTCCAGGATCGAGCAGTCACAACGAAGAAACTAGGAGACCAAGCGGTAATGGAAGCCAACTTAGCAGATGCGAGTGTGACTAGCCGCAAAATCACAGTGAAGGCTATCAATAGTGAGCACATCGCAGACGGGGCGATTACAGCGGCTAAACTGGCTAATGAAAGTATTCATGGCAGCAAGCTAGTGAGCGGCGCGCTAAGTGGAAGACATTTGGCAGACGGTGCTGTCACGAATTCCAAAATATCAGCGCTTTCTGTAAATAATGAGCACTTAGTGGATGGTGCTGTAAGTAGTTCGAAGTTGGCATTGGGCAGCGTAGACGGTACGAAGCTATCTCTAGGATCAGTTGCGAGCAAACATTTGTCTGATGGTGCTGTGGATGGTGCAAAGCTAGGTCTTAGGGTTGTTGACACTGAACACCTGGCTAACGGTGCTGTTGATAATGATAAGCTTGCTGCGAATTCGGTAGATGGGAGCAAATTGATACTTGGCGCTGTTAGTAATTATCATCTAGCGGATAACGCGGTGTATGGAGCGAAGCTGGCAATAGGCAGCGTAGACGGCAGTAAGTTGACAATGGGCTTAATAAGGAATGAGCATCTGTCAGACGGTGTTGTTGATGCTGTGAAGTTGGCAGCAGGTTGTGTGGATGGGACTAAGTTAATGGCGGGTTCGGTTCATCGGGAACATCTCATTGATAGCGTAGTAGATGGATCGAAGCTGGCGGCAGGCGCTGTAAATAATGAACACTTAGGGAATGGCATAGTGGATGGGTCTAAGCTCGCAGATAGCAGCGTAGGAAGTAGTAAATTAGCGCAAGGAACGGTTGGCAGCGGTCACCTCATTGATGGCTCCGTTACAAGTAAGAAGCTGGCAGCGGGGACTGTTGACAGCAGTAAGTTAGTCACCGGGGCTGTGAACAGCGATCACATCGCTATTGGATCCATCGATGCAACAAAGTTGGCCCGAAACAGTGTGGACAGCAGCAAGCTAATGGCAGGTGCGGTTACGAATGAGCATTTGGAAGACGGAATCATTACCAGCAGCAAGCTGGCGCCATCCAGTGTAGATGGCAGCAAGCTGGTATCTGGCGCAGTTAGTGGTTTTCATCTTGCAGAAGGTGCTGTGGATAGTAAGAAGCTGGCCGCAGGAAGTGTAGATGGCAGCAAGCTGACTGCTGCATCCGTCAACAACGCACACCTTATTGACGGTGCTGTCGATGGGGCTAAACTGGCCGCAGGAAGTGTAGATGGCAGTAAGTTGACCGCAGGTGCGGTTAGCGGCGATCATCTTGCAGATGGCGCGTTGTATGGCGCGAAGCTAGCAGCAGGAAGTATTGATGGCAGCAAGTTGGCCTCTGGCATCATCAGCACCTATCATTTGACCATTGGCAGTGTGGATGGAAGTAAGCTCACCGCAGGTGCGGTTACGAATTCACATCTGGCGGACGGTGCTGTGGATGAGGCGAAGCTGGCTGCTGACAGTGTGAATGGTCGTATACTGGCGGGCGGCTCGGTAAGTGGTGAACACCTTGTTGATCATGCTGTGTCAGGCTCGAAGTTGGCCCCAGACAGTGTAGATGGCAGTAAGATTACAGCTGGCTCAGTAACGAAGGAACATCTGGCTGAAGCCGCGGTAGATGGTAACAAGCTGACGGCAGGCAGTGTGGATAGCAGTAAAATAGTGAATGGTGCAATCATCCGAGAGCATCTGGCCGATCATATTGTCGATGGCTCGAAGATAGCGTTCGGGGCAGTGGATCGCAATCACTTAGCGCAAGGTGCGGTAGACGGAACGAAGCTGCAGGAAGGCAGTGTGGGTAGCAGTAAGCTAACCTTGGGAGCTGTAGGGAGAGAGCAGCTTCAAGACGGAGCAGTGAACAGTGATAAACTGGCAACAAGCAGCGTAGACAGCAGCAAGTTGGGGCATGGGGCGGTAACTAGCTCCCATATTGCAGATAGCTCGATTACAAGCGAAAAACTGGCTGCAGACATTATTGAATCCAGGCATATTGCTCCAGGTGCGATTCAAGCTGAGAACCTGTCTTTCAAAACGATACACATTCCAGCAGCAAAGCCTGCATCCATGCAGCAGTTCGGTCTCATTCCATTTCAATTCAAAGTACAGGATGAAATCGTGGAAGTGTTAATCACTTTTGATGAACCTTTTGCTGATGAAAATTATGTCATTACGGCGATAGCCAATCATCCTGCTTGCCACATTGTTGCTAAACAAAAATTAAAAGACACAGCCGTAGTTTCCGTCGTTCGAGCCAAATTTTCACCTGACTTGCATGGCATTGTGAACTGGATTGCTATTGGCTCCAAAGCATAATGAATTGTCCTAGGGCTTTCCCAAAAGGTCAATAGACCTTAAGGGCAGCCCTTTTCATAATGTGTATAAACAAAAAGAAACCAAACCTTGGAAAAATGGAAGTGTCGAGCAACCATCGAACTCAAAGGAGAGGTTTCTTTTGTACATTCAATATACCATGCATCAGCTGCCAACCGATACTCGTTTCCTCATGCCTCTATTTAATGCTTCAAGAAGCTCGGGCACTTTGTGTTTGAGAAAAGAATTTTTATACACGTGCTCGAAGCAACAATTGGCGGTACTCATGGGATATAGTCGGCCGGTTTGGGACAGCCTTTTTTTTTACTCCTAGTCTGTAGCCGTTATTTCACAATTTTTTGGTTATTGGTACAGACCACGAAAAGTAGATATGCATATATCTATGAGTAGGTGTTTCTTCTAAGCATCAATCCAGATGAAAGGAGCATGACCTCAGTGAAAGGTGTCATTTTGGCAGGAGGCACAGGTACACGCTTACGACCTTTAACGAAATTGGTTAATAAGCATCTATTGCCTGTAGGCAAGCATCCTATGATTCATTATTCCATTCGGAAAATGAAGGATGCTGGTATTCATGATATCCTACTCGTCATTGGGAAGCAGTCCGCGGGTATGTACATGGATTTCTTAGGAAGCGGGCAGGATTGGGGTGTTAATCTTACTTATAAAATACAAGAGAAAGCAGGAGGGATAGCTGAAGCTTTATCTCTTGCAGACGGCTTCATACAACCGAAGGATAAATTTGTAGTTATTTTAGGAGATAATTTGTTCGAGGACCCTCTGACGGATTATGTTCATGCCTATGAAGCTCAAGATCAAGGAGCAATGGTTCTTTTGAAAGAGGTCGAAGAGCCCACAAGATATGGCGTCCCCCATATCGAGGGAAATCGTATCGTCTCCATCGAAGAAAAACCGGAGCAACCACAATCTAATTTTTGTGTTACAGGCATTTATATGTATGACTATGGGGTATTTCATATTATTCAAACGATAGAGCCATCAGGGCGCGGTGAACTAGAGATTACGGATGTAAACAATTGTTATGCGGAAGAAGGTACACTCACGTACAACATCTTAGAGGGCTGGTGGGCGGATGCTGGAACTATTCAATCTTTGTATGACGCCGGTTCGAAGCTGTTGGAAGGAGAATAGCGTATGAGACTACTCATAACCGGAGGTATGGGCTTCATCGGAAGCAATTTCATCTTGTACATGATGAAAAAATATCCTGAATACCACGTGTACAATTTGGATCTGCTCACTTATGCCGCTCATAGGGACAATGTGTCAGAAGTAGAGAATCTGTCGAACTATCATTTTATTCAAGGGGACATTCTTAATGAATCGCTATTGTCCGTTATATTTGGCGAAGGTATTGATGCGGTCGTGCACTTTGCTGCAGAGTCCCATGTAGATCGGAGTATTGAAGATCCACTCCGTTTTGTAAGAACGAATATCCAGGGAACTAACACCTTGCTAAAAGTGGCCATGCGGCATGATGTTAAGCGGTTTGTCCAAATTTCTACGGATGAAGTTTATGGGTCTCTCGGCCAAATGGGGTATTTCACAGAAACTACATCATTAGCACCAAATAGCCCTTATTCGGCTAGCAAAGCAGGAGCGGATATGCTGGTACGTGCTTATTATCATACCTATAATTTCCCCGCTATGATTACCCGTTGCTCCAATAACTATGGTCCGAATCAATTCCCAGAGAAGCTTATTCCTCTTTCGATTTTAAAAGTCTTGAACGATCAAAGGGTTCCTCTTTATGGTGACGGCCTTAACGTACGAGATTGGCTATACGTCGAAGACCATTGTAATGCGATTGACCTAGTGCTTCATGGCGGAACACCCGGCGAAGTGTATAATGTTGGCGGCAATAATGAATACACGAACATCGAGATCATTCGCTGTATCTTGGCTGAATTAGGGAAAACGGAGTCTCTCATCCATTACGTTAAGGATCGGCCCGGTCATGACAGGAGGTATGCGATTGACGCTTCAAAGATTAGAAATGAGCTCGGTTGGAAACAATCAACACCATTCGAAAAAGGGATCAAAAAAACCATACAATGGTATGTCAATCATGAACAGTGGTTAAGAAAAATAGTTGAAGGCTCTCATCGGGGTAATGGGTTGGACCCTATTGGGGGTGATCATTGTTGAAAATATTAATTACGGGCGCCGCCGGCCAACTGGGTTCGACCTTGGTGTCATTCTTATTTGGTGCGCATGAAGTAATACCTCTTACAAGAGCAGAGCTTGACATCACTAACCCTAATAGAGTAAAGGAAACGATCCTTATGCATCGGCCGGATGTAATCATCCATACAGCTGCTTATACAGATGTGGATATGTCAGAGAAGCATGCTGATACAGCATTTCATATTAATGCGTTCGGAACGCGGAATATAGCTGAAGCTGCAGAGTTAGTGGGTGCCAAACTGGTGTACATTAGCAGCGATTATGTATTTGATGGTATGAAAAAGGAACCCTACATCGAATCGGATTGTCCTTCACCCATAAATATATATGGCTCTACCAAACTACTCGGCGAAAAATTTGTAGAGTTGTACTGTAGCAAACATTTCGTCGTTCGAACAGCATGGTTGTACGGTATGGGTCAGCGAAGTTTCGTCAACACCATTTATAAGCTGGCTCGAAGTCAAAATGAAATATCTGTCGTAACGGATTGCTACGGCTCTCCGACTTATGTTATGGATCTCGCAGCATTTATTACGGAGCTGCTTAGCAAGGAGAACTATGGGATTTATCACGTAGTTAACGAGGGAGTTTGTTCGCGCTTTGAGCTTGCTCAAGCTATTGTACAAGAAATGGGCTTTGACCATGTGCAAGTACGGCCCATTCTTTCCCATCAATTTGAGCAATCTGCTCTAAGACCTGCTAATTCTGCATTAGCATGTGCGGCAATTCGCATGAATGGGCTAACTCCACTAAGGGATTGGCGATCTGCGTTACAAGCTTATATGGGTAATCTCAAGCAAAGTGATGAAGGAGGACTTTTTTCTGGGCATTAATTGGAGAACCAAGAATCGGTAACCGAAGCAGGTGTGCATCATGAGTGCCAAAACCGTTGGCAAGAGTGGTAAGTCCATTGTTACTTGGCATAAAGGATTCAATGCTGGCAGTAGAGATGGAAGGGCAGCAGGCTGGAACGAGGGGTACCGAATAGGCAGATCGCACGCTATATATACGCAAGTGGGTGAGGTGGTCTTTCCAATTCGTCCCTACAAAGTACTCTATGTCACTGCAGGCATTGGCGACCCTTATCCAGCACTTGATCAAGCTATCATAGAAGGATTGAGAAGTGTTGTAATCGAGGTAATGTCCGTGAGTCCGACTGAATCCGTTGTAGCTACAGCCACACTGTATACCCCAGACGTTATTTTAGTGTTAAATGGTGTTTCATTACCGCTTGAACAGGTAGATGAGCTTCGACAACGTGGGTTTCGAACTGCAGTTTGGTTTACAGACGATCCATACTACACGGATTGGACGGTTGGCATTGCTCCTCATTATGATCACGTATTTACATTGGAATTAAACTGTGTGAGCTTGTATCAGTCGATTGGTTGCACCAACGTCTATTATCTTCCTTTTGCAGTAAATCCGAAAGCCTTTTATCCGATTGTCGCACAGTCTAGCTTTCAAACGGATATTTGTTTTATTGGTACGGCTTTTTGGAACCGAGTCCGGTATATCGACCAAATTGCCCATTACCTAAAGGGCAAACGAACGCTCCTTTCTGGTTGGTGGTGGGATCGATTGCATCAATACCAACTGCTCTCTTCTTCCATCCGACTTGGAAACTGGTTGACCCCTGGGGATACATCTCGTTATTACAATGGCGCCAAAATTGTTATTAATCTTCATAGACCGATCGATGACGAGACAAATAGGAACAGCATGCTTTTGCAGGCCTGTTCTGTCAATCCTCGTACCTTTGAAATTAGTGGCTGCTCCACCTTGCAGCTAGTGGATGCACGATCTGAGGTATCGCGAATGTATGTTCCTAATCAGGAAATTGTTATCTATTCCTCACCAGAGGAACTGGTCTACCTACTCGACTACTACTTGAATCATGAAGAAGAACGAAGAGAGATCGCGTTCAAGGCATATAACCGAACATTGCGACAGCATACTTATGCCCATCGCCTGGATCAAATGATGTCTATTCTATTTGAATAGCTCTGAATAGAGGTCATTGCGAGGAAATAGACGCATGTAACCGTTTCTTTCAAATCATACAAGAATAACGAAGGGGTTCGTCAGCGTATGTGAAGCAGGAGGTGTACGATGCAGCTCCAAGTGAAAAAGCGGAAGCTTACTAAAAAGATGAAGGAAAAGCTCTGCGAAGTACGAGGCGAAGAATGAGACTGATTAATAAATCCGCCGATACCAAATACCTAACAGGTTATAACACTGGCTATAACAGTGGTTACAATGAAGGTTACAATCGCGGTTATGATACGGCCCTTGATAAAGGCGTGTTTCAAGGCGGTGATGCCATTGTAGATCAATTTCTTCCAGAAAATGTTATTCTTCCGAACATTTCTATAAATTCTATTATTGCTGCGGGACTTGACCACTTTTACCAGTATATGGTTCCGGTTCTTCCGACTGTGGATATTTACGGGCTGATCCGTAATGCCTTGGAGCTCCGCAAACCACTTTCTATTATTCGTCTCGGCGACGGCGAGCTTCTCACTATGGCGCAAGGGATGCAAAGTTTAGAGCAGCTCCGCCAAGACGGTCCTTTTTTACATTATGCAGGAGTCGATTTGCCCGATTATGCTGATTCCAGCAGTTGTTATTGTACAGCGCATCGCAACAGAGCTTGGAAAAGTTGCCATCGATTTCGGACATCTATCAGATAAAATCAGTAATGGCGAAGCACCTTTGTAAGTAAAGAAAGGGAAGAAGAGCCGTGAAAGCAAGTTATATTAAAAAAACAAAGTTCAGACAAAACCGAAGCATTTCCTTTCTTCCTTTCGCCAAGGACTTAAAGATGGATGCCGGGTGGGCTTCGATAAAGGATACGAAGATGGTTTGAACAGTGGAACCCGTGAAGGTATAGGTAAACGTCCACTGTTTGAAGGGACCAGTATTATTATTCCAACCTATAATCAAAAAGCGTTCCTTCTTGAATGTATAGAAAGTATTCGTGTTTATACACCGGAGCCCTATGAGCTGATTATTATTGATAATGGGTCGACCGACGGGACATTGGACCATTTAATATCGGATACCACCGGGATTAGATTTCGTTTCATTGATCATAATCTAGGCTTTGCAGGTGCTGTCAATCAAGGGCTTCAGATAGCAAGAGGCACCTCATTAGTGCTTTTGAATAATGACACAGTGGTTCTACAAACTACGATACTGTCGAGGGGATGCAACAATTTGCTCTTAGTTACAATCGGTCCGACTCATCTCGCTGGAGACAAGTATCCCGAATCACAGCTTTTTGCTTGATCATGCGTCGAGATGTATTTGAGCGAATCGGATATTTTGATGAAGGATTCGAAATCGGTAATTGTGAAGATGACGATTACGGTCTACGGGCGGAGCTTCTTGGACTGCAGCTTGTTGTAGCTGGAGATACGTTTGTCCATCATTATGGCAGCAAGACAATGAAGAACCTGAAAGAACAGTTTGCACCTGTCTATGAGAAAAACCAGATTTATTATTTTGATAAATGGGGAAATCCATCCCGTGCCCTTAAAGAAGCAAGGCAAAATGACGAGGGCACAGCAGTTGCGATGTGCCGGTTCTATGCTAACTGTGTAATTGTAAAAGGGGAAGATCCTACAGCATATTGGGTTGAAAACGGTGTGCGTTATCCAATCAACAGCCCTGTTCATGTACCCATTACTCTAGTATCGCAGCTCGAATTGATATCTTGGCATGCAGGACCACTTATCTCTGCTGCTGATGTGCTATTGAAACTGGCTGGTCTAAATAATCCAACTATTACTGAGATGAGCTTAAGGGATAATATTATCGTGACAACTCCCGATGGTTGTAAATATCAGCTTCAAGACGGTAAACTGCGATCGATTGTTTCTCCTGCTGCTCATCGAACATGGCATTTGAATCAACGATGGACTGTCCCCATTAGTCATGAAATTGCCAGTATGTACGCAACAGGAAATCCGATCATTCCTTGTCCTGCTATTCGGACGCTTTTTAGGAGGTGAATTGAATGATCCGTAAGAGGAGCTTGTTAGCGACTAGAGGAAAACGGACCCTAAAAGTTAAGAAACGAAATATAAAAAGAACCAAGAAAAGGAGAAAATCAGTCGTTAAGAAAATGAAAAAAAGAAAGATATACAGACCACAGTATAACAAAGGGTATAACAAAGGTTTCGACAAAGCATATAACGAAGGCTTCAATGTTGGATATGCACAAGGTGTAAAACAAGCAGGGCAAATCAACATTTCGGAATAGCGCAAAGGGAGGTCAAATAGGAGGGGGTTATCATGAACATCAAACATAGAACCAAATCGTATTCTTATCTTAATGGACGAAGGAAAGGGAAAAGGAAGGGTTATCAACAAGGCTACCAGAATGGAGTTCAGCTTGGCTTGCAAAAAACACTTTGGCCTATTGCTCTGATAATAGCGCAAGTAAAATCTTTTCCATCACTAGAGATCATTTTATTACAGCCATTTAGATTGATGAAGAAGTTGGGAATTTATAATTATCGGCTAGTCACAGAGGAAGTTGTAACGCGGAAGGACATAGCTTCTGCTCAAATAGTTATTTTTATTCGAAATGTAGAACCTCTTGCCTACAAATGGCTAGAAGTGGAACACAAAATGGGGAAACCGACTGTTTATGTTATTGATGATAATTTTCTGCATATCCCTTATGTAGGTGCATTGACCGATTATTACCAAAAACCAGAACGGAGAGAGACCTTTATTCGTTTTTTAACTTTTTCAAAAGTAGTGCAAGTCACTTCACCTTATTTTGCGAATTATATTCGACTTCATTTCAATCCGAGTGTGGTGTGCTTTCCAGCTAGTGTAGACTTCGAGTTATTGGATGCAGCCAGCCCTAAGCCTGTTCGAAATGACGGCAACATTGTATTTGGTTATGAGGGAGCAGTCAAGGAAGAGGACTTCAAGCCAGTTGTACCCGCTATTATTCAAATTTTGAAAGAATATCGGCCTCGAATAAGAATGGAATTCCTGGGATTTATCCCTTCAGGATTAAAAGGGGTTCCGGGCGTCTCTTTTCTTCCCTATGACTATGACTATCGTCAATTTATTCAGACTATGTATCAAACCTCCTGGGATGTTGGTCTGGCTCCTTTAACAAATTCCATATTTAATTTATGTAAATCAAATAACAAGTTCCGAGAGTATTCAGGTTGCTCAATTCCTGGGATATATACGCATACGCCAGTTTACTCCGATTGTATCCTCCACGAAGAGACCGGTTACCTAGTGCCCCAGACAACAGAGGGCTGGTACCTAGGTATGAAACGGATGATCGAAGATACGGCAATGCGCAATAAAATTAAAGAGCAAGCAAGAGCTTACAGCAGACATCACTTTTCCCTTGAAAAATCCGTTGTAAATTGGCGAAGTCATATATTACACGTGTAGATCATGCCGAGAGGAGAAATGATTCTTGAACAGCAAGCACATCCCTGTGTTACAACCTAGTATTGGGCAAGAAGAAATCGATGCTGTAGTAGAAGTGATGCGATCCGGATGGCTCGGACTCGGTCCCAAAACAGAACAATTTGAACAAGAGTTTGCAAAATATGTTGGTAGCCGCTTCATGGTTGCTCTCAATTCTGGAACCGCAGCGCTGCATCTTGCTCTTGAGGTACTGAATATAGGTCCTGGTGATGAGGTTATTGTTCCACCGATTACATTTATATCCACGATTCATGCAGTTAGCTATGTAGGGGCGACGCCTGTATTTGCCGATGTGGAGACAGATACAATGAACATATCCGTTCAAGATATTGAACGAAAAATTACGAATAAAACAAAGGCCATTATCGTTGTCCATCTTGCCGGTCATCCTTGTGATATGGATGCGATCCAAGCATTGGCAGACTCCAAAGGCATTAAAGTCATTGAAGATGCAGCGCATGCTTGTGGCGCTGAATACAAGGGGAACAAGATCGGTTCTTCAGGCAATCTAACCTGTTTCAGCTATCATGCTGTCAAAAATTTGACCTGTGGTGAAGGTGGAGGCATTACAACCAACCAGGAATGGATTGCGCGCAAATTGAAAGAGAAGCGTTGGGTGGGTATTTCCAAGGATACATGGATGCGTTCTACCTCTGAAAGGGTATATGCTTGGCAATATTTCGTGGATCAAGTTGGATATAAGTACCATATGAGCGATATGCAAGCTGCAATTGGTATTGTGCAGCTAAAAAGACTCGATCAATTAAATGGCCGCCGTCGAGAAGTAGCCGAGCATTATCAGGAGCATTTCAAGGATTTGTCGTGGGTGGAATTGCCAAAGGAAAAGGATTATGCCCGCAGTTCTTGGCATTTGTTCCAAATAAAGCTTCAAACAGAGGATGCCAGAGATCGACTTATTGGCCATATGAAGGATCTCAACATAGCACCCGGTGTGCATTACTATCCTTGTCACCTGCACCCTTGCTATATCCACCTAAAAGCAGAGGTTCCTGTATCGAATGAAATATGGAAAAGAATTATTACACTTCCTATTCATCCCAATCTGACGGATGAGGATTTGGAACGGGTTGTGGAATGCGTAAGAGGTTTTCAACCTTAGCAAGCTGATGCATACGAAGAGAGTTTTGCCTTAGTGAAACTCAAGCAAATGCTTACGAAGATAGCTTTCCTCCGGAAAGCTCTAAGGAGGTGACCATTCCCATGCTAGAAGGACAAAAGATATCCTTACGCTGCTTAGAAGCAGAGGATCTTCCACTCATTGCAGCTTGGAGAAATCAATCCGAAATTCGACGATCCTTCTTCAATAAGCTTTGCTCGCTGCATCTGGCCAGAAGAAGTGGTTTGAGCGAATGACGGAAGATCGCACCAAACAATTCTTTGTTTGTATCTCGCAAGATTCGGGTCAACCTATCGGAAAGATTAGTATGGTTGATATCAGTAGCGTTGCATTAAAGTTAACATGCCTCGGGTTGACTCAAATAATCTAAATTGTGCTAAAAATGTTAAATTATTGTCGTCCATGACAATAAAAAAAATCTCCATAATTAGGGTAACAGGTAGTCCCTGTCCAAATCCCTAATTTAGGAGATCATCACATGGACAAGGATACACTGTGCGCCACGAGGCGCTCTATGCTGTGGGGTAGGTCATCTCGGTAGAGCTTCACCGGAAATGAAAATTGCATAGTCGTATTCAAATGCCCCTTTACAGGGGGGGGAAGTTATGTCTAAACAAGATGATTGGGATGTACTTACGGTCCTATCTTGTATTTTAGCATCCTCGTATTGAAACCACTAGTTTCTGAGAGCAAAATGAACGTCTTTATTTCCCCATAGTGCTGCTAACCCACCGCGGTTTCGTCCAATAGAATTATCCAAGGTCAATTCCCGTTGCTCGGAGAGCTTTCTTTTTGCCTGACTTTCGACATTTCTCTATTCATAATGCGAAGCTTAGCATTAGCGCCGCAAATATGACGAGGCATTGAAAGCAGCGCCAGAGGCCAAGGGCAACCCGGAAACGGTCGCTGCGCAAGGACTCGCGTATTGCAATCAGTTGTTTGCGATCGAACGTGAACTGAAAGAGGCCACGCCGGAAGAACGCTATAAGGCGCGAGAAGAACACAGCCGTCTGGTGCTAGAAGCCTATCATGCGTGGTTGCGGGAGCAAAAATCCCGGACGATGCCCAAAAGATTGATCGGTCAAGCGATTGCCTATAGTCTCAATCAATGGGAGAAGCTCACCGCATTTCTGAAGGACGGACGTCTGGAAATCGACAATAACCGCAGTGAGCGTTCAATCAAGCCGTTTGTCATCGGGCGAAAAACTGGCTATTTTGCGAATAGGCCACGGGGTGCAAAGGCCAGCGCAGCGATTTACAGTGTGATTGAGACGGCAAAAGAAAACGGGCTGCTTCCGTACCGGTACCTCAAGTACCTATTTGAGCAATTACCCCAGCTTCCTGATCTCCAAGATTCGAAGGCGTTGGAGCCGGTTATGCCTTGGTCCCCTTCACTGCCGGATACCTGTCGCAATCCTTAAATCTTCATCCATCATACTGTTTGCTCCCATCTGTTGCTAGGTGAGGGCTATTTGACGCTCAACTTCTCATTCTCTTTCTCAAGCTGTGCATAATCTTCTGCAGTGGGTACGAACTTCGCTTGCTTCATACTCGCTTCGTCCAGTTGATCTAGATCCTTACGGTTCAACTCTCTGGACCATCGGAGCACCATCTTGGGATCAAGCTCATGTTGCCTTGCTACAGCGGTCATATTGCCGATTTCTTGAAATTTAGGTCGTATTGCTTCTTCTTCATTTCGTTCCCCTCCGCCTCAATATTATTGTATCGGAGTAAGGGGTGTACTGTCCAAGTCCAAATAGGGGCTAAATAGCCATGTCATGAAAGTCATCAACACTGCTGTAGATGAGACGAGGCGGAAAGAACAACGTAGCGTAAGCGAACTCAAAGACAGTCGCTACTCTTGGTTAAAGAACGAAGAAAACTTAACAAAACTGATCAGTCTTAAGGATGAAGATCTAAAGACAGCAAAAGCGTACCACTTAAAGCTTACCTTTTCGAGATTGTGGGAGCAGGAAACACCAGAGAAAGCGAAAGTGTTCCTGGATAGCTGGTATTATTGGGCGACTCACAGCCAAATCCCCGATATGGTGAAGGCCGCAATAACGATTCGTCAGCATGAAAAAGGGATTATAAGATGGTTTACATCCAAAGTAACAAACGGCATCATGGAGGCCATTAACGGCCTTGTTCAAAGCGCCAAACGACGGGCGCGTGGCTACAGGTCGGTCAAAAACCTAAAGACGATGATTTTTTTGATCGCGGGCGGACTGAAGCTGAACACAGTTAAAATTTAAACAAAAAAAGAACCGCGATCAGTTTGGAGCCACAACCCGCTCATCTCACCGAATTCGATTCCCTTGTCCGATTTTTATAGATTCACGCTACACATACTAAACTGCGAATAGCCAATTTTAGTTGGATATCTCTTGTTTTGTGGTGGAACCTTATGGTTCAAATACGGACGATTACGCGCAACATTGGACGACATTGTAATAAACAAAGACGATCTCGAAACTTAGGTTTTCAGAGCTATTCCCTATCATTTGCTGCTGTTCATGAATCGTACGTTACTTCTGTTCAATCAGCAGCTGTTGCTGATAGATGTGTGCGTCCTTTTGTTTTATTGCCAACTGCTGTTCATATATATGATTTGCTTGTCGATATATATGTTCGTCTTTTAACCATATAAGACGATGTAGTTCAGATATTTCATTCTCCAAAAAATTAATCTTGCTCATCATGTCATTATTTCTCCATTGAAAATATTCCCGACACCAATACAGCAGCCTTTGCAATCGGTCATCAACTTCTTTCTTTGTTACGTTTTTTGCTCTAATTTTCATAAAACCGAGGTCGTTATTCATAATCTTCAATGTTATTAATTTACTAATATCAGATGTAAGAACATAGTGTTCCAGTTCCAACATTCTCAAAGCTTGCAGTTCATGGTCATTCAGATCTGCGAAATCAGAGCGAAATGGGTCGTAGTTCTCAATATTTCTAGGGTTCAGCATGCTGTTGCGATCTTGCTGCACGTATTTTCTGCTTAATGGAAGATATACGAAATTCAAATTGCTTAACGAATCGGACAGCATGGATCCGAATTCCTCGGCAATCAATTCCGGAATAAAGCCAATCGGATAATAATCCGCAATTCGGATCCACAGATCCCAGTCATTGCGGCGTTTAAGGAGAATATGAGGATCAGCCCATCCTACCCTTTCAATTACTTCTCTTCGAATCATAACACAAACATTTGGTACACAATTACCCCCAGCCCTCGTCATGACCTGGTTATATTTCGTTCCAAACTCGTACGATTCTTTGCCTGGGACATGAACCAAAACCCTGCCGTATGCCATCCCTAGTTCGGGTGCTCCGTTTAGCTTCGAGACGAGTGTCTCCAAGTAATGAGGGTAATATATACAATCATCGAACAGCATCGAGATATAGTCGCCTTTGGTCTGCAAAAAGGCGAGAGCGGTTGTGTACGCGGGAATGCCGGTATTCTCTTCAATGCGGAGGTACCGAATGCGGTGGTCCCTTCGAGAATATTGGCGGGCAAGTTTTGCGGTTCCATCCACTGATCCATCGTCAACGATAATTAACTCGAAGTTGGGATAGGTTTGAGCCAATGCGCTTTCCAATGCACGCTGCAAATAACCGTCTGTATGACGGGAATAGGTTGGGAGGATAATGGATACGAGTCCTGTAATCATTTGTACGGCCACCTTTCATGTGTGATGAAGATATAGTCGCAGCCAGTCCGCACAAGACCAGTGCTCATGGTAATCAACAATATAAGGAATACGTAAGTTCGCCGCAGCTTGTTCCAAGACAGGATATTGTTGATCCTTGTGAACTAAGGCAGCTTGTTGATTCGATAACCATCGTTCTGCCTGTTGGACATTAAAAACCAATCCAGGAGGAGAACAGGTAATGGGCTTGAAGCCACTGCCGGCAGCGATACCAGACAATGAGGCAAGGAATAGAGGAGCAGTACACCAGCCTAACAAGGCCGTCGGCATGCTGCCTTCCTCTTAATTTGGTTTACAGAGTGGCTGCGAGAACGATACGATCAATGTCCACCGCTTGCGACTCTGCAGTAAATTCCGTTCTTACCTGCAAGCATGCAGCTTCCCAGATCGCCTTTCGCTCGTTATAGTCCATCTTGAATACGCCGCGAATTTGTCTTAACCAATCCTTCTCATGATTGGCTGCCAGAATACCTGTAACGTGATTTCTCACACACTGATATACCTTTACGTCGGAGTAGATTCCTATGGAGCCCATTGCGGTGATATCCAAATATTTAATAGGGCTCTTTGCTTGTTGAATTCGATGTTGGTCAAATAGTGGTGACAGGACAGCATCAAAGCGCATCTCCCGAAACTTGTTAAGATATCTGGAATAAGGCAAGACTACGGGGATATAGTGTGTTGGAGAAGATAAAGGCGGCTGTGAAGAAGGATCGTATCCCCAAAAGTAAAAATCTGTAGAATCGCCGACTTCTCTTGAGAATTGCTGCAATGCAGGCCACAAGAAATTCAACTCATTTATTCTGGATTAACCTCCGATAAAACCGAAGCGAAAGACCTGGTCACGAGCAGGTTCATTATAGGAGGAAGCAACAGCCCACTCGGGAATGTTCGTCCGTGCTTGAATAATCCGCGGGTTAATCTTTGCAACGGATTCAGTAATAAGTGGCGAGTAGGTGACGACGATATCGGAACATGCGATCTGACGGGTGATCTCTGCATAATGATCAGTACCAGGTCCGATGGAGTGAAACGAAGGACCTGCTTTATATAGATTCAGGATGTCGTCATCCAGTATATAAACGATAGGTCTGCCCATCACCTCCGCCAGCTTCTGATGCTGAGCATTCATCGGATTCATGGATCTATGCAGGAGCAGCAGATCGGCCATACGCATGACGGAGGGATCGATGTGCTGGGTTGGCACCGTATACACATAATAATAACGCCCCGTTCGATATTCCATGTTTTCAACGCATGGTTCCGGCTCTCGCGGTGTCAGCATGTTCACCTTGGTTTTCGGACCGGCTGCAGGCAGGTTCGCACAATCCGGTGCGAACTCCCTGTACCAAGGCAGCAGCTTCTCTTCATAGATTAACTGCCTGTGTTCAGAATCCAGATACGGCTCGAATTCTGTTAGCGAATCAATCTGATAGCGGTACATATTGTCCGGCAGCAGTTGTTCATCTCTGGGCAGTCTGGTCATCAGTCGAAACCAGATGTGGTCGGAAGGTATCGAATTTCCCAAGCAGTAATAATGCCCCTTGTCTATCCAGCTTACCGAGGCATGGACGTAATGCATAGGATAATACGATGCCCATCGTCGCCATAAATCCCAATCCTCCCAATTCCTCATAACGACATGACTGTCATAGAAGCGTTTTGGATGAAGCACGGCATTTTTTCCGATGTAATTTACTTCCGAGAGCATTTCAAGCCCGTAATAAGGAGCACCCAGAATCAGTTCATTGCCATGAGGCATATTCACCGTGCATTGACCATAAACCAGTGCTTCTTCGGGGAGCGATACTAAGTTTTGCAGCAGAATCTCTAATGTTCGCTGCTGCCAGCGCGCACTCTCATATTGATACGCAATGTAGGTCCTCCTTGCCTGCTGCAAGCCCTCGTTAAGACACAGCCCCATCAGCCCGCATGCAATCCTGTGGATTACTGCGCATATTCGCTCATCTCTTTGCAGCAGTCGCATCAATTCAGCTTCAATCGAAGCATCATTACTGTCGGAAATGATGATTAGTTCAAAGGAAGTAAAGGATTGATCTAACACATCCTGTACCGCCAGTTCTAGAGATTCCAGTGTACAGGAGTTGGTTAGGGGCATGATTATACTAATCAACGGATTTGAAATGAAAGCGGGAGACTATATCAGCTTGCCATCCTGAAGAAAATGGCCCGATGCAACCATCTCCTATCACCCCTAGTTTTCATAGTGAGGGATATACGCTTTAATTGCATGACAAACCCGCTCAACATCCGTCCTGGTCAGTCCAAGATGCAGGGGGAGGGAGATAATCATTTGGCTCAGCTCAGCGGCTTTCGGACAGTTCGCATCATGTTTATTAAAGAGGGGGTACTCGGTATTATCTCGATAATGCACACCTGGGAAAATTCCGCTGCGGTTCAAATGTACCAATAAGCCGTCCCGATCCTCTGAACGAATGACATATAAATGACGCGAGGATATGCAATTGGCAGCTATGGGAATCGTCTCGACAGTAGCGTGCTCTTCCAGCAACTCATCATACCAGGATGCAATCTGCCTACGGTAGGCATTGTCTTGATCCAGATATAGAAGCTGGACTAGACCAATAGCCGCCATAATGGCGTTTCCGTGATATTTATAACCCAAATCGATAAGGTCATATTTCCATTTGTAGTTTCCTTGGAATCGAGAGTAAGTGTCCTTATCTATGCCCAACCACGATAGTTTACGGCAGATTCGATCATGCTCTTGCTCGCGAAAGCATACCATGCCTGAATCCCCTGTAGGCAAATTCTTTACAGCTTGAAAGGAATATACCACTGCGTCAGCTTCCTTTCCTGGGATTACACCGTTTAATCGCGAGCCAGCCATATGGGCTGCATCTAAGATCAGCTTCAATCCCTTTTGCTGACATAATTCTACTATCCTCTCATACTGCCCAGTATTTCCACCGTAGCCTACAAACATAATTGCTTTGGTTCTAGCTGAAATTTTCCTCTCGACATCCGCTGGGTCCAAGCATAACTGGTCGTCTACATCAGCGAAGACCACTTCTAATTTCTCATATAAGATCGCTAAATTCGTGGAAACAAAAGTAATCGGTGTAGATATGATTTCGTCCCCATCCTGCCAGCCATAAGTATCCTTTAATATTTTAACGGCTAGATGCAGACCCGCTGTTGCTGAATTCACATAATGTGCGTGGGGTAACCCTGTATAGGCCATCCACTTTTTCTCGAGCTCTTCAGTTTTATAACCTAATCCCGTCCAACCTTTCTCCAAACAATCACGAATCTCATCCAGACACGCTTGAATGTGGTAGGATGGTTTAAATAATTGGATACTATCCACTTCACAAACACCTCTACTCTGCAGAAAATTATTTTAATAGATTATTTTATGAAATAAGTCCCTGAGTGGTATGGATGAAAGACCACCCTAATTTATTTCAGCACAAATCAGCGAATACGCCCGTACACCTAAAGAAATGGCTCATACAATAAATGGAATGAAGGTTATTTTGAGAAGGAGTGGGTCTCATGTATCGTAGGATCAAGGCACATGCCAACGGTTCCCGAAAGCGTTTAGTTCTTAAAAAGGTAAGAAAGATGAGAAAAGGTTCAAAAAGATCGTCACGGTTTAGGCGTATTTTTAAAAAGGCATTTAATGTTAACTACAATACTGGTTATGATCTCGGCCATACGGAAGGTTTTGGGTACGGCCAAAGGTTAGAGAGTGATGCAGTATGAGGAGATGGCCTAACGCAACCATTGCGTTGAAAGAAGGCAGAAGGGTCGGGTTTGAAAAGGGGCATCGGGATGGTTTCATCAAGGGGATTAAAGCCTCGCTCGGAGAGCATGCGCTTCTTGTCACGCCAGGCGGCATCCCTTCATTTGTAATCGCAGTCTTACAGCCTTTTCGATGGTTGAGAAATAACGGTAAAATCAATTTCCATGTCAGTTCTATCCCTGAATTGAAGAAAGCATATATTGATGCTGCGGATGTGGTCATATTCACACGACAAGTGCAGCCAGAGGAATACCAATGGCTCGAATATTGCAAAAAAGCAAGGAAGCGCACAATTTACGTCATCGATGATAACTTCTTAGCCATACCTGATCACACAGCAGTGGGTAAATATTATTATCAACCTCATATTAGAGATACATTTATCAGGTTTCTCAAAAATGCGGATACCATTGTGGTCGGCTCACCGTTCTTTAAGAGCTATATTCAGTCAAAGTTCAATACAAAAGTATGCTGCTTGCCTGCAAGCTTTGATTTTGACAGCATAGCGCATGTATCTGCTCCGGAGCGATCTGATCGTAATCCAATTGTCATCGGATATGCTGGAACTCAGAAGGATGAGGATTTCGCCGAAGTGTTACCCGCTTTAGCAAGATTGCTAAACGAGTACGGTTCGCGGATCAAAATCGAATTCTTTGGCTTCGCTCCCCAGCAATTTCTGGATCATCCTCTCGTCGCCGTATATCCTGTCTGCAACGATTATAATGAGTTTCTGCAGCGCTTCAAAAGTCTGGGTTGGCATATTGGTCTTGCACCTCTTCAGGGCACGCTTTTTAACTTCTGTAAAACAAATAATAAGTTTCGTGAGTATGCTGCATGCGGGATTGCGGGGGTTTACTCCGATGTCCCCGTCTATTCGGACTGGGTTATTCATGGGAAAAACGGATTGTTGACCTTTAACCATAGAGATAGCTGGTATGGCGCAATAAAACAATTAATAGATGAACCGAATTTACGAATCTACATCGCTAATGAAGCGGAGAAGTTCGTAAAGGAAGCATTTACGATGGAGAAAAACGCATTATCTTGGTACGAACTCATAAGAGAAGTTTAGAAATGGGAGAGGTAAATGAAAAAAATTGTGCTTATGCAGCCTTATTTTTTCCCATGGATTGGACTATACGAGCAAATAAAGCTTAGTAGTGTCTATGTGCATTATGACGATGTTCAATTTCCTAAAGGGAGCTATGTCAATCGGACGAGAATAAAAACCAAAGATGGCTTGAAGTGGATCACAATCCCAACAAAGCAATTAACGTTGGGGATGAATATTAACGAAGTGGAGGTGGATAACACTAAACCATGGGTAAAGGGTCATCTTGAGTTTCTAACACAAACCTACAAGCGGGCTCCTTATTTTCATGAAATGATAGATTTATATGAACGCGTTGTTTGCTCGTCGCATGAATCTTTAAGCGATATAGCGATTGCAAGCCTTAAGGAAGTAAGTCGGTATTACCAATTAGCAGATCCCGAGGCATTCCTATATTCATCGAAACTTGAAATTGGGGGCAAAAGTACCGAGCGTGTGGTTTCAATCGTTAAGCATCTTGAAGGAGCCCTTTATATTACGGGTCATGGCGCAAGAAACTATCTAGAACATGAGAGATTTGAGAAAGAGAACATCCAGGTTGAATACATGGATTATCGGCGAATCAACTATTCGCAATTGTACGGTGAATTTAATCCGTATGTATCCGTCTTGGATTTGATCGCGAATACAGGGAAGGAAGGCATGAAATATATTTGCTCCGGAACAGTGAATTGGCGGTCTTTTCTGCAGGGGGAGGGTGGTTTACGATGAACAAGCCGATTCTGATCTATGGTACTGGAACGTTAGCCAAGCTGGCGAGGCAGCTTGCTGCAGAATGCGGTCGGGATTTCGCAGGTTATATAGATGATTATCACAGTGGAGCAGAGGTGGTAGGAACCTTTGAAGATGTAAAAGCATGCTATCCGGCCGAACAGTATGAGATTGTAATTGGGATTGGCTATACGAATCTTGCTGCAAGATGGGCGGTATATGAGGCGGTACGGGAAGCAGGGTATGCATCTCCGAGCCTTATTCATCCGCAGGCTTTAGTAAGCGAGACGTCCCGTATTGGGCATGGCTGTATGATAATGCGCGGTGCTGTAGTTGATACGTGGGCCGAAGTAGAGGATCTGGTCGTCATGTGGCCCGGAAGTGTATTAAATCATGAGAGCATGATAGGGAGCAACACGTTTTTGAGCCCGAACTGTACGATATGCGGGTTCGTTACCATTGGCCGACATTGTTTTCTTGGCGCTGGCTCCATTATTGTTAATCATCAAACTGTGCCTAGTCACAGCTTCATCAAAGCAGGGAGGCTATATTTCTATAGTACGATTAATGGCATAACGGATCAATTGCCTATCAGGCGTCTGCCGCCCCCCTAATAGGAAAACAGGGCGAATTTTAGGATGTAGGATTCGCTCTGTTGTTTGCCTTGATTACCGTATCATTCCTCAAATCCAACGGCAAAATTTTCGCAGATCCGGTCAGCATGGAACGCAGGGCTTGTAATTGACAATATAGGAGTCACTGATAGCATAAAGGTAATAACTATAATGATGATGATCTCGAATGAGCACCTCCCACTGTTCTTGGGGAAGACGTACGATATGTTGAACAAAATGGCCTTGTTCATTGACGCGCTTCTGGTCGCGATAGCGACCATATACATACGCACCAGCATAAACAGGATTGTACAATATGCCAAGGACTCTACCGTGGGTCAATGTTCCCCATATGAGTTTTCCTGCCCAGGCTCCGCCGTAAGCTCGCTTAGGAAAGCGTAAGTTGTTTTGGGTGAAATATTGAACGACGCCATAAGCGCTGCCGCTCGTTTCAAAAGCACGAAAAACGTTACGCACGGCAGTCTGAACCTCTTCGTCAGGATCCATGACGGTTTGCCCATCTGTTTCGTGGCAAAAGCCAACAGGCAACGGAAACCGTAATTCTCCCTTACGTGCTTTGTTTTTCTTCCCACCGAGCATACGGGCACGAAGAAAGTGGAGCTCGGCCTCACTCATCGTGCCTTTAAACCCCAAAATGAGCATGTCGTTAAAGTCGCTGAGATCGTAGATACCATCCTCATCCACTACAACAGTGTTGAATAAAGCACATAGTTCGAGAAGGCGCAGGAGGTCGGCTGAGGAGCGAGCCAACCTGGAGATCTCCAGACCAAAGATCGCGCCAACTTGGCCAAGAGATACTTGGGCGACCAAGCTCTGGAATCCTTGGCGCAGGGAACGGCTCGATCCTGAAATCCCCAGATCCTCGTCGATGACTTGGATCTGCTCCTGATTCCAACCGAGGTGCTGAGCTTTCTCCTGCAGGGCATACTGGCGCTCCGTGCTCTCCCGATGGAAGCGAACTTGAGCTAGGGTCGATTGGCGAATGTACACAATGTCCTTCCGATTCAGGTGCTCCGCTCGGACTTTCAGTGGCACTAACATGGTCTTCTTCCTCCTTATGAATCGCGGCTAGACAAGCATGAAACAACCCTGCGAAAAGGGTGACGAGTTCATCCACTTTACGCGGATCGTTTCCGACCAATTCAGCTAATACAGAACTGGACACAGAGAGTCCTCCTATTTGAGTGCCGTCTAACTCTTCTCTCGGCGACGAAGAAGTTCCAAGTTCAATTCTGTTAATTCGGAGTAATGGATCTCAGGATGGATCAACGGAACTATGCTTACAAGAGGAAGTTCAATTGATTTCCCTTCCTTCTAATAGGGGGTTTCCAATAGCTTGTAATTTGGGACTAACCATTGCAAGCGGAGATGCATTATTGCTTTTGAATAATGACACGATTGTAACTACCTGTTGGTTGGATAATATGCTGCGATGTTTATACAGCAGCGCGGAAATTGGCATAGTTGGACCTATGACAAATTATGCAAGTGGAAAACAACAAATTACAGAGGCATTTACCTCTATAGATGACATGGTTTCAAAGATGAATACAGCTAACCCTGCCAAGTGGGAGGAAGTGAAGCGTTTAGTTGGATTTTGTTATCTTTTTAAAAGAGAAGTTCTGGAGCGGGTTGGTATGATGGATGAAAGATTTTCACCAGGACATTTTGAGGATGACGATTATTGCTACCGAGCAAGGCAGGCCGGTTACAAATTGATGATTTCGGGTGACGTGTTCATTTATCATCATGGCAGTGTCAGTTTTCAAAAGGAAGGGGAGGAAAAGGTCAAAGGACTTCTACTTCATAATCATCAAAAATTTATTGAAAAATGGGGTGTCGATCCCCATAGTTTCTTGGAAAATCAATGACGAAATTCCCCTGACGGCCACTACCATCAAAGAAAATGTACGTGGCCTGTAAATCTGTTTGTTCCATACTGGAACTGCAGGTTACAGGCCGATATTTTTTTGGTAGGACACACTCTGAGTCCCAGATCGGCCGACTATATCCCACGAGCACTGCCAATTTTTTCTTCGAGCACGTGGATAAAAATTCTTTTCTCTGGGGGAACAACTTATTCAATCTATTGAAAAGGACATACATTTCTATAATAATGAACGTTTTCAAGCTAAATTAAACAACCTCAGTCCTGTAGAATTTCGGACAGAGGCTGTCTAATGACTTACAACGTTCACTATTAATGGAATAATATTGACCACATTTTAGATCATAGCTAGCATAATACGGCAGGCCGAACCCAAATATCTGCCCTGACTAAAAAGCCAGGGGAGAAGATGAGAGTAACCATTATGCTAACTTTTCAATTACAATTGACGCGCTTACTACAGGTGTACCTCCACCAATTGCGTTTAGAATGACCAAGTTGCCCATATTATCAATCCGATTCAATGTTAACACGCCACCCGCCGTTAATTGTGCAATGACCTGACCTTGGTAAGGTTGATTCCCTGCATTTGTACCATAATTGCTGCAATTGACTAGGGATGCTGGAGTGGGACCAGCAGGATCAAAGAACAATCCAAACGCATTATTACCTGGATTAGCAAACACTTCCCAGCTGATATTGTAGAATCCAGTCTCAATGATGTTGATAGATACCGGTGCTGTGAATGAAATGGCAGTCCCAATGATAAGAGAATCGTTGAAGGCTACTGCTTCACCTTGCCCGCCAGCTGTTGGTGCAGCATCAATGTTTTGTTCCACCGTACTGCAAAGGAAAGCAAATGAAGCTATACCTCCAGCTGGTCCTTGCGGTCCTTGCGGTCCTTGTGGTCCTTGTGGTCCTTGTGGTCCAGGGGGGCCAGGAGGGCCAGGTATTCTACCCATATAAAAATCACTCCTCTTTTAAATTTCAAAATCAAGCTATTCATAACAACTGCGTTTTGGTAGGGCTAATATCGCCTACTTCACGTTAGTCTCAGGATAACTTATTCCTGACAGTGGCATAGGGTGCAATGATCTATGTAAAAACATATTTTTTGTTCAGTTGTATTGTTGTCCATGCATTTCTATTTTCGTGACATACCTTATTTACAACTCTTTTTACAGAAATAAAGGAGGAAAATGATGAAAAAAGATAGCGGTTTTATCGGCATTATGGTTGCTAACCGAAATGAAAGGAAGTATGCCCTTAAAAAATATCTTGATTTCAATACGACCAATATGAAAATATTCTGTTTTACACCATCTGAGATTGACTGGGAACGCAAAAGCATTACCGGAATTCATTGTCTGAATCGAAAATGGCTGCAAAATAAATTTTCGTTCCCTGAGGTTATTTATAATCGTTGTTACCGTATCAATAATCGTATGATCGAACGTTTGAAGGCTAATATCGGCAGTAACAAATGGTTCAATCATATCAATCAATTTAACAAACACGAGATTCATAAGAATTTAAGCCAATGGCTTGTACAATATTTACCGGAAACCGTTCTTTACGACAAGGAGTATACTTCACACTTACTAGATATTCATAAGGTCTTATACTTTAAACCCTGTTATGGAAATAAAGGGAAAGGCGTGTATCGTGTAGAGTTGAAGGATTCGGGGGAGATCCATATTGGCGACCATCATTTTGTGCCCAGAATAATTGTAGGAGACTCCTTGCAATTTCAAGAGGAAATCCATAAACTTGTTGGCTCCATTCCCTACATCATTCAAAAAGGGGTCGATATACAGAAATTGCATAATCGAATATTTGATATCCGCGTACTTGCCCAAAAAAATAAGAAGGGTCTATGGTCCGTAACAAATGTCGTCAGTCGGATCGCTCATAAAGGCTGTTTTAACACTAGCATGTGCAAAAAAGTTTGTTTATCAGAAGAAGTACTCAATCGTTTGTACCCTCCCAATGAAGTAAATGCCATCATCCAATCTATTTACGACATCAGTTTAAGAGCTGCAGAAATAATGGAAATGAGTACCAGCTACCATTTAGGCGAGCTTAGCGTTGATTTTGCCTTGGACAACAATGGCTTTTTTTGGATAATTGAAGTAAACGGGAAACCACAAAAAGATCTATACGATGAGCTAAATAAGCGATCTAGAGTATATAAACGTCCGTTAGAATATGCTCAATATTTAAGTGAAAATTGATCTAATGCTGATAAACTAGTTTATGGCTTAAGGCTTGGCATGGTTACATGCCTTTTTTCTGCCTTTTTGTCTAATCACGAGTCCATCTAAATTCAAACTATAAAAGCAATAGTCCTAACTAATTGTAGGGCGCAATAGGGCTGTACAAATGCCTGTTTTCTACTAGTACGGCTTCTGCCCTGTCCCCTTTCTTTTGCAATCATAGAATATATAAAGCAGGTATTCCGCCATGGACAGGAGTTGAGAACGAGTTGAGTAACCAGCGTATTCAGCGGAAACGGAAGCAGCCAATCTCCTGCGTCACCTTGCATCAGCATAAGCCAAAAGTATCGGTCATCATTCCGGTTTGCAACGAAGTTCGTACCTTGGCCAAAGTCATTCGGGAAGCTTTCCGCGTGCATCCACAAACAGAAGTTATTGTCGTTGATAATGGTTCTACGGATGGTAGTAAGCGTGTAGCGACGCAATTAGGGGCAAGGGTTATCTCGTTTAGTCAACGGCTAGGACATGATGTTGGGAGAAGCATAGGTGCGATGGAAGCTAAAGGGGATATCCTACTATTCCTTGATGCCGATTTTGTTGTATCTGCCAAGGAAGCGATCCCACTGATCCGAGCAGTGCAGCAAGGCGTGGATGTAGCATTAAATAAATATAACGGAATCATAACGAAAGCGAGTGTTCATAAGGTCGTTCTAGCTAAACACGCACTTAATGCGATACTGGGCCGACCAGACTTACAAGGTGCCTCCATGACGACGATCCCACACGCAATTAGTCGCAAAGCGCTCGACACCATTGGAGCTGAGAATCTAGCAGTTCCACCTTTGGCTCAAGCCATAGCTGTACAACGCGGGCTTCAAATTAAGGCAGCGCAGCTTATCCAAGTCGGGCTCAGAAATCGCATCCGAAGAAGGGCCAAAGATGTAGATCCTGTAGGTGATCTAATTATCGGCGATCATTTGGAAGCCATTGGGTGGCTGATCAAATCCTCAGATGAAAGAGCGAGTATGCATGACCAATTGCGGGTTAGAGAAATGATGAGGTGATGACATGAAGCGGAGCATCAAGAAACCAAAACCTCAACCTACATCCGCAGTAAATAAAAAAAAACGAACTCGGCTTAAGAAATCTTCGTTTCGTTCTCGTTCTAAGCGTACCCATTCCCTAACAAGAAACCAGGAATACTGGAAAAACTGGGGGAAACGAGCGGGTCAACAAGATGCTCTCGCGCACGATATTACAAAGGAGCCTTACCAAAAGAAAGCACTCAATAACCTTTGGGTACACCGGGCTAATTCCCAGTTACTTGCTGCTAACTCACTAAGCTATGAAGCAGCGTCAAAAGGATATGTGAAAGGTTACTGTAAAGCTGCTAAATTGTATGTCTCCGATTGGATGCTTATACCTACAGCGCGTTCCGTTGGCGCGATAGTGAGTGTGATGAATGAAGAACGTACCATCGTGAAGGTAATGGAGCAGCTGAATCGACTACCTTTGGATGAGATCATCATTATAGTGAATGGGTCGAGTGATCGCACTTTAGAGAAAGTAAGAGCGCACTCTCATGCTCTCATCGTTCATTATCCCGATCCGTTGGGCCATGATGTCGGGAGATCAATAGGTGCCAAACTGTCGCATTCGGATATTTTGCTCTTTTTGGATGGAGATTTTGTCGTAGAGGCCGAGAAACTTATTCCTTTTATCTATGATATTGAACGTGGCTCAGATCTTGCTCTAAACAACATAACACCGTATTTACCTACATTTTCACTCTGGGATTCCGTAACCTTGATGAAGCGGTTTCTTAACATAACGTTGAAAAGACCGGAATTGAATGCGAACTCGCTCACGGCCGTTCCTCATGCTCTATCGAGGAATGCGCTGGAGCATATCGGATGTTCCGAGTTAATGGTTCCGCCCAAAGCACAGGTAAACGCGATTCTGACTGGGTTGCGAATTACTGCTCCAACAAGTGTTAACGTCATATCTATGAACAAAATCCGAAGTCACAATAAAGGGGAAAACAACCCGGTTGCCCGCTTGATTATTGGCGATCATGTAGAGGCGCTGGAGCTTGCGATGAAGTTGAAAGGTGAGCGAATCGTGTTTCCTGATAACATTAGAAAAAGGGAGTTTCTGGAGAGGTGAGGGAGCATGCGGGTAACCAGTATCGTTATTCCTACTTTCAATGGCCTTACTTTACTGAAAGACTGTGTAGCTTCAATTCGCAGCCATACTTCAGTCCCATTTGAAATTATCGTGGTGGATAATGGATCAAAGGATGGAACCCTAGAGTACTGCTATAGAGAGCGGTTGAAGCTGGTTTCAATTCCAGTAAATCGCGGCTTCCCCGCTGCTTGTAACTATGGCCTTCACATTGCGACTGGAAATGCTTTGATGCTGCTCAATAACGATACCGTTGTGACACCGAATTGGTTGGATAACTTGCTGCGCTGTTTATACAGCAGTGAGGACATAGGCATGGTAGGTCCTGTGACGAATTATGCGAGCGGTAAACAGCAGATTCAGGAGCCATTTACGAACATAGCTGACATGGCAGCGAAATATAACAACGTGGATACTTCTTTATGGCAGGAAACAGAACGTTTGGTCGGGATTTGCTTGCTTTTCAAAAGGGAATTGTTAGATAAAGTCGGCTTTATGGACGAAAGATTTTCCCCGGGGCACTTCGAAGACGATGATTTATGCTATCGGGCAAGGCTTGCAGGATATCGATTGCTCATAACAGGGGATTGCTTCATCTTTCATCATGGCAGTGCAAGCTTTAGCAAAAAGGGTCAAGAGGCTGTGCAAGGGCTGCTGATGCAAAATCGCCAGAAGTTTATAGATAAATGGGGCGTTGACCCGCACAGCTTCATATAAGACCGGGTGTGAAGCTTCCGGAGTCACCGTTCTTTGCGTTGCTGCATAACTTAGAGTGAAAAAGTGGAGAAGGAGGCGAAAGGGATTGGAACAGCGAGTGACAACGATTATTTCTCACATTGCAGCCTCGCATCGTGAGATGTCTAGAATCTTGGGGACCCACCGAAGTGTTTCGACGCAAATGGCCACCATTGCAAGCGATATACCTGACTCGCATCCTAATTTCGAAGGCGTAGGCATGCTGCAGGAGCAAGCATTACAACTGACCAAGAATATAACGGCTTATTTAAATAGCTTAGCTAATTTGGAAGAGGCAATCGCGCAGCAAACGGAAATTGTCATGAAAGAAATGAAAGACCCTGAAGATGAAGAATAGAGGGATACGCCTTGAATAGAAATGATCTGTATTTGAAAATGTTGGATGCTACAGCAAAGCTGCAGCAAGAAATAGCTTTGATGTTGGAAGCTAGAGTTGTAGAAGCAGAGAAATCGCGCAACTGGATTTGCCATCATATTAACTCAACGAATTTAGAGGGGCATGAACATCAGATGAAACAATCTGGAGAGATTCATGGGTATGTGATTGAGCTCATCGATGGCTTGACGAAGATGGAAAACTCCTTAAACCGACATATGCAGGCTCTTCTTGGACAAAATGAATCGGGAGCAGGTGCGGGGGGAGACGGTTCGAACGGAATGGGTAACTTATTTTCGTTTGGTGAGGATGATAAGTAATGAATGCATCGAATCGTGAGAGAGTTGAATTGCATATGCTAACCTCGCTGGCTAGAAGCCAGCGAGCCTTATGCCGAATCATAGAGACGATAGCGGATCAAGTAGCGGTCTCCGAGCAGCTTGCTGTCCATATGGCTGAGAATCTTAAGACGATAAGTGAATACCAGCGTTCGATGATTCAGAGAATAACGAAACAAAATCCATGTCAACGCCGGTTAGGAACGCCCGGCAAGCCGTGGATCAGCAAGAATGTCGCTCGTGGATCATCCCCAACGCATGATTAAACCCGCGTGAGTAAGACCCCCGCCAAAGCCAAAAAGCAGCAGCGTATCACCGGCTTTGACCTTTCCCTCTTGTAAGCCTAGATCCAGAGCAAGAGGAATGGAAGCCGCGGATGTATTGCCATAGTATTCAAGGCTGTACAGCGCTTTTTCGAATGGAATACCGCTCTTTTCACAGATGGATTCAATAATCCGAAGGTTAGCGCTATGAGGAATGAACCAATCAATTGCGGTATGAGGTAAACGGCCTTTTGCGAGCAGCTTCTCGATTCCTTGCGGGACAGTCGTTACGGCATATTTGTACACCTCGCGGCCGTTCTGGACGAGCTTGCCTTCACCCGCTAATGGGTTTCCGTTCAATTCAGAGGCAAGTCCGGTTCGGTATACGTGCTTGCCGCCTGTACCGTCCGATCCAAGATGGTGAGCAAGGAAAGCAGGATTTTCTTCCTCTCTTTCAACCATCACGGCTCCGGCGCCATCACCGAAAAGAATGCAGGTGGAACGGTCCGTGTAGTCTGTAATTTTGGATAAAGAATCGCCACCGACGACGAGTACCTTGCGGTGAACCCCAGCAGCAACAAGGCCGCTTGCTGTATGCAGGGCATAAGCGAACCCGGAGCAGGTGGCATTGAGGTCGTAGGCACCAGTTTCAGGGATGCCGAAATGAGCTTGAATCTGGCAAGCGACAGGGGTGGAAGGCAGATCCGGTGTATGGGTAGCGACGATGACTAAATCAACATCGTTCAGTGATGTCGGATATCTAGTGAGCATATTTTGTACGGCTGCTATACATAAATGACTTGTGAATTCATTCGCTGCTGCAATTCTACGTTCCCGAATTCCTGTGCGTTGAACGATCCATTCATCATTCGTGTCGACCATACCTTGGAGATCCGCGTTGCTTAGTATACGATCGGGCACGTAGCTGCCGATTGCTGTGACTCTAGCTTGCAAAGGGGAAGCGATTGACATCAATAATTCACTCCTTATTAGTATCTGATATTAGTACTAGGTACTAAATATAATTACACTTTATCGTATACTCGGGGTAAAGTCAATTGAAAAAGAATCATTTCCCTTTCGTTATATCGAAGTTTGACCCGAAAGATGGACACTTTGAAAAAAGTGACCTCTTTAGGGTCTTTAACGATTATATTCATGAATAAGAAAGGTTGGGGATTACACGTGGGAACTACTTGGAGTAGGAGGGGAATAAGGTTAGAATGATTGAATGAATGAACCCATCTTCTCAGTTGAATGATGTTGCAGAAAGTGCAACAATTTTGCCTAGATCCCACCTCTATCCCTTCAGTGTTGCATAATGTACAACAATTTAGCCCCATTCAGGCCATTTCGCGAGAAATGGGTTCTTAATGTTGTACAAACTACAACTTTTGCTTGCAAAATAGCCTTTAGATGTTCGAATTGTTGTAGAAACTACAACATTGGTAATCACGGTTGCCCATCGAAGTTGCTGAACGACAATGAAAACGAATTTTGGAGTTATGCCTAACAGATTTGAGGCGGCGAAATGAATGAATAGACAGTCTCTTTCAACCAGCATTCAAGCTAGGTGTGGTTAAAGCTTTGGACATAAAAAAAGATGACCCCCGGTGAATACAAAATACAGGGGCCATCTTTTAACAGCTTAGACTAGGGTCTTTCTTTTAAGTGTCCACGATGGGGTCACAATTCATATCGAGGGAATCGGCTCTGTCTACTTTTCCGCTATGTTTTCATATTATGAATGGCAAATTCGGATAAATCTATGGACTTCCCATGATTCAATCGGGACTCTTCAGCAGCAAAAGCCATCAAATGGCTGCGCACGGATGCAGATGCGGATGTCAAGCTTTCTCCTCCGTCGTAGTTCCTTACTTCCTCAAGGAAGCTGCTCACGATTCCAGAGTCCCCGCCGCCATGGCCGCTTGTTGGAGTCGCAATTTTAATCTCCGTCTCCTCATGTGTGACGAAATCTAGCAGGGTCAACTTGTCTTCGTCCCCGCGAAGCTCGCCTTTGGTGCCCATAATCTGAATCCTTCTCTCCTGGTGACGAGTGAAGCCGCACATGCTGAACATCGCCGTAGCCCCATTCGCGAATTCCATATTGACAACTTGATGATCAACGACATTATTATCGCTTTTGTATACGCAGCGTCCATAAGGGGTTTCCTTCAAGCCTTTGACGATATTTTCCCTTGTCAGTTCTTCTGTGAAATGTCTCGCCCATCCTTTTCCTTCTCCTAAGTAAAACCGTGGTGCAGAATAGGGACAGGTCGATTCGACCGTACAGCCATTAACGCAATAATCCGTTGATCCTTCAGGGGCATTCCCGGAATGAAAATGCATCAAGGAGCCGTAAGAGCTGACACGCACACAAGGCTGATCCATTAACCAGGAGAGCACATCCATATCATGGCATGATTTGGAAAGAATCATCGGGCTTGAGGTATCGGAGTTATTCCAGTTTCCTCTAACGAAGCTGTGAGCAATATGCCAATAACCGACGTTCTCGTTTAATTGAATGGAAACGACTTGGCCAATTCTGTCCTCTTGGATCAGCCGTTTAATAGCAGACCAGAACGGCGTATAGCGGAGAACGTGACAGATGGTAAGTAGTCGGTTATTTTCCTTTGACGCTTTCTCCATCTCCAAGCATTCCTTTGGACTGGGTGACATGGGTTTTTCCAATAGCACATGATATTTGTTGTTCAAAGCTTGAAGTGTAGGATGGTAATGCATCCGGTCCTGCGTGCAAATCATCGCAATATCTGCCATTTGCGGCTGCTCCAGCAGCTTTTCCCAGGATCCAAAGCAGCGATCCTCTGGAATTCCGTGCTCTTTGGCAAAACTTGCCCTTCGCTCCGGATTCGATTCTGCAACGGCGACGAATTTCAATAAGTGAGGGTAATTGATGGCATAAGGCGCATAACCATGGGCGCCTCTCGCTCCCGCACCGATCAGTACAGCTGTAAGCTCCTTCATAGTAGGTTCTCTCCTTGAGGAATTACTTTTTCCATTCCCCTTGTAATTTCATATCATTAAGCTCTTTGTTGACTTCATCGATAGCCTGTTTTCCGCCTTTAGCCATCCATTCATCAACCATCTTATCCCAATCGGATATCGGTCTTTGACCCACAACCATTTTGGTCGTTTCATCCGTAATATATTGGTTCAATTCCGTCTTTTTCTCCATAAACGTAAGGGGATGAATCCGACTGATTGGATTTACATAAAACGGTGAACTTTTCAAAAGATCGGCTAGCTTTTGGTTGAATACTTTTCCATCAGCTGTTTTATTCATTTTCGCGTAATCATACAGAATGTCATCGCCAGTCTGCCATCCTTCGTTTAAGATATAGGCATTAGGCGCAACATTAGATCTGTTTTCCTTCATTTGTTGCGCGATTCCGTCAACCATTTTATAACCTTTGCCTTCATGACCGTTCATCCAATCGAAGTATTCGTTCTTCGGATTCTGCTGATCGAAGGGAACGGGCTTTCTGAAGTAATCGATGATCTCCAGGATGCGTTTTACTTTATTCGGATCGTTTTTCAGCTTGGCCGAAATCATATACATACGATAAAAGCCACTCCCTAGTGTATAGCCGGAATTCCCGTCCGCTGTTTTAAACGGAGGAATCGGAACGACTACCGCCTTCGGATCATTTTTCATCAATACTTCAAAGTCAACGCCGCCCGGCCCGCCAGGTCCCGGTTGATCGTACCAAATCCCGACTTTACCCGCGTTAAACGCTTTAAATACGTCGTTATATTTCGTAACAGCCCAATCTTTATTGAGCGCGCCTGCCTTGTAAACATCAGCAAGGAACTGAATCTTTTCTTTATTGGCTTGAGAAATATTGCCGGGGATCAACTGTCCGCTTGGATTCTTATGATACCATGCGGTATTGCTGTAGTAAGCGCCAAATCCCGGATCATAATAAATCCCTTTAGCAAGACCTAAACCTACGGTATCGTCTTTCCCGTTTCCGTCCGGATCGTTTTTCGAGAAAGCAGTTACAACTTGCTTCAGCTCTTCATAGGTGGTCGGCATTTTAAGACCAAGTTTATCCAACCAATCTTGGCGGATAAGCGGTTTCTTTCCGCCTTTTGCCGTAAAGTAGGTTGGAATCCCGTAGATTTTCCCGTCCACTTTCAAAGGATCCCATACATAATCCGGAACCGCTTTAAATGTGTCATATTGCTTAATGAACTCATCCAATGGAAGGTAAGCACCTTGCTTCGCCCATTTCACGAAGTTGGAATCAACTTCCTCCATGCCGATCACATCCGGAAGATCGCCGGAAGCCATTTTTACAGCAAGCTTTTCATCATAGGTATCCCAGGGAATATACTGCGACTTGAAATCAACCTTAAACTTTTCATTGATTGCTTTTACCGCGTCACTATCCGGTGGCGGGACTGGATCTTCCCAAGAACCTTCAAACCAATTGATCGTCACTTTTTTGTCGGTATCCGTCCCAGCCTTGCCGGTTTCTTGTGGGGCCGTAGATTGCCCGCTGGAACAAGCCGCCAGACTGGTTGCCATAGTAAGAGACAGTAGGACAGTAGTTATACGTTTCATTTGCATGTAGAACCCTCCTCATTGTTATGTAATCGGTACTCCCTTATCCTTTCACTGATCCCAACATCACCCCTTTCGCAAAATGCTTTTGCAGAAACGGATATACAAGTAAAATCGGGATCGTTGCGAGCAGGACAGCAGCCATACCAATCGTCTCGGCGGGCGGCGGGTTTTGAGCCAATCCCATTAGGTGACCATCAGAAAGTGTCCCTGAAGCTTGCTCCAAAATGACGATTTGGCGCAATATGACCTGTACGGTCCATTTTGCTGGATCACTAATATAGATTAATGCCGAGAAATAAGTGTTCCAGTTGCCTACCGCATAAAACAAACCAAATGCCGCGAGAGCAGGCTTAGAAAGCGGGATGATAATGCGGGAAAAAATTTGCAAATCATTTGCACCATCCATGTAAGCAGCTTCCGATAAATCTTGAGGGATACCCATGAAAAACTGCCTCATCACGATCAAGTTGAACGAGTTGATCGCACCTGGAATGATAAGCGCCCAATACGTATTGAGCAAGTGTGTTGCTTTTACCACTAAGTAGGTTGGGATAATGCCTGCACCGAAAACAAAGGTAAACAGCACAAGGAATAAATAAAATCGTTGGCCCCATATTTGGCGCGACAGCGCATAAGCCATCATGGAAGTCAGCAGTAGACTTATCAACGAACCAACGATTGTAACAAAGACAGTAACGCCAATAGAACGGACAAACGCTTTGGAATCAAAAATGTAATTGTAAGCGTCAAGCACCCATGTCTTCGGAAACAGCAGTAATTCCTTTTGTACAAATTCAGCGTAAGACGTAAATGAAGTAACAATCATATAATAAAACGGAAACAGCATGATCAAGCTAATCACAATAAGTATAAGCGCATTGAGCGCATTCATCGATTTACTTCGCCAACTTAAATGTGAATTCATTCCCTTTACCTCCTTATCTGATGATTAAAAGACGCCTTCTTCACCGAATCGCTTCGCCAGACGGTTTGCCCCAACGATCAAGATTAAGCCAACAAACGATTTGAAGAGACCGACCGCAGTCGCGAAGCTAAAGTCCGATTGTTCGATACCTTTGTAGTAAACGAACGTATCAAGCACGTTGCCCATTTCCCTGTTAAACGGATTAATCATCAAGAAGATTTGTTCAAAACCAACGTCGAGGACGCTCCCGAGCCGTAAAATCAACAAAATGACAATCGTGCTGCGAATAGCTGGCAGCGTAATATGCCAAATCTGCCTCAGTCGGCTTGCACCATCGACAACAGCCGCTTCGTACAAGCTTGGGTTCACACCTGATAGGGCGGCGAGGAAAATAATTGTACCCCAGCCGGATTCCTTCCAGATCACTTCCAAGACGATCAAGGGCATGAACCAGCTTGGCTCCTGCAGAAAAGGAATGGGCTGCATCCCAAAGACATGGGATAATAGTTGATTAGCAATCCCCTCTGATTTGAGAAATACTGTTGCGATTCCAACGACCACAACCCATGATAAAAAGTGAGGCAAATAAATGATGGATTGAATGATGCGCTTTAGCTTCTCGCTGCGTAATTCATTTAGCATGAGCGACAAAAGAATAGAAAACGGGAAGGCAAACACAATCTGCAAGAAGGACAAGTATAGCGTGTTCCAGATGACCCGAATCACTTCGCTATCTTCAAAAATCTTCTTAAAATGTTTCATCCCAACCCAGTCGCTATGAAGAAATCCTTTAAATGCACTGAAATCCTGAAAGGCGATAATATTGCCCAACATAGGAACGTAGCGGTAAATAATGAAATAAGCAAGTCCCGGCAGAAGGAGCAGATACAAATATTTTTCTTTCCACAATCTGGATGCGAGCGAATTTCTCTTCTTCTTCACAATCCTACTTTCTGCGATTATTTCCATTGTCTTCCCCCCTATATTTATGTACTATAAAAAGATCACTTATGTTTGTGAAACCGTTTTCAATAATGACACGTGTTGGCGTAACGCCGATCTACAGAACCATCAGTGGATGTTGCCATATGACCCATACTAATCAGAAAGATGGGAAGAGGCTATCCGTAAAATTTTCATTACCGATCATTTCTTCGAAAAATCCGTAAAAAAACACAATTTTCAATAAAATGATCACTCTTATTACGAAGGAGGATTCAAGAACATGCGAAGAATACGACAGTTGAAACTCAATACCCGCTCTATTTTTGTCAAATTGCTGATAAGCTTCCTAGTGATCATCCTCCTGTTTGTCTCGTTTAATTTATTTTCACTTACATTTTTCAGAAAGAGCGTACGGGATGAGCTGATTAAATATAACGATACCAACATGTCCAATACGACTCACGACTTTGAAGAATATTTTCAACTGCTGAACAGCATCATTGTCAATTTGTACTTAAATAAAAACCTTCGGGATTCAGATTCAGCATCCATCGATTACGTCGCCGCCAATCATGTGATCGACGATCTGCGAAACACGGTCTCCAATCCCCGTTTTTATTTAAATAACTTGTTTGTCTACGATATCAAACATTCACTTATTCTCGAAAAAGCAAGAGGAGCAAGTCCAGAAGCGATATTCAGCCAACTCTATACGAATCCAGACTACACCTATGACTTCTGGAAACAGGAATTTGCCCAAAAAGTCTTCTTCAAAATGTATCCCGCGGCTACCTTTACGGAAGCGCCCAATCTTAGTCCTGTGTCACAAACCGGCCTTGTTTTTCCTTTAATGATAAAAAGTGATTTTTATCCCGACTATATTATGCTTGCCTTTATCGATACCAATAGGTTATACAAGGCGTTTCATCAATCGATCAACGATAACTTTTACATGTTGGACAATCTAGGGCATCCTTTGTTCTCGTCCGATTCTACCAGTCGGCATCAACTTCCGGTTTTGGAACCGGGTAAAGATTGGATCAAGGAAAACGGGAATTACTATTTTTATAAAAAAGGGGAGGTCACTGGATTTACGTACGTCAATATTGTCCCGGATGCCGCGATTTCGTCCCAAATATTCCATTTGAACTTGACTCTTATTGCGCTTCTCGTCATTTCGGTCCTTATAAGCATTGCAGCGTCCGTCTTCTTTAGCATGAGGTTTAACAATCCGGTCAAAAAAATAGTGGATTCGATCCGGCATTTTAACGAAAAAAATACGCTCGGCAAACACACGAATGAATTTGAACTGATTAAAGAAAATATTGGTTTCATGTTGAAATCGAATCAAGACGCCCATATGAACTTGGAGAAAAAAACGTCTCTCCTTCGTTATTACGCGTACATGAAACGGTTAAAACGTATTCATAGCGATTCCGATGAGATCCATGCTTCAGATGAAATGAACCAGCCGTTTCGCTTTATCTTATTTCAACTAACTTTCAAAATACAATTTTCTCAGGATATAAGCGAGGAAAAGGAACGCGCCACCTATTTTATTCGGGAGTATGTCAATCAAGCGATGGGAAAAGAATTGAACGATGCCCATACTTTTCAGATCGAAACGGATCAAATATTATCTATTGTGTATATGAACGATCAGACCCAGCAATGGATGGAAGTTTTAAATACGATTAAGCAAGTCCTGGCAACCGATAAGGAATACTTTTTTTTCACTATAGCCGTTAGTGATTTATATGAGCATTCTTCTGAACAGACATCCGCCTATGAACAAGTCGTGAAATTGGTCAAACATCGCCCTTTTGACGATGAGACTAGGATTTTATATGACGAGGACGTGAAAGAGGAGTCTTTCTTGCTCCCAGGTACCCTCGAACAGGAAATAAACGTTAACCTACAGGAAGGTAACGATACCCTGGTCCTACAAACGCTGCGTCGTGTTCTTAAGCAAATGAAAAAGAAAGAGGTGAGCACGCCTGTTTTCTATCGGTTTGCGGAGGAAATAACAGATAAAGTCCAGCGAATACTAAACTCTCTGCATCTGGATACCAACCAAGTGGCGGGTTCGGCGAAATCGATTCGACTCATGCACACCACCCAGGAATTGGAACAATATTTCGAGATGATCCTGAACGAAGCAGGTCAGTTGATCCGGTTGAAAAAGGAAGAACGCGACCCGATCGTCAGCTTTATAGTCGACTATTTGCAGGATCATTACTCGGAAGATATCACATTGGATCTAATAGCCGGTAAACTTAACATTACCGGGGGTTATCTATCCACTTATTTTAAGGAGAAAACAGGAACCAACTTCGTTGACTTCGTTAATGAGTTCCGTATCAAGCAGGCGGTTAAGCTGCTTATGCAAACGGATATGAAAATTCAAGATATTGCTCTCCAAGCAGGCTATCAAACCATGAGTTCCTTTAACCGCATCTTTAAAAAGTATCTAGGTGTTACGCCAAGCGAATATCGGAGAAACAATATTCAGTTAAACGAGGGTGCGAGTGGTTATTAGAAAATAGTCTCAGAAAAACAGCGGTC
Source organism: Paenibacillus germinis (assembly GCF_013141785.1). Classification (NCBI taxonomy): domain Bacteria; kingdom Bacillati; phylum Bacillota; class Bacilli; order Caryophanales; family Paenibacillaceae; genus Paenibacillus; species Paenibacillus germinis. The sequence goes on from NZ_WHOC01000183.1 coordinate 59,169, forward strand.
ACAACCCAGAAAGTACGGGGATGTGAACCGCTGTTCTTCATAATAGGACCATTATCAGATCATTTCAGAAAACCGAACTGACGCGATATCTCTTTCGCCGTCTTTACGACTTTATGGGTATAGAAGACGATTCGGTCCTCATCCATACGCTGCGTCGGAGCAATTAAAGTAATCGCGGATATGACCTGACCTACTGAATCCCGAATGGGGGATGAGATGGAGACCATGTTTTCGATAAATTCACTGATACATACGCAATAGTCTTGATTACGAATTTGTTTAAGCTGTTCTTTCAACTGGATAGGGTCGGTAATGGTTCTGGATGTATGCGATTTCATTTTCTTCTAATACAGCAACACGGAGTGCTTCGGAAGTTTCGCGAGCAAGACGTTGAATAATAGGGCTTGCTGCTTGCGATAAGTCCCAATAGGTTGTGACAATAACGTGATACAGCGAAGCGATTCGTTGGCCGAGCCTGTATTTATGAGTGATTGGATCTTGGAAAACAAACCCTTCACTCAGTAAGGTGGACAGCAACCGACTGGTTGTGCTTTTGCTGAGACTCAATTCATCGGCTAGCTCAGTCAGCCTTTTTTCGGGTGTTTTCACGGTAAATAATTTTAATAGACGCAAGGCGTTTTTAACGGAAGAAAGTAGTTGCGGATTTGTATTCGGCACGAGTTGATATAAGCCCCTCTCCGATTCATTTTAGTGTTCCGCATAGAGGAACAATCGCATTGTTTGAGTTCACAATTGCCTATTATTATACATACATAAGAGCTCTTATCCAATCCAGTTTTGATAAACAATTTGAGAGTTAGGAGATGTATGTATGAACAGTAAAGAACAGTATGTAAAAGTGATCAAACCGATTCCCGATTCAGATGCCGTGGGCCAATTAGACCCGCGAGTGTATCATATTCAGAAACAACAGGCGGAGGTTATGGCATCGACAGAGAGGCCGAATTTCGATCCTTCTGATATACCAAATTTCGTTAAAGCGATGAGGGCTATGATGGGATGGAAGAACGAGGATGTTACTCAGACTGAAATTGCGAACGCTTGCAAAACCATTGAGGGAACGAACGGCCCGATTCCGCTGCGTATTTACACGCCTTCACAAGAAAGAAGTTTACCGGTGATCGTATTCTTTCATGGTGGCGGTTTTATTGGCGGAACCGTTGACGTCGTTGAGAACCCATGCAAAGCTTTGGCTGAAAAAGCCGGGGCTGTCGTAGTCTCAGTCGATTACCGGCTTGCCCCAGAGCATCCGTTTCCTGCAGGACTAATGGATTGCTTCGAAACCGTTCAGTGGGTTTACGAGCACGCCAGTGAAATCGGTGTTGATCCACAGCGAATCGCAGTGGCTGGCGATAGCGCAGGAGGCAATTTGGCTACGGTTTGCGCCTTGATGGACCGTGACAAAGGAACGGGGATGATTAAATATCAAGCGCTTATTTATCCTACTGTTAATATGGGCGCTGTCGAAACGGAAGATTTCAAATGGAGCCTAGATGAATACGACATTCGCAATCACGAAGAGTTCATTGTCGCTGGGATTGAAGGATTGCGAGGAGGCAGCGGTATGCTGCTAAATCTGTACCTGCAAAATCGCACGAAGCTAACGGATCCTTATGTAGCCCCGCTATTGGCGAACGATTTAAGCGGCATGCCAGAGACCTTGATCATCACGGCGGAATTTGACTACTTAAGGATAGAGGATGAAGCTTACGCTAAAAAGTTAGCCCGCTCGGGTGTGCCGACGAAGCTGATTCAGTATAACGGCATGGATCATGCGTTTTTGGATAAGACAGGTTTATATCCGCAGGCGGAAGATTGTGTCAATGAAATCGCTAAAGAAATAAAGCGTATATTCGCCTAAGGCAATTGATAGGAGTACGGCATGTAGCGGAACGCATCGATGTTGTAGAAAGTGCAACAATTGCTGCCTAGATCCCGCCTTTCTCCCTCCTTTGTTGCATAATGTACAACAATTTGGTCCAATATTGGCTATTTCGCAACAAATGGGTTCAAAATGTTGTACAAACTGCAACTTCAGAGTACAAAATAGCCTTTTGGCGTATGAATTGTTGTAGAAAACACAACATTGGTAGCCACTTTAGCCTATCTACCTTTACGAAGCAGCCTAAACGAGTCTAAAAGGAGTTATGCCTACCCGTTGTAAGGAATCATGGGGTGATCAAGAGGTTACCCCTTTTAATGAGGCGAAAGACATAACCACGCGGATTTTCTGGGCTTTGAGACGGTTCACCCTTACCTTGAAACGACATCCAACCCATATTTCTTTATTATGGATAATAGTCGTGAATTTGGTCATTCTAATGCTATCGTCCACTGTGTGACGAATGATGCTGATGACGGGGAGTGAACGTAAACGCATGTTACAGGGTAAAAAAAAGCATGTCTGGATTATTCTAATCTGTATCGCATTGTTCTGCTCATCCACAACCACCGCTTTTGCCTATGGTAAAGGGGCTAAGGGGCCTGATGTCTATGCGGTGCAAGGGATGCTGAAGTCACTTGGCTACTATAGCGGACCTATTACGGGCTACTATGGTAATCAAACCCTACAGGGTGTTAAAGCGTTTCAAAGCAGATACGGACTTCCTGCGACTGGGAATGTAGATGATCAAACGCTGCAATCCATCCTGTGGGCTTACGGTAATTTAAAAATTGCCAAGAAGCCGACACCACCAACACCAGCTCCTCCACCAGCTGCACCAAAGCCTACGCCTAAACCGCAAGTCCCATCGACTACGGAATTAACGGTGGAGGAGCAGCAAATGCTGGATTTGGTTAACAAGGAGCGTGCTGCTGTGGGGCTTTCTCCATTTGCTGTCGACCCGGCGCTTACCAAAACGGCTAGACTAAAAAGCCAAGATATGGTCGATAACAATTATTTCTCCCACGATTCACCGACGTATGGTTCGCCATTCGATATGATGGAGAAATTTGGCATTACGTATAACGCGGCGGGAGAGAATATTGCTTGCAATCAAAGTGTACAAGCGGCTCATGAGGCGTTGATGAATTCTCCAGGACACAAAGCGAATATACTCAGCAAAGATTACACCCATATTGGGATCGGCATCGTAAACGGCGGTCCGTGTGGTAAAATGTTTACCCAGCAGTTTATTGGAAAATGAAAATGAAAATGAAAAAAGAGCCCATTGGGGCTCTTTTTTCACCACAATAGAATTTATAAATTTCCGAGGACTCTTGGAAGTGAAAATTCTATTTGGCGATAAAACCTACCGATTCATTGGGGCCCCCGCAAAGTAATCGGATTTTGCTTCAAAGCATGACTTCACTTTGTGGGGTAGAAGAGCGGTCGCACATCTTTGAATGGCCTCGATAGAGGTTTTCTCATAAGTATAAAAATTAAGTGGCGGATACCGGATTAATTGCTTCTGTCCACTCAGTGAATTTTTGTAGAGCAGCCCCTTGCTCAATCGCATGTCGGGCCAAATAAATACCTTCTTCAATGGATCCTGCCTTCTGGGAAACCCACAGACGCACGGCACTATTCAGTAAAACCATATTCAAGTAGGGAAGCTCAGCTTCTCCGCGAAGAACGGATAATGCCGTTTCTCCTTGCAGCTGAGCGGTCCATTCAATCTCCGGCACCTCGACCATTAATTCGTAAATCTCAGGATCAACAATGAATAATTCACTGGTGCCCTCTTGAATTAGGTATGTCCGTGTGCGCTTGTCTACGGATAAGTCTTCGGAGCCTTCCATACCCTGCACGACTATGCCGCGAGAGACGCCCAGTTCGATTAATAAATTGGTGATTTTCTCGAACACCGTACCGTGAAACACACCGACAGCCATGAAGGGTGCTTCCGTAAAGCGCAGCAGCTTCTCTGCTGTGTTGAACACGGTCCGCAGACCGAGTTCCTTGCGCAGTTCGCGCAGCTCGCCGAGCGGTGCACACCAGCTCTCCGTTGGTGCGAACAGGAAGCCTGTTCGCGCTGCAGCTGATATGAGCGCTTCGCGTGACGCGTCAAGCGCGGGTACATTAAGTGCCGCTAGCACATCGGACAACGTGATGCCCCATTTGGGCGGCATACTCGGACTGCCGTGCAGCGTAGTGGGAAGTCCGCAGGCCGCGAGAACGAACGCGGTCGGTAAAGTCGCGATGAACGTACGTGAGCGTCCATCATAAGGTCCGGCGCAATCCATGCTGCCGGGTATTGGATAGGTCTGGATACGCTGGCGCAAGGCATCGATGAAGGCCTTTAACTCATCAGGAGATTCCATTTTGATACGTTCTGCAACGAGAAAAGCGCCCATTTGAGCCTGTGTAGCGGCTCCGGTTAGAATGAGCTCCGCTGCTTGTGAAGCTTCTTCATAGGAAAGGTCTCTGGCTCCGCGCTTTCCGCGGCCTACTTCTTTTAATAAAGATATCATCGTTTGCGACCTCCTTGTTTCTGATCCTTTAGTATTTGATACACCTTGACAATGGAGGTAGCGACGTCCACCATACGTTTTCGTTCATTCATGGCTTGTTTGCGCAAAAAATCATAAGCCTCTGCTTCGGAGATACCTTTGATTTCACATAAGATTCGCTTCGCCTGATCGACCCATTTGCGCTCCTCCAGTTTGGAGAGAAGCTGTTCGCGCTCTTGCTGCCATTCGGTTCGCCTAAAGTAATGATTCACACCAAGGAGCAGCGCACAGTGAATTTCAAGAGGACTCATCGCAGAACCGATTAAACCATCAATACCGGCGTCCATTCTACATTCATTAGAAGGAAAAGTTTGAGCATCACACCACCAGAAGAGAGGAAGGCTGCGATGAGCAAGTACACTCGAGCGCCATGGTTCCACTTGATCAGGACCTACCGATAATAAAACAGCATCGACCTTGGGGATCATAAATGAAATTTCTTTTACATTAGATGCTACATATATGCGAAATCCCAAATCCTTCAGCGTCGCTTCAGGCAAGGATTCCTTTTCATTATTCGTAACATTCAGCTCGGTAATTGACGACGAGGAGGAGGTAGCTGAGCGAGTTTGTTTAAACTCGTCGATCAGTATAAATGATTGTAACATTTGAATACCTCCTATCGTGGGTAGCTTCTTTCCAATGGCAACTTCATGTAAGGTTTTCGCGATATCGTGATTTATTATACGGCATTACTATAGCATATGACTATAAAATTTGTCGATATGATAGAAGGAATCTCACATATAAAATTTTGTGTTATGTTTATTGACACGACGGCTATGTCATACTATAATCAAATTAGAAATCGGCACAATGATGTGCCACTAACGAAGGCAATGGCGCCTATCCCCTTACAAATACGTAACCGGATAGGCTATTTATGTTCTATTTACTGAAAATCAACTAAAATGCTGTTCACGATGATGTGGGCAGCAGTGGCAAAGAGGCCGATAAGCATCCCACACAAGTTGGGGTATGTTTGTCGGCCTTTTCTGTCAAAGAACAGTCAAACACGTCTGGGTAGGAAAAAAAGAAGGCGAAAAGCCTCACAAAAGGAGAGGGAATGCATGGTTGATCGGAAAAGTTTTATGCAAGTGGGGCACAAAGGGTCATTGTTCAGTTCATTTTTATATTTTGACATGAGCTTCATGGTTTGGGTTCTTCTTGGGCCGATAGCGGTTATTCTAGCTAATGATTTTCATCTGGATGCTGCTGAAAAGGCGAATCTCGTTGCATTGCCTACCTTAGGAGGAGCCGTACTTCGATTGGTACTGGGCGTTCTGACAGATAAGATAGGCCCTAAGCTTACAGGACAAATCGGACTAACGTTAACCTTAGTACCATTATTCTGGGGTTGGCAGTTTGCAAACACAATGGGTGATATGTACTTCGTTGCACTGATGCTGGGTATTGCAGGCGCAAGTTTTGCGGCAGCATTACCACTTGCCAGCAGCTGGTACCCACCGCAGTATCAAGGATTAGCGATGGGGATTGCAGGGGCAGGTAACAGTGGAACGATCTTCGCTACCTTATTTGCAAACCGAATAGCACAGCATTATGGAGATTGGCATGTTGTTTTCGGCATTGCGATGATTCCGATTGCGTTAACCTTAATCATCTTTAGTGTATTGGCAAAGGATAGCCCGAATAAACCGGCACCGAAAACGGTTAAGGAATACGGCAAAGTATTGAAACAGAAAGATTCCTGGTTGTTCTGTATTTTGTACAGTGTAACATTCGGCGGTTTCGTTGGAATGGCATCTTATTTAACCATCTTCTTCAATACGCAATATGGTCTTGCTCCAGTTAAAGCAGCTGATTTTACTACGATATGCGTAATCGGCGGCAGCTTCTTCCGACCAGTAGGCGGCTGGCTGGCAGACAAAATTGGCGGCATTCGGATGTTAATGGTCTTGTACGGCGTTGTCGCTTTGATGATGGCTGGCATCTCTACACTGCCATCACTTTCCTTAACAACGATTATGCTCTTCATTGCCATGATGGCTTTCGGTATGGGGAATGGATCCGTTTTCCAACTTGTTCCGCAGCGCTTCAAGACGGAAATCGGTGTTATAACTGGAATCGTTGGAGCAGCAGGTGGTTTGGGCGGATACTTCTTACCCAAGATTCTCGGTAACTTGAAACTAACGACAGGTTCTTTTACACCAGGGTTCCTAATCTTAAGTGCGATTGCGATTACATGTCTCTTGTTGATCGCCATTGTGCAAGGGCAATGGAAACGTACTTGGATCGGTGAAGGCGGCAAAGTGAAGGTGGCTCCAGCTTCTATGGATAGTGTGCATGCTTAAATAACAGGTTCAAGCCGCTGGTCGTATGGCCAGCGGCATATAAGTAAAGCCTTTGCTCATGCAGCTTGAGTGTCCAGGCTGCATGCGCAAAGACGTTTACTTGCTTACCGTCTTTGGAAGTTCAAATCGAACTTCTCAAGCTCCATATCCCAATTTGTCATTTGGGGGCGTGAGCTCCTGAATGGCCCTTTTTCAAAAAAAACGAACTTTTTAATAGTAAATGGATGGAAGGATGATCACAATGACAGTCAAAAAAGAGAAGTTGGTCCTAGTCGGAAACGGAATGGCGGGCGTTAACGCTGTTGAACATTTACTTAAACTTACACCTGATAAATATGAGGTTACGATTTTTGGCAGTGAACCGCATCCGAATTATAATCGAATCTTGTTGTCCTACGTACTTGCGGGAGATTCCAAGGTAGAGGATATCGTCATTCATCCCTATGAATGGTATGCGAATAACCACATCACCTTGCATACCAACCAAACCATTACAGACATCGATACAGCAGCACAAACCGTAACGAGTGATAAGGGACTGACAGTTTCTTATGATAAATTGATTTTGGCTACAGGATCTAATCCCTTTATGATTCCAATGCCTGGCGCTGATAAAGAAGGGGTTATGGCGTACAGAACCATTCGTGATTGTGAAATTATGATCGAGTCCGCTAAAAAGTATAAAAAAGCGATCGTTATCGGTGGCGGTTTATTAGGATTAGAAGCGGCGAGAGGCTTCCTTAACTTAGGTATGAAGGTTGATGTTGTTCATATTGTAGATACAATTATGGAGCGTCAGCTTGATCGAACGGCGTCCAAAATGCTGCAAGCGGCGCTTGAAGAGCAGGGTATCAACTTCTTGCTTGAGAAGCAATCCGCGGAAATCGTTGGCGACAAGCGGGTAACAGGCTTGAAATTCAAAGATGGTACTGTTGCTGAGGCCAATCTTATCGTTATGGCAGTAGGGATTCGTCCCAATGTTGAACTTGCGAAAAAGGCTGGAGTTGAGTGCAATCCTGGCATCATTGTGAATGACTATTTGCAAACAAGTGCTCCCAATGTTTATGCGGTTGGGGAATGCGCGATGCATCGTGGGATTGCTTATGGATTGGTGGCACCGCTCTACGAGCAAGGTGCTGTGCTTGCTAAACATTTGGCAGGCGTGGAAACGGGTCCTTATGAAGGGTCTATCCTTTATACGAAGCTTAAAGTATCTGGTGTTGACGTTTTCTCAGGCGGACAGTTCGGCGATGCGGAAGGCACGAAAGCCATTCGCATTCATGATGAGTTCACTGGTGTTTATAAGAAAGTTGTGATTAAAGACAATAAAATCATCGGTGCGGTTCTCTTCGGAGATACGGCGGATGGTACGCGACTTATGCAAATGATTCGGGAAGAAACAGATGTTAGCGGCTTGGAAAAAACGGCTATTTTGACGGATTCATCCGGAGGCGGAGCGGCATCGGGTGTTGCTGACATGAAAGACGATGCCATCATATGTGGTTGTAACGGCGTTACCAAAGGAACGATTTGTTCAGTGATCAAGGATCAAGGATTAACGACAGTGGATGAAGTGAAAAATTGTACGACAGCTTCTCGTTCTTGCGGCGGTTGTAAACCACTCGTTAGTGATTTGTTGGCATTTACACTAGGAGCTTCCTATGATAAGAACGCTGCGAAAGAGACGATTTGCGCTTGTACAGACCATACACGTGATGAAGTCGTTACAGCGATTCGTGAAAAAGGGTTATCCCATGTACGTGAAGTGATGAACGTCCTTGGCTGGAAAAATGATGAAGGCTGCTCGAAATGCCGTCCTGCGCTCAACTACTATCTAGGTATGGTAAGTCCAGATACGTATAAAGACGATAGTACTTCACGTTTTGTAAATGAGCGTATGCACGCTAACATTCAGAAAGATGGAACGTACTCCGTAGTTCCACGGATCTATGGCGGTGTAACCAATCCGACGGAATTGAAGCGTATTGCAGAAGTAGCCGAGCAGTTCAATGTCCCAACTGTGAAGTTTACAGGTGGACAGCGTCTTGATTTGCTTGGTGTGAAGAAAGAAGATCTTACCGCGATGTGGGAAGCCTTAGATATGCCTTCCGGTTATGCTTATGGTAAAGCCTTACGAACTGTAAAAACGTGTGTGGGAGAAACTTTCTGCCGATTCGGCACGGGTGACGCGATGGGTGTAGGTATCGAGCTGGAGAAACGTTTTGAACGCTTGAACACACCTGCCAAAGTAAAGCTAGCGGTATCCGGATGTCCTCGAAATTGTGCGGAATCAGGGATCAAAGATTTAGGCATCGTTTCGGTTGATGGCGGTTGGGAGCTTTATGCCGGAGGAAATGGCGGTGTGAAGGTACGCGTGGGTGATCTATTGACTACTGTCAAGACGGAGCAAGACATTATCGAATATACAGAAGCATATCTGCAGTACTATCGTGAAACAGGTAAATATGGTGAGCGCACAAGCGAGTGGGTGCACCGACTTGGTATCGAGCATATCCGTGATGTGGTTGAGAATGAGGAAGAGCGTAAACAATTGTGTGCTCGTATGGATCTAGCGCTTTCTGTGACGAAGGACCCTTGGAAACAAGCGATTGATAGCAAAAAAATTCAACGTGACCTTTATGAAGTTGTAGAGCTTAACTAGAAAAAGAGGAAAGTCGGGAGGAGCAGACTATGAAAACACAAGAAGAGCAAATGATTTGGGTGCAGGCCGTTTCTTATGACGATTTAGCTGTTAACACAGGAAAAACAATTCGGTATCAAGGAGAAGAGGTAGCACTCTTCAAGCTGAAAAGCGGCAAGCTTCAAGCCATCCAGAACCGCTGTCCTCATAAAGAGGGCGTCCTTGCGGAAGGAATTGTATGTGATGACCACGTCTTCTGTCCGATGCATGATCGCAAGATTCATCTCCCTTCCGGTCTCGTTCAAGCTCCGGATACGGGGTGTGTACGAACGTATTCTACGAAAGTTCATGATGGAACGGTATTTATTGGATTTCCGATAAACAAAGAATTAGCCTGCTAACGCTTTGTTGACCGCATAGGCACATTCAGATACATTGAGATTTCATAGAGAGCTTTATCATCGGGGGTGGGGTGCGTTGAAATCAGCACTATTGGCTTTACCTAAAGAACAACCCTCCTCCCATTGCTGCTTTTGCAGCATGCAGTGCGGATTGGAGATTATGCCGAGTGAGAAGACGTCAGGTCTCACGATTAAACCAAGCCCGAACTTTCCTGTGGCGACTAGCCGTCTTTGTCAGAAAGGATTGAATGCACTGGATCATGTGCTTCATGCCGATCGGATTCTTAAGCCATTGACTAGGGGGATTGGTGAGCCACGGCGGTGGCGAACTGTCTCTTGGGACCATGCGTTTGCAGACATTGCTGAACGGATTCAAGGACTTCAAGCAACGTATGGCCTTGATGCCATTGGCGTGTATGGCGGGGGCTCACTTACCAATGAAGTTAGTTACTTACTTGGTAAGTTTACCCGAGTAGCACTCAGGTCCAAATACATTGATTATAATGGTAGATACTGTATGTCCTCAGCGGCCGCAGCCAGTAATCAGGCTTTCGGGATCGATCGCGGGATGACAATGCCTCTAACGGAAGTTCCGAATGCGAAATATATCATTCTCGCAGGAACGAATATTGCGGAATGCCAGCCGACAATGATGCCTTATTTACTTGAAGCGAAGAAAAAAGGCGCAGTGATCGTAACGATTGATCCGCGTAATACCATGACATCGAAGGTAGCCGATATCCATGTTCGTCTACAACCGGGATTCGACTCTGTATTTATAAACGGACTCCTACATGTCATGGTGGAGGAGAAACTCGTTCATCATCGATTCATTGAAGAACGCACGGTTGGATTTGAGCAATTGAAGGAGGCCGTTAAGCCTTTCACCCCAGCGAGAGTGGAGGAGCTAACTGGCATTCTAGAAGCCGTAATTCGTACGATAGCTCGTGGATTCGCGAAGGCGGAGACAGGGATTGTACTTACAGCACGTGGCTTGGAACAGCAAGTGAACGGGGTAGAGAACACGCTGAATTACATTAATTTAGCCTTGATCACCGGCAAAATAGGGCGCAAAGGCTGCGGCTATGGCGCCGTGACTGGCCAGGCGAACGGGCAAGGTGGACGCGAGCATGGGCAGAAGGCGGACCAACTGCCGGGCTATCGTTTGATCGAAGACCCAGCTGCGCGTGAGCATGTAGCCAAGGTATGGGGCATCGATCCAAGTGAACTGCCTGGCAAAGGGGTTTCTGCTTATGAACTGCTGCAGAAGATAGATGAAGGTGAAATCAAGGCCTTAATCGTCCTCGGATCGAATCCGCTCGTATCCAGCCCAAATAATCGGATGGTGGAGCGGGCGCTGCAGAAGCTGGAGCTGCTTGTTGTCGTTGACATGTTCGAAACCGAAACGGCGCGTTATGCCCATTATTTGTTACCAGGGTCATCCTTTGCGGAAGCAGAAGGTACGATGACCAATCTGGAAGGACGCGTGTTTCACCGCCAGAAAGCGATGGAGCTTCCGGGAAACAGCAGACTTGATTTCCACATTATTTGTCAGCTAGCAGAAGCGCTAGGCCGGGGAGCCTATTTTCAATATGCGGGTATTGAAGATGTGTTTCGCGAGTTGGCAGCTGCTACGGCAGGTGGGAAAGCGGATTACAGTGGCATTACGTATGAGCGGCTTCAGGAGGAGAAAGGCATATTCTGGCCGTGTCCTGCTCCTGACCACCCGGGTACACCGCTATTATTTGAGAATCATTTTAATCATTCCGATGGCAAAGCCAGATTGTTCGGTATTAAGCCGAAAATGCCGGCAGAACCAATTGATACGGATTATCCCATCGTACTTACAACGGGTAGGCTTGCGAATCATTATTTAAGTGGTGCACAAACACGTCGAACGGAAGCGTTGAATAAGAAGGCTCCCGTTCCCGTTGCCGAGATTCATCCATGGCTCGCTAAGAGAATTGGACTGAGTATGGATAACAAGATCCGCATTACAAGCCGCCGTGGATCCTTGATATTCGAAGTCAAAGTGACGGAAGGTATTCAGCCTCGTACGGTTTTTGTGCCCTTTCATTGGGGTGATGAGCATTCGATTAATCAATTAACGAATGATGCGTTGGATCCCACGAGTCGGATGCCGGAGTTTAAAATATGCGCAGTAAAAGTGGAACGTGTCGAGTAGACCGCACTCAGCTTAGTTGGCTTGGCCAAAGAACTAAGCTGGTGCGGTCTTTTTCTGCGCCTAGAAGTTTCAAATATTCCTGTTCGGGCGCCTCTGCGATACGTACGCCGTTCCAAGTTTCGATGACGATTTTACGTAGTTGATGTTGTTTAAGGAACTGGCGAAACATACTTTTTAACTCGTGGACGATGGTCATCTTATCGTTATTTTGGTTCGCTGTTGGTGCAAGTTGATAAATCCGCTTGCCATTATTCTCGATCCAATACAACCACTCACTACCTTTGAGGGCTAAGTAATTGCCGCTTTTACGGGAAAATGAAACGCCAGAAATCTCAGGCCATGGGACAATTAGTCCAAAGGGATTAGCCGGATCAATAGCACTTAAAAGTGTGAATTTTTGTTGACTCTCGGAAGCGTTACCTGCTTGCTGGTACAGGCGAGTGATGAATTCTTTGGATGCGAACTGCAGAGCATGTAAATCGGTAATGAATAGCCCGCGGACAACAAGACCCCACTCTTCCAACTGACGAAGCGCTGTCTGAATGGCTTCCCATGGAAACGGACAGTGCGTAGAGATGAGATCTTTGGTGATGATGCCAAAACGCTCCAGCAGATGATGCGTCCACTGCATAGCGGACGATTGCTTATCGAAGGCAGGGCTAAGTAGGGAATCGAGAGGATACCAACGTCCAAGGCCTGACTGGAATTTATCCGGTTTCTTAGAAGCTCCTGCGGCATGTAGTCGAAGCGGAGCGAATTGGTCGTTGGCAGCCTGTCCATCCCACACTAATTGCAGCAGCTCCTCTAACAATGAAGAGGGAGCTCGCCCTGTTTCAATACCCAGCTTGCTCAGAAAGATGGCCCCTTTTTCCTGCAGAAGGCTAAGAAGCTCAGGATGTGAGGCTGGTCTTTGGTTGAGGGCAGTGAGACAGGGCTCATACAGAGAGCTGCTTTCTGCCAGAAAGAAGGCAATGCGGCCTTCCTTTTCGTCGGGCTCTTTGCGACCTATCCAAACAATTTGACCTGAAGAGCACAAGGTGTCTAGATCTTGTTTGCGGTACGAAAGCTGACGCGTCGGAAATAAGACAGACTCCCAAAGTGAGACGGGCAGGAAGAAGCCTTGCAAATCCTCAATAATTTCGCGAAGCAGTTCCATTCCGGGAACATCAGTTCTATCTGCGAGTTTGCGTCTAAGCGGCATATGCGTCATATAGGTGAAAGGAGATACGGCCTCGCCACTACGTCGATAGGACTGAAGGGATAGACGAATTAATCGGGAAGCTACCTTGCTGCTCGTCCACAGTTCTTCGATTTCTGGATCGGCAAAAGGTGCGACAGTTAACGTACCATCTTGAACGGCGCTCTGAATCCAATCAGCTGCAACGGCAAGTTCCACCTCAAAGCGGGCTGCCAACTCTTCTGTTGTGAAGGAGAGCTTCCCGTCTGCAAATCTTTGAAACACAAACGATTTGGCAACCATAGAATCCGAGAGTGAAGAATAGAACTCTACTTCATCACTGCAGATATAGCGGGTCTCATTCGTAAAGAAAGCTGTTGTTGTCCTGCCTTGCCCAAGGAGATCATTGATCCATGCTGTAACGATTGTATCAGAGGATGAACTAGCCTTGACGAGTTCATCCAAAGAGGAATCGCCACGTTCTTTCAAATAACGAAACACCTCTTGGGCAGAGGCTAGCGGTTCATCCGTCAGGGCGAGTTTATGTTCCTCTGCCTCGATGACTTGTGGGCTAACAGCGCTGCGGATCGCCTCAGATCCGAAAATATCGGCTGCCATTTGACGGCTAAAGCCAAGTAATTCAACCTGTAAATCCTGCGTTAACGCATCGGATTCATATAATTTCTGCGACACGTAGTCGAACTTGAACTGCGCAGCGAGTGGCGATGGGAAATGGTTGCGATGAACAGCAAATTGAATACTTCCTGTATGAATAGCTTCTAAAATGCGCTGAAGATGCTGAATATCGACATGCTCCTCCAGGCATTCTCGCATGGCTTCCTGAAACAAAGGAAAGCGTTCTTTGAATGGTAGAGCTTCCTTCATGAGTTCTTGTCCACGCAGTCGCTTAACCCAAGCGGGGATACGTGTGAAGCTGCGGGAAAGAAGTAAGGATGTTTCTGCTAGTCGTTGGAAAGCTGCACCAAACATCCCAGATTCGGCTACAGCTTCAATGATGAACTGTTCTGCTTCTATAGTTGAGATGGACATGATGGCATGCAAAATCGATTCATGGAAGCTGGGGAAAATGAGCTCGATGCCATTGTCTTTCGCATTGGTATAGATAGCGGTTAGCCCTTTTTGTTTAAGGTGCCGATCAATGGCCATTAACCAAGTACGGTTCAGCTTGCGACCGAATAGGCTGTGCAAAATATAGTGTGTTTGATTGTTTTCATCGGCAAAGGTTTCTATGACAACGGTTGTATCTGTTGGGACTGTATTTACAGCGATTTGATTGCGAACGATACTAATGAGAGCTTGGCTAGCCTCCGAATCAAAGTGAAAATGATCCATGAGCCAGTCTTGGACGTCAAGATCAGCTTGAGTGTGAGGAAGCGACTGCAAACGATCACGCAGCTCTCGCCATAATTGACCCGTTTGAACGCCGAGTTCAAACGACTTTCCGCCAGTTTCCCCGCGCCAGAAGGGGACTTCACTGTAACGGTTTTCGGCTTCCTGGACATAAATGCGCTCTGGACGCTTGCGGACGATACGCCAAGATGCCGTACCCAATTGAAACACGTCGCCGACAGACGACTCGTGGATGAACTCTTCATCCAGCTCACCGAGGTGAAGCCCGGTTTCATTGTGATGCACGGGATAGGCCGTGCTCTGAGGGATTGTGCCGGCGCCGGTGAGCGCGGCCATCTGTGTGGCCGCCAACCGTTCTAAGCGGCCTGTTTCACGATCCCATGCGATGAGCGGACGCACGAAGGGGTACAGCCCTGCGAGCACCTCGAGCATCGCGAGCCAGCGTTCACGCGGCAGCTCGCGGAAGGAGTCGCTCTGCGCGAGCAGGCGCTCTAGGCGCGGCACATCCAGCTCGTCGCCCATGGCTACCATGGCGACGAGCTGCTGCGCGAGGACATCAAGGCTGCCCCGCGGGATGCGGATGGCCTCGATGTCTCGCGCCGCGATCCGCCGGCTGAGCACGGCAAGCTCCGGCAGCAGACTGCGGCTGCGCGCTAGCAGCACGCCGCGGCTGACGCTGCCGACGGCGTGGCCGGCCCGGCCAATCCGCTGGATGCCTGCGGCAGCGGTGAAAGGCGAGTCGATCTGGATCACCAGATCGACATGGCCGACGTCGATGCCGAGCTCCAGCGACGATGTGGCAACCAGGCAGCGAAGCTCGCCGGCCTTAAGCAAGCGCTCGACCTCGAGCCGCTTCTCGCGGGCAACGCTGCCGTGGTGGCTGCTCGCGATCTCATGACCGACATGGTCATTGAGTCGCAAGGTCAAGCGTTCGCAAAGCCTACGGCTATTTGCGAAGATAAGCACTGTGCTGCAGCCTTCCATGAGCTGCAGCAGGCGCTCGACAAGAGGCGTCCATATCGCCTCTTTATCAGCACCAGCCCGCGCAGGTTCCGGCATCGTCACCTGAAGTGCGTACTGCTTCTCGGCTTTGCTCTCGATAATAGCAACATGCCGCGGCTGGTCAGCTTCCCAGCCGCCAAGATAACGAGCGACACGCTCGATAGGCTTTTGCGTGGCTGACACGCCGATCCGCTGGACGGATCGCCCGCACCACGCGTTCAGCCGTTCCAGCGTGAGCGACAAGTGCATACCGCGCTTGTCCGCTGCCAGATCGTGGATTTCGTCGACGACGATCTGTTCCACGCTCTTTAGCATTTCTCTCGCGCGCGGAGAAGTCAGCAGCAAATACAACGATTCTGGCGTGGTCACCAGCAGATCTGGCGGCTGCTTCAGCATCGATGCCCGAGTGCTTTGTTTGGTATCGCCAGTACGAACCCCAATCGTGAGTCCCCTCCAGGCGGTTTCCTTTTCGAAAGAGGAAGCAGTCTCCTCAATTTCTGCCATAAAATGAATTAAATGATCATGAATATCGTTATTCAGCGCCTTGAGAGGTGTCACGACAAGCACGCGAACACCGGCTGTGTAAATGTCCTCAAGTTCCTGCTTCTGTTTAAGAACACCGTCCAAACAAGGCAGTAATGCTGCCAGTGTTTTACCCGAGCCTGTTGGGGAAGAGATGAGAGTGTGTGTGCCAGAACGTATTTGTTTCCACGCCTGCTTCTGAACATCCGTAGGTTCACCAAAACGAGAAGCAAACCAAGACCTCAGAATGGGATGAAAATGAGATAGATCCAGCGCTATTTCCGTCATTGCCTTCGCTCCCTTGCTCACAATTTCTTCCAACATAGCATATTGTGAAGGTCATCGCCAGCGGTACAGAATATGACAGTTTATTTACATCGCGTATGCTAAATTAGTTAAAGATTTACTTGATCATTCAATTGGATGGACAAAGGAAAATTAATCTATGGAAAATAAAAGGATACCCTCCTAAAAATAACCATGCAAACGAACTCTTCTGATACATGTAGTATTTAAATAAAGAAGGAGAGTGTGTGAAGCGTGATGCTCAAAAAAGTAATAGCGACGGGTCTTGCTTTCGTAATGATCATGGGAAGCGGCACAGCTGTTCTAGCCAAAGACAATGGAAATAAAAAAGATGACAGTAGGGTTGAGATTCATCTTACCTTTGACGATTTGCAAAGTGCGGAGTGGGCGATACGCTATATCGCGAGCTTAGCATCCAAGCGTGTGTTTGAAGGGTATGAGGATGGTACCTTTAAACCTCATAATACGGTTTCCCGAATCGAAGCGATTACGGCTGCTGTTCGTTTGATGGGACTTCGCAGCCAAGCCGAATCATCAGCAGAAATGAGCACTCATCTTAATTTTAAAGATGCTGATAAAGTTCCTTCTTGGGCAGTCGGTTATGTAGCTGTAGCTTTAGAAAATGACTTGTTCTCGGAAAATGACGATATGGTTCAGCCTCAAAAGGAAGGTGACCGACTTTGGGCGACGACGCTTTTAGTTAAAGCGTTAAAGTTAGAAGCTCAGGCGAAGGCGAAAATGAACACGACGCTGCCGTTTAAAGATGCGAAACAAATTCCTGCAGGCGCTGTGGGGTATGTAGCTGTTGCCATCGAGAAAGGTTTGATTGATGGTTTCGAAGACAACACATTTAGGCCTAATCAACCGGTAACACGGGCTCAGCTCGCAGCTTTGCTAGATCGTACTGGCGGTCAATTGCCAGACCAAGGGAATAACACGATAAATGGAACAGTAAGCAGGGTTGTTACCAACAACACGCTAAGTATCACGAGTTCAGGCACAACATCAACTTATCCTCTGCATCCAGATGTTTTCATTTATCGGAACGGGGCCAAAGTAAACGCATCTGCTTTGCAAGCTGGGGACGTTGTGAAAGTACGCACATTTAATGGTCAAATTGTATTCATTGAAGTAACCAATGCCGTGCAATCCATAATCTACAGCGGCACTGTAAGTGCGGCAGTTACGAATAATACATTGACGCTATCAAAAGCTGGAGCTACCTCTACACTACCGCTTCATCCGGATGTTGTCGTTTATCGCAACGGCATTAAAGTGAGTGCGTATGACCTAAAAATTGGTGATGAAGTTAACATTCGCACTTCGGATAATAAGGTCATCTACATCGAAGTCACCAAATCGATTGTACCTATTTCAAGCAGCGGGACAGTTAGCGCGACCGTTAGTAACAATGTGCTGAAGCTTACGAAATCAGGCGTTACAACTTCATACACGCTGCATCCAGATGTGGTCATTTATCGAAATGGCGTGAAAGTTAATGCTTCCTCCCTGTTGGTTGGCGATGAGGTGAATGTTCGAACATCCGACAATAAAGTCATTTTCATTGAAGTAACACAAACGGCACAAGCCATTACGAATAGCGGGACAGTAAGCGCAGTTGTCAGCAATAACGTGCTTAAGCTCCAAAAGTCAGGTGTTACATTTGAGTTAATCCTTCACTCGGATGTTATCGTTTATCGCAATGGGTTGAAAGTCAATGCTTCCGATTTGCAAGTTGGAGACGAAGTCAATATTCGCACGACCGAAAATAAAGTCATTTATATTGAAGTGACCAAAATGGTTCAACCCATTACAAACAACGGTACGGTAAGCGCCGTGGTGAGCAACAATGAACTGAAGCTCACGAAGTCGGGAGTTACAACCGTATTCACACTTCATGCGGATGTCGTTGTTTATAGGAACGGCGTGAAGGTCAGAGCTGTTGATTTAAAAGTAGGCGATGAAGTCGATATCCGCACCTCGGACAATAAAGTCATTTACATTGAAGTTACCAAAATGATCGATGCGAATTTACCATTTGATCTTTTAGGAAAGTTAAAGGGAACTACCCTCAATACCCAAGGTGAACTTGCAACGATTTCTATCACTCAAACCATTAATGGTAGGGAACAAACAACGATCTATCAGGTATCTTCTGGCGTCACGCTTTCCGGCAACTTGGCCTTATTTAAGGAAGGGAATCTTATCCAGCTAAAAGGTGTTAACAAGCTCGTAACCTCTATCACGATCAAATAATATGCGAAAAGAAGCCCACGATATATGGGCTTCTTTTTGTGTGTGTGTTGTTACTCTTATACAGAGGTCTTATGAGAAATATTTACCTTAGAGGATGTTACAGGCGAGAGGATAACCGTTTTAGATTAGGTGAATAGCGAATAGGTTTTACAACAGTACTCAAAAGGAGGTGAAAACATGCCGAAACAGGATAATGACTTTCCTTTTTATTACGACGGTTCTTCGAATGAGGAGTTTTTCAAAGAGATTGTAAAGGGACTAGATGAGAAACAAAACGAAGTAATAGTCAACAAGGAAGAATGGCGACGATTCATAAGCGCGAACCCTTTCGGACTTATTAAAAATTGAGATCACCTCAAAAATACATTTTAAATAAAGAAAAGGCTATGATTTCAACTTTCGTTGAAAAACATGGCCTTTATCAGTGCCCAAGATTTAGTGGGCTTCTTTTTATCCTGATAGGAATTGGTGAACATGTATGATTGTGAGTCTAGTACAAAGAAAAAAGCCCTTCAGTAATGGGCTAGGATAACAGCGATATCTCTATCATTGAATTGAATAGTACCCTCTTCTGATTTCGTAAAGAAATGTCCTCTTGATTCAATATAATGGCAGAGTCTAAGCAGAATTTTGGGTTCTATATTTAGAAGCGTTGAAAGTGAAAAAATGTTTTTTTGATCATTGGTTGCTTCAACCATTTAACATAATAACCTCCTAATAATGAATTATATATGTATCATAGTACATGCCCCAAGTCACTTGTTGTCGAAATGTCGGGTTAACAAAACTTTCAATATTTGGATGATTTCTAGTCCTCCTGCCAAACATAAAAGCCCTTGAATCCTCCACAGGGAGGCTCAAAGGCTTACATGGATCCCTCTGCTGACGGAATCAGATCTTTAATTCCCCAAGCTTGATCAGTTCTACAACCGCTTGTGAACGACCCTTTACGTTCAGCTTTTGCATGACGTTGGAAATGTGATTTCTCACAGTCTTTTCGCTTATGAAAAGCTGCTGCGCGATATCTTTCGTGGTTTTGTCTTGTACTAAGAGTTCGAATACTTCTCTTTCGCGGTTAGTAAGTAGAAATTTGTTTTTGTGGTCGCTGCCCATGGATGTGTGTCACCCCTCCTTGCTCGGGTATTGGGAATTACAAGGTTTAGGGATACAGTCAAAATTAGTTTATGAAGGGCTGTTGTCAATGGTGCGATATATGCATAAAAATAGGCGATATCCGCTTTTGAGTTTCCTTCCGAGGCGTGGTAAGCTAAAATGAAGCATTTCTTTTGAACAAAGGAGGCTCAAATGATGTTCAAGCGTGATTATTTTATGCGGCAGATTGAGCAAATGACCGTGGTGCTGCATCGCATACTTTTTAATAAGGAACATATCCCATTAGAAGATGCCCAGCAGCTGCTGGATGAAGCAAGTCGCCATCTATTGGGGTTGAATATTCGCTCTTTGCAAGCATTATCGAGTAAGGATATCCTTGAATTATTGTCCTATCATGGCAATTTGGATACCGCCAAAGCACTGGTACTTAGCGATATGTTTGTAGGACAAGGTGACCTGCTTCAGCGGCATGACCAGACTGACGAGGCTTATCACGCTTATCTGAAATCCGTTGATTTGCTGCTACACCTATCGCTCTCACCCGAAGTTGAACCAAAGGATGAATTGAACGATGAGATCACGTCCCGATTGAACCAGAGCTTGGAGCGTCTTCAAGGATGGATCATCCCGGAGGAGATCAAGAGGCTTCTTTTCGCACATTATGAGAAACAGGGCAATTACGCTAAGGTAGAGGATATTTTATTCCACTATATGGAGGATCACCCGGATCGATCCGTCGTGCTCGAACAAGGTGTAATCTTTTACGAAAAATTAATGGATATGGAAGAAGAACTCCTGCAAGCAGGCAATTTTAGCAAAGAAGAAGTGTTTGATGGTTTGCGTATTGTGAAGCAAAAATTGCAATCATTTGAACTTCCTAACATGTATAAATCGTAGAAACTGAAGGTGTGAAGAAATGGCTTGGTATCAGGAAAGTTTTGGGAATGATTATTTAATTGTTTATAAACACAGAGATTTGCAAGGTGCTTACCATGAAGTGAAGAAGATGATTGATTGGCTGGGGCTGAAGCAAGGGGCCGAAGTGCTTGATTTATGCTGCGGCATGGGCCGCCATTCTATGGCGCTGGCTGAGTTCGGATACGATGTAACGGGCGTGGATTTATCTGAGGTGCTTTTGAATGAGGCAGTTAAGTTAGACGATGGAAAGCAAGTGACATGGCTGCGCGGAGATATGCGCGAAGTACCTCTCGATCGGCAATACGATGCTGTCGTGAATTTGTTTACTTCGTTTGGCTATTTTGATGAGGATGAACAAAATGAGAAGGTGCTTCATGAAATTCATCGGCTTCTAAAAGAGGGCGGCCGTTTTATCATCGATTTCTTGAATCCGGTTTACGTTCAGTCGAATCTCGTTCCTCAATCGGAGCGAACGGAAGAAGATCTATGGATTCGTGAAGCAAGAACTATTGAAGATGGCTGTGTGCGTAAACGGATTGTGATTTCGCAAAAGGGTACTGCTGATCGGCATTATCTGGAACAGGTTAAGTTGTATGATCGAACGGCATTTGAAGCTATGCTGTTAAAAGCGGGTTTACATATTGATCATGTATACGGTGAATATGATGGACAGGCTTATGATGCTGAAGCATCAAGTCGGTTGATTTTTGTAGGGCATAAGGAAGGATGAGTACTCGGAAATGAACATCGTGACTGAACATACAGATGAGATCACGCAAGTGAAGGTTCCGCTGCCCTTCCCTCTGCGTTGGGTGAATGCGTACCTCGTACGAGGCAGCAACGGGTATACTGTAATTGATCCAGGGCTTCGCACCCCGGATGCGGAGGAGCTCTGGCAGCAGGTGCTGCAGGAGCGCGGGATCGGTTTCGAGCACGTGGAGCAGATCGTGCTCACCCACCACCATCCCGATCATTACGGGATGGCGGGTTGGTTCCAGGAGCGCACGGGCGCGCCGGTTCTCCTCTCGGAGACCGGTCTAGCGCAGGTGCAGCTCCTGTGGGGCCCGGAGCAGCCGATGTCGGAGCTGCTCCTGACGCTCTTTGCCCGGCACGGCTTCCCGGAAGCCGGGCTGATCGAGATGACGAAGCACATGGTGAGCTTCGTCTCGCTGGTGTCTCCGCAGCCGCTGGTGACGGTGCTGCCTGAAGGGCCTGTGCGCCTCGGGGACCGCGTGTACGAAGCCATCGAGACCCCCGGCCATGCCGCGGGTCATCTGATCTTCTACGACGCCGCGGCGGAGGTGATCTTTTGCGGCGACCATGTCCTGCCGCAAATATCGCCGAACGTTTCCTTCCTCCCACAGGTGGAAGAAAACCCGCTCGGCGCGTACCTCAGCAGCCTGCAGGAGATCAGCAGGCTGCCTGTGAAGATGGCTTACCCGGGGCACCGGGAGCCATGGTCCGGTTTTGGCGCACGCGCAGAGGAGCTTGTGCGCCATCATCATGAGCGGCTTGCGCTCATGGAGGGGCAGCTAAGCGCGCCGCTTAGCGCTTATGAGGTGTGCCGTGCGACGTTCGGCGACCGGCTGAGCATACACCAGATGAGGTTCGCGCTATCGGAGACGATCGCTCACCTCATTCTGCTGGAAACAGAAGGCCGCATCCAACAGGTAGACCCCGCCGCGGAGCTCATTCAATATATCGCGATATCGAAATAATAGCCGAAAAGCCTCCAACCACCGAATTAGTGGTTGGAGGCTCTTTTATTCTGAAAGAAGTACACGTTCAGTACATTTGGGGAACCAGAAGACGCTATTTTTGGGAAAACGCACGTATTTCTATTCTTGCGGAACTAGAAGCCGCTATTTAAAGAAAACAAGGCTCACTGGAAGGAAAAACAGTGAAATAACGACTCCTAGTTCCCTCTTGCTCATGAAAAGGGGGCATTTTGCTGAAATAAGGTCCTCACGTTCCGTCAATGATAGTTTGACGAAACATTAGTCCCATATCTTTCGATTCTCCCAACAACACAACGCGCAATTCTCCCCACGTCACTTCGCTCGTAACTTCTATCCGGATTAAGTCGAAAGAAGAATTGTAACTAGAATGACAACCAGCCTCACTTCAAAGGCTTACTATAAGTAGGAATATTATTATGCGCCAAACGGCCACAGGCGGCAGCTACGATACCGCATACCATATCGTCGATAAATGTATTGCATTTTCCTTCGGAATGATCGCTATCGAGGTCTTTGATAATCCCGATTTTCTCTTTGTCGAGATATCCGAAATTCGTGAGTGCAATGGTGCCATACATGAGTGGAACGGCAGTTGCGATGCTTTCATCAACCCCGAAAAGCCCTTCGTCTTGTCCGACAATATGATTATACTGAGGGTTAAATTCTCCTGCTTCGACGGCTGTATCAATTTTGATCGCCAATTGAAGGGCGTGGAATGTTTGTTGTTTTCGCAATACGGCAAGAACATGCTCTTCACATAGGCTGCGCTCCATATCCGGATTGTAGGGGCGTTGAAGCTGATCCAGAATATCCACCATATCTTCCAAAGCCACGCCTCTCGACTCGAACAGAGCCAGGTTACGCGCGGTATAGTCCTCTTTCACATTTTCAGAAATGATTGAACTGGCAGTTGAGGCAACAATGGCACAGATCCCTTTGGAAATGAAAGATTTAGGACGTTTGGTCGGAAAGAAGAAACGGAATTTACAATCCATAAATCCAAAAAGAGAAATCGCGCCGCTGCCATATAGTCCACAGATGGACATAGCAATGGTGCGATGAACATTATATGCAGGGTCTTTCATACTAGCTAGAAGCTCGGAATCATGTTTGACCTTCTTTTGGAGCTCCATGAGCGTAGACATAACGTTATAGGTTTCTGTTTTGCTTAACACACCTAGTAGAGTCGTAGTGATTGTTTCATAGGGAATTTTCTTAATTCCTTTGATTTCGACGAGTAAGCGAGCAACAGCTTCTTCGATGACGGCTTGGGAATAGTGACTGAAAACCTCTTCACGGAATTCGTTGAAAATGTTTGCTTTTTCTTTAAGGAATGTTCTCATTGAAGCGCCTCCAAATTAGGTCAATTCTTATTTTTGAGTATAGCATATCTTTATAAGATGCCGAAGGAAGTTAACTCCTAGGATTTGACTTGTTGTAATGTCTCACAGGGCGCCGCAGGCTTTAAATTCTGGTGCATGAGTTTTTTTCGAAATGGGACAAAAAGTAGTTATAAATCGGACAAAGCCTCGTATACATAATAATACGAAAAAGCAATGTACAGGCCATGAAAATACAGGGCAGATGCTTCAGGCTTCTGCGAAAACTTGGAGGAGGAAATAAGCTAATGAAACATCAACATTGGATTCGTTCAGCCGCTATCGCGGGGGTAATTGCCTTGCTGACCACGGGATGTTCGGTTCTGGGCACTGGGAAGAAAAGTGACATCGATGCACCTCCGACAACGGGTGCGGAAGCTGATGCGAAGACGACATCAGCAGCCGTTACGATCGATATGATCGAAGACAATTCATCACAGATGACGGTTTATGTGAAAGATGCAAAAGGATTCGTTGCTCCACTTAGTCTTGGATTACCCAAAACGGTGTCTGTCGCCAAAACGACTCTCGAGTATATGGTGGACGGAGGACCGGTTGCAAGTTTGCTTCCATCTGGTTTCCAGGCTCTGCTGCCTAAAGGTACGAAAGTCGTAAGCTTGAATGTTACATCAGACAAGCGTGCCATTGTTGATTTCTCTAAGGAGTTCCTCAATTATGATGGGCCGAATGAGAGAAAGATTTTGGAGGCTATCACTTGGAACCTGACGAGCTTTCCAACCGTAGAGAAAGTGCAGCTGCGTGTAGATGGGAAAGATCTGAAGGAGATGCCGAAAGGGAAGACACCGCTGGATACACCTCTTGCACGCTCTATGGGGATCAACATTGAGAAGGCTGAGGACGCTGAATTTGGTCAATCCACACCGGTTACACTCTATTTCTTGAATCAAAATGATCAAAATTACAAATATTATGTACCTGTTACAAGGCTCGTCAAAAGGACAGATGATGTCGCGAAAGCGGTTGTTGAACAGTTGATCAAAGGGCCTGATCAGAAGAAGGGTCTGGCTGCTGTTCTGAATGCTACAACGGAAGTGAAGAGCATTAAGCCGTCTGATGGTGTTATAACCGTTGATTTCTCCAATAAATTCCTTGGCGCCGATCAGAAAGCATCCACCGAAGCTATGCAGTCTGTTATTCTTTCATTGACAGAAAACACAAGCTTTAAACAAGTCCAAATTAAAGTGGATGGTGCTGTGAAGCCAGTAACTAAAACAGCTCATATTAATCCGGCTAAGCTTTAAGAAGCTTGCCCGGTTCTAACGACCTCTATGCAAAAGCGCTGTCTTTGACAAGGCGCTTGCATAGGGGTTTTCTCAGCATTATAATCAATGTTCGGCATCATTGTTTTTGACTAAGGATGCTTTTCGCTGACTACTTTGTTACAATGGGGCGTAGGAACAAAGCTTCTGATGGAAGCAACAGGAGGAGAACAACATTTATGAGAATTGGCGGAAGAACGAATCAAGAACTGCGACCTATGAAAATAACCCCTCATTATATAAAACACGCAGAAGGCTCGGTGCTTATTGAGGTCGGGGATACCAAAGTGATTTGTACAGCAACGATTGAAGAACGCGTCCCACCTTTTATGAAGGGTCAAGGGAAAGGATGGGTAACAGCCGAATATTCGATGCTGCCTCGAGCTACGCAGGTTAGAAATCAGCGTGAAGCTGCGAAAGGTAAGCTTGGTGGACGTACGATGGAGATTCAGCGTCTTATCGGCCGTGCGCTTCGTTCCGTGGTGAATTTGGAAGCTTTAGGCGAAAGATCCATCACTCTGGATTGCGATGTTATTCAAGCGGATGGCGGTACTCGTACAACGTCAATTACCGGTGCTTTTGTTGCTATGGCATTTGCCATCGACAAGCTGGCGACAGACAAAAAATTAGCTAAATTCCCGATTAACGATTTTCTGGCTTCTGTGAGTGTTGGTGTTATTGGCCAAACACCGCGGCTTGATCTGAATTATGAAGAAGATTCACATGCTAAAGTAGATATGAACGTCGTGATGACGGGGCAAGGTCAATTCGTAGAAATCCAAGGAACAGGCGAGGATGCTCCTTTTTCCCGTAAGGAACTGGATGAACTGCTCGCTCTTGCTGAAACAGGCATCCATACGATGATTGAAGAGCAATCTAAAGTACTAGGCCCGATCGCTGATCGCATTCGAGGTGTACATCATGCTGCTACAAAGTAATTTCGTCGTTATTGCAACACGTAACGAAGGCAAAGTCAAAGAGTTTGCGAAGCTTTTTGGAGCAAAAGGCTACAAGGTTCGCTGCTTAACGGACTATACAGATCTTCCGGAAATCGTGGAGAGCGGAACGACGTTTGCAGAAAATGCACGGATTAAAGCGCAGATTATTTCGGCACATCTCCATGTGCCGGTTCTTGCCGATGATTCAGGATTGTGTGTAGCGGCTTTGAACGGTAAACCGGGTGTTTATTCAGCCAGATACGCTGGAGAGAATGCTACGGATGCGGATAATAATGCTAAGCTGCTGCACGAACTAAGCGAGGTAGGTTCTGTAGAAGGATTGCCTGATGGTGCAGAGAACCCAAAGCTTCTTAGTGAAGCATCCTATGTTTGTGCACTTACACTCATCGATCCTGTAGCAAATGAAGTAATTGAAGCGGAGGACTCATGCCGTGGTTACATCATTGGGGAAGAACGTGGCGAAAGCGGCTTCGGCTATGATCCGTTGTTTTATATTCCTGCTCTTGGGAGAACGATGGCTGAATTAACGGTGGAAGAGAAGAATGAGATCAGCCATCGAGCCAAAGCCTTGCGTATGTTTTTGGATAGACTTCCTGATCAGAACGGCTAATATCATAATGAAAACCTGCTTCCACTTCATCGGTGGGCAGCAGGTTTTTTGGATTTAACGGATGGAAATTTTATAGGAACGCAACCATGTGTCCACTTGTGCTAAATAGGCGAATAGTTGAGGACCTGTCATCAACTGACCAAACCAGGGGAGATCGAAATCATTCGTCTCTGAGCTGGCAAGTGCGCGGATTTTCTTAACATCAATGAAGGGAAGTAAGGGTGAGCTGGGGTCATCCAGAATTTCCAGCACCCATTTTCTCACAGCTGCTAAGTAGTTAGGGTTGTGCGTCTTGGGATACGGACTTTTCTTGCGAGTTAGTACATCCTCCGGAAGAACACCTTTGAGCGCTTTACGTAAAATGCCTTTCTCCCGATCACCCGATGTTTTGATTTCCCAGGGAATATTCCAGACATACTCAACAAGCCGGTGATCGCAGAAAGGGACGCGAACTTCAAGTCCGACGGCCATACTCATACGATCCTTTCGATCTAGAAGTGTCGGCATGAACCGGGTAATGTTTAAGTAAGACATTTCTCGCATACGGTTTTGCTGCTGCGTTTCCCCAGCTAACCGCGGCACTTCGCTGAGCGCTTGCTGATATCGATTATTGACATACTCGACTGGTTTGATCCAATCCACAAGATCGGGGGCCAGTAGGTCGACTCGATTGTTCAGCTTTAAAGACCATGGGAACGTATTGGCTCCCAAAGCTTCTTCGTTGTGGAACCAAGGGTATCCACCGAATATTTCGTCAGCTGCTTCGCCGGAAATGGCAACCGTCGCTTCTTTTTTGATCTCACGGCAAAATAAATAAAGAGACCCATCAACATCAGCCATCCCTGGTGTATCACGGGCAAATACCGCTGTTTTCAGGGATTCTACTAGCTCGGGTGTGTCGAATTCAATATAGTGATGCTCGGTTCCAAGATACTCCGTCATCCGTTTAATCCAAGGTGCATCTGAATTTGGCTGAAATATGTTTGCTTTAAAATGCTTGTCATTATCTTTGTAATCAACGGAAAAAGTATGCAGAGCACCTTGCCCGCTTTCCTTGTAATGAGCAGAGGCAAGTGCAGTAAGCGCACTAGAGTCAAGACCACCCGATAGAAGGGTACAGATGGGTACATCAGACACAAGTTGACGCTGGGATGTATCTCTAAGCAATTGTTGAACTTGCAATGCCGTAGCAGCGATATCATCGGAGTGTTGGTGGCTTTCGAGCTTCCAATACGTACGAATGGATAAGCCATTGCGGTCAAATACAGCGCATTGTCCTGGTTTGAGCTCAGACATATTGCGATAAATCCCATGACCAGGTGTGCGAGCTGGACCTACTGCGAAGATCTCGGCCAAACCTTCTGCACCAACCTCTGCTTCGAAGTCAGGGTGCGCGAGTATGGCTTTCGGCTCTGAGCCGAATAGAAGCACACTATTTTGATGAGAATAAAAAAGCGGCTTTACGCCAAGCCGATCTCTGACCAAATAAAGGGATTGTTCTTGATCATCCCAGGCCGCGAAAGCAAAAATGCCATTAAGTCGATCTACACAAGCTCTCCCCCACTCAATAAAGGCAACAAGCAGCACCTCAGTATCACATGTCGTACGGAAATGATGTCCACGAAGTTCGAGCTCCTTTTTGAGTTCAGGGGCGTTATAGAGTTCGCCATTATATACGATCGTATACGTGTAATCTCCTTGTTTCCGTACCATGGGCTGAGCGCCGTTTTCCGGATCCATTACACTAAGACGTCGATGGCCGAGGGCACAATGCTGTGAAATCCATGTACCAGAAGCATCAGGTCCACGCAAATGGAGCGTTTCCGTCATATTTTCTAGAATGGACGGGTACCCGGTCAAGTCTTTCCGCCAATCTATCCAACCCGTTATTCCGCACATAGACGTTCCTTCCTTTCCTTAAAGAGAGCATGATGATAAAAGGTATGCAAACTCAAGGTATATAATGTCTGTCCAGAATTGGATGGGCGCAGTCAACCGGACGGATTTTGTGTTTTGTTGACAGGCCTGATACAATAAACCCAATTCTTACTTATTAAATGACAAAGGTGATGACAATGAAAAAGAAGCACTCCAAAGCACAAATTGATTATCTGGCCTCAAGAGAACATTTTCTGCAAATCAGTAATCAAGCGGATAAACGAATTACGGAGTTAAAAGAAGAAGGTAAAGAAGTTGGGCAAGCAGAAATGGAAGAAATTATTGAGCGTGTCGGCTTGCATCGTGCTTACAATGAACTTACCCAAGCGGAGAATGTCTTGATTAACTGGACACAAACGGCTATCAAAACCGAACCGGAATTTATTCAAAACCGCACTAATTTTGAGGAACTGTACGAAAAAGTCAAAACAGATGCAGAAGCAAGAGGTGCGATTCTTAATCTTGCCATGCGTTTAAATTTAGAGCTTATGTGACATTCTAAAGAGGTAGTGCCATTCTTTCTTCAGGAGGCGAATGCTCATGGATAGTCATTTCATTAGCAAGCTGCACGACAAGCAGAGGAAAGCCGCGAAGAATTTCAGGACCCAAGGTGACGGTCAGCCAGGCAGTAATTTGCCGCACAAGAAGCACTAAAGTCTAATGGCACCATCAAGAGCCTGTAGGGAGGTTTCCTTACAGGCTTTTGCTTTGTCTTTTCCCTTGTCCTTCGTTAATGGGTATTTTAAACAGCATATTTGGTGCGGTAACTCTCCATACTAATCAAGTGATCATTATTTCAACTCACAGGAGGATTAATCCCATCATGAGCAAAAAGAAAAGTAAAAGTATGGATCAGAGGATACAGAGCACAATCGATCATTCGAAGCAATCTTCTCGCATACAGTCCAATTTGGATTCAACAGAGCCTGGGCATCACCAACCGAATCGCCCTTCCGTTTAATCGTATTTGAATTCGTGAATACTGCTTTCGATGAAGTCCCTACCATTTGGTTGGGGCTTTTTCCTTGTATGTAAATAGACTATGAGGTAAGATGATGGTTGGGTTTAATTTCATATCCGAAATAGGTGCTTACATTCCGCTATCCAAGCGCAGGGTAAGCTTAAAAGGGAAGATCGGTTAGAAGCCGACGCGGTCCCGCCACTGTAACAGAGGAGTCAACGTCTCTATGCCACTGATCGACCGATTGGGAAGGCTGACGTTTGATGAAGATCCTGGAGCCAGGAGACCTGCCTATTTCAGCAGAACAGTTAATATACCTACGGGAGATAGGGAGGTGTTCTTATGAGTACGTGGGATCTATCAACAGTCCAACATCATGTACTTATCTGTAACGGAGGATCTTGTCTGAAAAATTCAGGAGATGAAACAACGCTAGCCATCCGAGATGAAATTTCGAAGCACGGAGCCGAACATTTTATACATACAACTCGGACTAGATGTAATGGTCGCTGTCAGGATGCTGGTGTTGTAACGGTGTATCCGCAAGGAATTTGGTACAAGGAAATGACACCAGAGGCTGGGAGAAGGCTTGTTCGAGAGCATTTACTTGAGGGGAAACCACTCCAAGAACATATGACTTATAGCTTTGAGGAACGCTTTGTGCCAACCGGAAATGGAAATGAGGGCATTAGCCGCATACAAAGCAAATAATAAGAGAATGAAAGTTTTAACATGTGGGCTATCCTAAAAGTGTTCGCATGATTGAGCGTGTTCCAAATTTACACAAAAGAACCTCCAATTCCCACTAATAAAGTGGAAGAGTGGAGGTTCTTTTTACATATGAATCTGATTCTAAGTGGGGGCTCAAAAATCATGAATTGACATTGGACAGCCCTATTCGTGCCCTCCAGAATAAGCGCGTTTTCCGCGCTTATTCAGCGCGGACGCTAAGGATGATCTGCTGAGAAGTCGATTTTCAGCTTCTCAGACTCTGTGGGCTCGCAGAGCTCTCTCTGAAAGCGCGTTTTTCGCGCTTATTGGTTCGGATGCTCCAGAATAAGCGCGTTTTTCGCGCTTGTTCAGCGCTGATGCGCAGGATGATCTGCTGAAAAGTCGATTTTCAGCTTCTCAGACCCTGTGGGCTCGCCGAACTTCACTGAAAGCGCGTTTTCCGCACTTATTTGTCATACTTGTTCATTGAATTAACGGAACGAGAGGGCCTACCATTGATAGATTTTTGCATGCATTGCATGTATACATGAAGAAGCTGTCCCTCTAATTATCACTGTTGGGACAGCCTCTTTTTAACTCTATATATATTCGTTAATGATAATTATCAATAGACTTTCTGTAATAATGCTGTAAAGTCCTTCACATTTCTTGGCGCTGAGACTCCTTGACGGCTAGCTTCAGGCAATGCTTCCCACAAATCTAGCAGCATGGGCCTATCAAGACCAAGATGATTGATAGCCTTGCTATCTTTGAATATTTCATCTGGCGTACCTTCCATGACGCACTGTCCTTGATCCATCACGAGAATCCAATCAGCCCATGAGTAGGCTAGGTTCATATCATGGGTGGCCATGACTAATGTGATTCCGCGACTATTTATACGGTCAAGTTCCTCTACAAGCTGTTGTTCCGATATGCGATCCAGATAGGCCGTTGGTTCATCGAGAAGCAGCAGCTTTGGTTCAAGCACAAGCACACCGGCTAGGGCTACTCGCTTCTTTTGACCGAGGCTTAAGTGGTGAATGGGTGTATGTGCTAAGTGTTCGAGTCCCATGGTTCGTAATATAGCTTCTGCTCGGCGAGTAATCTCAGGCTCAGGAATAGCAGCATTCCGCAGACCGTAGGTGACATCCTCATAAGGAGTGTTCAGAATAAGCTGCTGTTCCGGATCTTGAAAGACAAGACCAACGTCTTGACGTAATTGTTTAAGTTCTTTGCGAGTGTAGGTCAAAGGTTCGTTCTTCCATAAAACTTGGCCCGATGAAGGTGAATGAATGCCAATAGCTTGAAGAAATAAAGTCGATTTGCCAGAACCGTTATGACCGCAAATGGCCGTTTTTTTCCCCTCGGGGATGCGGAGCTTTAATTTGTTTAAAGCCTTGGTCTGTGAAGCGGGATAGCTGAAACTTACTTCTAAGGTTTCTAAAATCGTGCTCATCGGATACTCCTCCAATTCCAGCGCAGCCAAATTTCAAGCAGCAGTAAGAGCGTGATTCCTACATAACTTTCCAATTTATAACGAAAAGGTACAGGATTAGCTCGGTAGGGGGCCATGTGAATGTCATCCGTAAAGCCTCGGGAGACAAGGCCATTTGACAATGATTTATACCGCTGCATCGTTTTGATAAACATTTGAACAATAATAATGGCTGTATCCTTCAATCTGTTTTGGAAACCGGTCTGACCGCCTCTTGATTGCTGAGCTACATACATGTTATTGGCAATTTCAAATAGGATGAACAGAAACCGATACATAATAAGCATAATTTCCAGAACCAGCTTGGGAACACGAACTTTTTGTAAGACTTGCAGCATTTCGGAAAAAGGAGTGCTGAACATAATAAAGGACACGCAGCTTAGGCTCGCTATAATACGAACGAATAATTTGCCAATTAGCAAAAGACCTGTTGAAGTAACGGACAACTTCCAGTCGATAAATGTAAAGGCCGCCACCTCATGGATATCAGGCAATGCTTCTTGCAAAGGGCGGATCTCTACGACTAGAGCGGGTACACTACCTACAAAAAATAGGCATGCAGCACCGATGACAGTAACATAATATTTGATTGGAACACGAGCATAGCCTACCGTCCATAGGGCCATCCAAAAGGCTATAACTACCTGAACCGCTGGGTGCGTTAGATAAGAAAACAGCAGCATGGTAACTGCAAAGCCGCACTTCCACATCGGTGATAGGGGGCGTAAGGCATTTTTATAGGAGAGAGAATCGATTAATTTCATCATTGGTTTTTGGATTTAGACGCTTTCCCTTTGAAAAAGCCAAAGGCAAACCCGATGAAGCCAGCTCCGATGGCGGCTTGTAAGGCGAATAGCATACTTTCCGTCTCAGCTGGGAGCTCAAATAAAGAAGAGAACCATGGCGTATAGGAAGGTTGAATGCTCTGAATTAATTGTTCAGCGGCGTTATCAGCTCCACCAAATTCACCTTGTACGAAAATAAGGGGCAAGACTGCCAATAATACAACGGCAATCAGCATGAGGGTATTTGCGGTTCGAGTTTTCATAGTTCAGAAGCTCCTTTCATTTTTCGTTGTAAAATAGATAGTTCATTAGGACTGTAAGATTGTAACCAATTCCATATTAATACAGTTAAAATGCCTTCACTAATGGCAAGAGGGATTTGCGTAATGGCAAAAATGCCGCCGAATTTCAAGAAGGATGCTATAAATCCACCTTGTTCAGCTGGGAATGCAAGAGCTAATTGAACAGAAGTAACAATGTATGTGGATAAGTCGGCAAGAGCAGCCGCCAGAAATATCGACCATTTTTGTTTGCCGGTTGTTTTCATCATGGACTTATATATGAAGTAACCAACTACTGGACCGGAGAGGGCCATAGAGAAAGCATTTGCCCCGAGTGTTGTAAGTCCTCCATGAGCAAGTAAAACCGCTTGAAACAATAATACAATCGATCCTAGGACGCTCATAGGGAGCGGTCCGAACATTACTGCCCCTAAACCTGTACCTGTTGGGTGAGAGCTGCTTCCGGTTACAGAAGGGATCTTCAATGCCGACAGTACGAAGGTGAATGCGCCAGCAAGGCCGAGCATAATTTTGAGCTCTGGATGTTCTTTCGTAATTTTGATAAGTGCTCGGACACCTAGAAAGAAGAACGGAAGGAAGGCTGCCCACCAAAATATTGCCCAACCTACGGGGAGAAATCCTTCCATAATGTGCATGCCGTAGACGGTTTGCGGTTCATTAATGAATAGATAGAGGACTAACCCTATAACCACTAGTAAGAAGCTAGTGACCTTTGTCTTTCGTGTTTTTGATTGCATGTTTTTTTAATTCCTCCTAATTTAATGTTTGAGTAACGAACAAAAAAGACCAATCCTGATGGATTGGCCGTGGGTACGTGCGAATAAACGACAAATATAAGCTAGATGTCGAGAGACTTGACGTACACCGCTCCTTTCCGCGAAGGTTTCTGGGTGCATAAATGAAGGTAGGTCTCCTGGCTCTCGGATCATCGTTTCTTTCAGCCTTCCCTGAATATGCATCAAGTGACATGATAGAAAGAAACTCCCCGAATACAGTGGCGGGACCGCTCGGGATTTGCACCCGATTCCCTGTTACCCCTTGCTTGCTACACAAGGGCACCTCATTTATTCGAAAAAATATGTAATTGAAAAGAGTATAACACAATATGAAAGATTCGTAGCATAGAGAAATTTATTATTTTAAGAAATGCAGATAAACAAAAAAAGATCGCGATTTCTCGCGATCCTTTGCCGTGCATGAACGTCCCAGGAGGGATTCGAACCCCCGACCGCACTGGGAATCATTTAAATGTCTTTCGGTCCTTAGAGAAGCTCCTCTAGGCCTTAAACTACGTGCCTTGTTGACACGTAGTTTAAGGCCTAGAGGTAGCTCAAAATATTCCCGGTTGGCTCGGTTGTCCTGTTGTTGTCCTAGCTATCTAGAAATCGTTTTCAGATGCAAAATCTGATTCGGGAGATGTAATGTTGTTAATACCATTGTTATCCATGGTTCAGATCGATCCTACAGGTTTGAGACTGGCGATTCGAACTTGTGTATGGCTATCTATGAAGGTATCATAACGCTCCAACATCGTCTGTTTCACCAGCTGCATATATTCGATCAGATCAGGCTCACGGAAATGTGGCAGCGTATCCATACTTGTTTCACATCCTTGCTATATAGTACCTTACCCCGATACTAATGGATTGTGATTATTAAACTCAATGTCGGGGCTGCCGGTGAGATCTTCATTGCTCCCACTATTTTTTCCCAAAACGGCAGGAACTATCATTCAAAGCTCTCTTCATGAAGATTTTTTAATTTCTTTTTCGATACTCACCTGGCGGATATCCCGTAAACTTCTTAAAGTTCCGGATAAAAGAGTTAACACTGAGGTACCCTACTCGCTGCGCCACTTCGTTTACCTTCAATTCTGATGTCTCCAGCAGCTCGGCTGCTTTTTTCATTCGATAGGTTTGCACATAATCACTAAAATTCATTCCCATCTTTTCTTTGAAATAAGTGGATAAATAGGACGACGTTATTTTCAGATGATCAGAGATAATATCTAATGAGATATCGTCACCATAATGGTTGTGAATGTAGGTCAGAACGAAGTCGCATATCGGATCTGTTTGATCCTTTTTATGGTCGTATAGGATACAGGCCGCTGCCACAAGCTGCTCCAGATATCGATCAAACGCCTCTAAGGTATAACAATCATGGGGCTTCTCATCCTGTATGGTTTCTAACAGACGATCCCGTTCAGCAGGCGAGAAGCTTTTCAACAATTGCTGGGAAAAGCTTTGGGCAAATCTAACGAAATACTCAACGGATGCTTCCTTTTTTTCCAGTAAAGCAAGCATCTTTCTGCCTATTCGCAATAACTCCTTCTCGTTTCCGGCCTCCATATGTGCTTGGAGCTCGTTTCTTTCCCAATCCTCAGGTATATCTCCTGTTATTTTAGTGGAAAAAGGGATAATCTGGGCATCCTCTCCTAATTTCCTCGACTCCAGTAATCGTAAAATGTGTCCATAGGTTTCTGTAAAAGCGGTCGGGTCTGTTTGATGCGGACTGACTGCGATCGTGATCAAGCAGTATAGCTGATCCATATCGAATATTTTCCTCAACCGTTGTAGATGTTCTTCGATCTGATTCGACTCGTCGCCCTTCGAGAAAATAAGGGTAAGGATTAAATTCTGCTCGATTTGGAAGGTTAACGAGTCGTTAAACGATTGCGAAATATGGGTATGGATCAGCTCTCTGATAAAGAAAGAAGCCTTCGGTATATGAATGTCGATTTGCTTTAGGTTATGGCTTCTAAAGGTCAAATGAAAACCGATAAGAACAAACGGTGTGTCAAAAGCCATATGCATCTTCAAATCTTGCGTGTTGGTGTGAATTTGCTTGAGATGATTGATGTACGCGTAATTTTTCAGAAGCGAGTTCTTCCGAGTCAAGTCCTGTCGGATATCGTGATGAGCTTGCGAAATATCCTTAATCTTTTCGCTAATGAAATCGAATTCTCTGATGCTGCTGTTTGTTGGCATGGATACATGATGGTGTTGAATGGAATCCAATATTTTGCGGATCGGATTGTTCAAGCGTTTCGTGAAAAAAATGGAGGCTCCGAGACTAATTGCTATAGACAATAGGAGAAATCCAGCTAACAGCCAGTTCAAACGCACGATTTTTGCTTTGATTTGTGAAGAGGGAATAACACTGGTATACGTATATCCGGTTTCCTTGCCCACCTGATAGTACAAGTAGTTTTTGCCTTGCTGGATATATCCGGTCTTCTGACCGGAGGCCAGTAAAGAAGAGGGAATTGCTGAATAATCCGAATCAGAGGCATAAATAGTCGTGCCCGTTTCATCGGAAATAAACAGCTTGCCGTCTTTAGCCGGCTGATAAAAAGAAGCGAACATACTCCTGCTATTCAACAGAATGATCAAGGAAAATTGGGGATTGAATTGATTTTTGACCAACACTGGGATGAATTGACCTCTATGAATCTGCTGTCCGAAAGAGTTCATGAAAAATGCAGATTCGGGAAACAGCTTGAAGCTATATGGCTTTGCTAGCTCCTGAAGCCAAAAATCCTTGGTATACACCTCGTTCCCATAATAATTGACGAACATTTCCTCGAAAGTCCTTGTCCCTTCCTTTTCAATCACGATCGATTGATCACCCAGTAAATAAATAATGTTATCGATCATTAAATAGGAGTCCGCTAACATGGATTGAAGCTCGTTTCGAATGCGGTATAGCAGCATAGAGTTGATCTGCCCCCCGGTCGAACCGTTCAATAGCTTCGCATTTTCATTGACGTGCAGGCTCATTCCGAGTTTTTTGATCGATAATATATGATTTTCATAATCATTAACGGTGGTATTCAGGTTAGCCTGACTTGTGTTCACGATTTCATTTTGTATGTTGTTGAGAAAAAAAGAGTTGGACATAAAATTGAACGAAACCAGTATGACCACAATGATCATGAAGCTCATCATTAACTTTATAAATAAGCTGCTGTTTTTGTGTTTAAGATATGTTTGCTTGAACAGCATCATGTTCATCCCCTTTTTGTCCATAATCATAGCATATTCCTGTGAGTTTTAGAGTCACGGTAAGCTAGCCATTTTATCGAATGTTATCCGATCTTTAAGTTTTTCGGCTTACGGATAGCCTTCTATAATGTTGAGCATTGTGATTACAGCCGGACCAAGTAAGATATGGTTACAAGGTTCGACAAACCGTTGTTAATGAAATTTGAAAGCTAAGGGGAGATCAGAAAGCCTATGCAGGATACCATGGCGCAAAAAATGATCAAGCACAAATATTTACTTCTAATGTTTCTACCGTGCTTGTTGTATTACATTTTATTTAAATATGTTCCCATGTTCGGAATCGTCATTTCTTTCAAAAACTACAATCCTTTTGTAGGCGTTATGGGGAGTGAATGGGTCGGATTCAAATATTATGTCATGTTTTTTAACAACCCTGATCTTTTAAAGCTTTTAAGAAATACCTTCTTGCTGGGAATGTATAAATTGATTTTTGGATTCCCCGCACCGATTGTTCTCGCGCTTTTGCTTAATGAATTGAAGAATATGGTGTTCAAACGATTTGTGCAAACAATTAGCTATTTACCTCATTTTATCTCGAATGTCATAGTAGCCAGTATGGTTGTCATGTTCTTGTCTCCTTCAGGGGGCATTGTCAACAAGCTCATTGAAGCATTCGGTTTTGAAAAGATTAATTTTATGCTAATGCCGGATATGTTTCGTTCCGTGTATGTGTTTTCTGAAATCTGGCAGCATGTAGGATGGGAAACGATTTTATATTTGGCCGCACTAACTTCCATTGACCCGATGCTGTATGAAGCCTCTGAGATGGACGGCGCTTCGCGTCTGAGAAAGCTATGGCACGTCACCATACCGGGAATTGCACCTACTATTGTTATTCTACTTATTCTGAATGTTGGCAAAGTGATTGAGATTGGCTTTGAGAAGGTTTTCCTGCTCTACAATCCAGCCACCTACGAGACCGCGGATATTCTAAGCACCTATGTTTACCGGGTCGGACTCATGCAGGGTAACTTTAGTTACGCTTCGGCTATTGATGTATTTACAGGGTTGGTCAGTTTAGTCTTTATTGTTTCAACAAACTATGCAAGCCGGAAGCTATCTGAAACAAGCTTATGGTGAAGGAGCTGTCTCATGAAATCAAGGATCTCTCTTTTTACGGTGATCAATGTTGTCGTTTTACTCGGTGTTGTTATTGTCACGCTGTATCCCTTCTTGTACATGATAGCCGTATCCTTAAGTAAGGATGTTTATGTGATGAAGGGCGAGATTTCATTTTTTCCAAAAGGGATTAATCTGGATATGTACAAATTTGTTTTGAATGACCCCCGTATTTTAACAGGTTATGTGAATACGCTGATCTATACGATTGTGGGGACCGCCCTCTCCTTAATGATTACTTCACTGGGAGCCTATTCGCTGTCCAAGAGAGAGATGCCCTTCTTCAAAACCTTCACTTTAATGATCGTGTTCACCATGTTTTTCAACGGAGGCATGATTCCAACCTTTCTGGTCGTCAAATCCTACGGATTGATGGATACGCTATGGGGGATGGTATTGCCGGCGGTCGTAAGTACCTGGAACCTGTTGATCATGAGAACGTTTTACAGCGGAGTTCCAGTAGAGCTGGAGGAATCCGGAAAGATCGATGGTTTAAATGAAATAGGCATTTTCTTTAGAATCGTCATGCCGCTATCCAAGGCCATTTTTGCGACAATAGGACTTTTTTATGCCGTAGCCATGTGGAACAATTTCATGCTTCCCCTCTTATATTTACGTAATCCCGATCTGTTTCCGCTGCAGGTTATTTTACGGAATATCGTCCTGGCAGGCCAATTAAATTCTTCGGATGCTATGGGGATAGGAGGCGATCAGGTCATTGTGGAAGAATCCTTAAAGTATGCCACGATAATGGTAGCTACCTTGCCTATTCTCGCCGTGTATCCATTCCTGCAAAAGTATTTCGTTAAGGGGGTGATGATCGGGGCGATCAAAGGATAAAGGATTTCTTATTTGAGGTCTACATAGGGATGACGTAGTAAAAAAAAGGAGCGGTTGCAGTGAAAAAAGGATTATATCTGTTCATGATGATCATGTTGAGTATGACATTAATTGCAGGCTGCAGTGAAAAGAAGCAAGAAGGCGGCCAAGCTGCGACAACCAATCCGGAGAAGTCTGGAGCTTTGACGAAAAAGACGTTTACGATGTTAACCGATTCCCACCCCAGCTATCCTTACAATAAAGATTGGCCAGTCTGGAAGATGATCGAGGAGAAAACAGGGGCCACATTTAATGTGCAAACACCTTCCGGTAAGCTCGAGGATACGATTAACTTATCGATCGCCTCGGGAGATATGCCTGATCTGATGTTTATGTATGGAAGAACGCAGACTAATAAATTTGGACAACAGGGCGCTCTTGTCAATATTCTAGATTACAAGGCTGATATGCCGAATTTCACTAAATGGATGGAGAAATATCCGGAGATTGCGAAAGCGCAATTGGCGGCAGACGGGAAAATGTACATGTTTCCCAATGAAGGGTTTGGCGAAGCAAACCGAATGATTTGGATGTATCGGCAGGATGTGTTCCAAAAGCATAACCTAACTGCTCCAACCAACTTCGATGAGCTGTATACCGTGCTCAAAAAATTGAAAGAACTGTATCCGAAGAGCTATCCGTTCAGCTTCCGGCTTGGGAATAATCTGTTATTGCTTAAAGTGCTATCTGCTAACTTTCAAACCAACGAAGGCTTCTATCTCGATGGCCGAGACGTCAAATACGGTCCAACCGAGCAAAGCTATCAAAAGATGCTCGGATATTTAAATAAGTTTTACAAGGAAGGCCTTATGCCTCCAGACTGGTTAACCGTTGATGCAAAGAAATGGCAGGATCTGATGTCCACGGAGCAATCGTTCGTTACAGTTGATTATATTGGCAGAATAGATTTCTTTAACGACGCTTTGAGGAAAAGCAATCCTAACTTTAATCTGACTTTCATGGTCCCCCCTATCGGTAATCAAGGAGGGAAAGCACAGAACGCTTATATGCACGTTGTCGATTCTGGGCTTACGGTTTCGATTAAATCCAAGCAAATCAAAGATATTATGCGAACGGTAGATTTCCTTTACAGCGAGGAAGGAAGATTGCTTTCCAGCTGGGGGACTGAAGGAAAAACCTATATGGTTGATAATGGAAAGAAAAAAATAAAGCCAGATTACAAGACAGCCATCGATTTCCGTAAGGAAACGGGTCTAGCGACCAATGGTACTTATACATGGGTCGATTATGATGCCTATTTGTCCATGGCTTCCAAGGAGCTTCAAGATGCTTATGTCGAAGCCCGTAAGTATGACGCCCCCTACCGCAGCCTGCCTGATTTTAATCAAAAGGATTTGGAGACTATCACGACTACGGGTGCTGCAATCGACAAATATCGTGACGAGAATGTTATTAAATTCATCATCGGTGAACAGAGCTTGGACAACTGGAGCAACTATGTGAAAAGCATGGATAACCTCGGTCTCCCGAAGCTGCAGGAGCTGTATAAAACCGGATTTCTGAAGAATTCCAAATAAAGCTCCGCAATCGAGGATAAAAACAGTTAAGGAGAATCCCCAATGATCCTCACCATATATGTGAACAAAGGGCCTTTTGACAGCGCCCTGGAAGCAGCCTATTCGGAGCAGCAAGTGGATTGGTGGGATGATACCGACGAGCGAGCTGTGTATTGCACCGAATGTTTTGCTGCCGTAGAGCTTCAAAAACATTTACAGACGCTATTAGGTGATCATACCGTTGTTCGGATAGAGAACACTGAGCGTGAATGGGCGCATGGAAAAGATAGAAGCAATAGCATTTTCATCGGAACACTGCTCTCCAATCCTTATATAAGGGCTTTCGAAGCGGAAGGTTTGGTGCGGGGTCACGAGCTGAACGATGAAAACGGCGAAGCCTTTCTGATCGAAACCCTGCAATCGGATGGAGAAAAGTATTGGGTATTATCTGGGGTAGGCAGCATCGGCAGCCTATATGCTGTTTACACATTTCTGGAGAAGCTCGGCTTCCATTGGTACGCCCCTGGTGAAACAGGTGTCATTACTCCGGAGCCCCTCTCTCTTCTCCCCGAGATTCGATGTCAGGAAAGGCCGAGCTTCCGGACAAGAGGCTGCTATTCAGAATTCATCGACGACCGAAATGCCGATTTATTCGATTGGATGGCACGTAATCGAATGAATTATGCCCATTTATTTACCATTAAGAATCCACATGCGCTGAAGAAAAGGGGAATCCGTATTGCGGGCGGGGGGCACGATATCCTCTACAAGTATTTGGACCCGCTTAACCCTTACCCTTACGCGCATCCCTTGTTTGGAGGAGATGGCAAGCCGCAAGACCCCTACCCCGTAAGTCTGGAATACAAAGGGGACACCGACGGCGATGGGATACTTGCTTATGCGGAGTCCCATCCTGAGTGGTTTGCACTAGTAGACGGG
The DNA here is from genome assembly GCF_013141785.1 of Paenibacillus germinis. Taxonomy (NCBI): domain Bacteria; kingdom Bacillati; phylum Bacillota; class Bacilli; order Caryophanales; family Paenibacillaceae; genus Paenibacillus; species Paenibacillus germinis. The sequence continues at coordinate 100,529 of NZ_WHOC01000183.1, forward strand.
GAAAGAAGTTACTACCGCAGCCCGGAAGCTTTAAAGGAGCAGTATTTCGCAGGAGACAATCATTGCCTGACACATCCGGACGCATCAGATGAGCTCGCCAAAAATATAATCAATGCTCTTGTCGATGGAGATTTGAAACATGTGGATGATTTGAACTTTTGGCTGCTAGATAACGGGAATTGGTGTTCATGCGATAGGTGCAGCAGCAGTGGCAATTATACGAGCCGGTTGATCCTGCTTGTCCATCATTTGAGACAAAAGCTCTGTCAGGCGATGGCAGAGGGCATTCTCAAGAGGAATGTCCGAATCCTGTTTCCGGCTTATCATGAAACGCTGGAAGCTCCTGATAGACCCCTTCCTGAATCGTTTGATTACCACAATTGCTTTGCTATATTCTTCCCTATCGAAAGATGCTATGTCCATACGTTCAACAATAAGGGTTGCACAGAGACCAATCTACAGCTGCTTCATAATTATGAAAGCTGGACCGTGAATACAAACCGTCATTTTCAAGGGGAAATGTTTATAGGTGAATATTACGGTGTAAGAACGTTTGCCGCTATGCCGATTCTCTTAAGCAGCATCATTGCTAATGATATCCCTTATTACTACGAGACGGGAGCCCGACATTTCTATTATATGCATATCACAAGCGGAAGGTGGGGAATGCTCGCCCTCAACAACTACCTGTATGCGGCGCTCCTGTGGAATGCTAAGGCTGATACAAGAGCCAACATGGATACGTATTTTGAACAATACTACTGCGAAGCTGCAGGTCTGATGAAATCATTCTATGAGAAATTAGAAGTCGCACTAAGCAATATCAAGTATTTGAAGCATTATCAGGAGATCGATGGTGAGAAGCATTCCCTTTGGTTAAAGATCAAAGATCGTGAGGAAAACTTGTTTCCATCCGAACACATGAAATATGAAGCCACGGGAGAAAACGATAACTCGGGAATTAGCCTGGTTGCTACCGTAGAGCAGCTCCATGCTTGCAGAGCGATTCTGGATGCGGCCCTATTCAAGGCGGAGAAGTCCATCGTAGCTCAGAGGCTGCTTGAGGACGAGATGAGATTCGACTATGGCCATACGATGATTATGTTCTATTACCGAGTGGTTCGTACGGTGACACTGCTGCAGGCGGATAAATCGCAGCTTGCCAGAGCCGAGTTTGCTCATTGCCAGTTGTTTGCCGAGAAATTGAGAGCATCGAAGCTTCCATTAGACAATTATGATTACAGCAAGTATTACGATAGCGGTCTTGACGCAACGTGGATCAAAGCGTATTACGAGCAGCTGCTTACCGAATTTATAGATTAAAGGTTAGGACTGGGGAGGATATACTGCATTTCTGCTTGGCGAGAGGAGACAAAGCATGTTGCGAAGAGCGTTGGCTTATGCCTGTATGTTTGTCGCTTTATTTGCACTGCTGCCAGTAATAGGGTATGCCGATGGAGATCAACCGCCTGTCATCACGACGGATCAAACCTCTATAACGGTGCAGGAGTCCGTTTATTCAATTGCCGGAAGTGTCAGCGAGCAAGCTGTGGTCACCGTGAACGGGACTACGACGGAATTAGGAGTGGATTTGACTTTTATTCAGTCGGTAAACCTCCAACAGGGAATCAATACGATTGTGATTGAAGCCAAGAATGGAGATGGATTGCAGGCAGAGCCTTTAGTTATCACGGTCGATTACATACCTGTAATGGCCTATGAATATGGCAATGCATTATTCGGGGAAGGCGGCTGGATAACGGGGCTTGTCTTTCATCCACAGGAGGAATTGAAGTATATCCGTACCGATGTCGGTGGTACGTACCGAATGGATGAGACCCAGCAGCAGTGGATTCCGCTCAACGATGATCTTCCTTACTCTTTATGGACCTGGTATAGCGTAGATGGTATTGCCGTGGATCCAAACGATCCGAATGTGGTCTATGCAGCGGTAGGTTTAGCATCCAACGCACAAAATTCATATCGGAAGGGAACCGTCTTCAAATCTGGTGATAAGGGCGAATCTTGGACCCCACTTCCACTCGAGCTCAATTTTTCTGGAAACGGGGACTTGCGCTGGGTGGGAGAGCGAATTGGTGTAGACCCGTTTGATTCGGCGCGTATATGGGTTAGCTCTCGCCAAGAAGGGTTGTGGGTATCTGAGGATGGCGGCCAGAGCTGGAGCTTATCAGCATTTCCTGGCATATTGACGGACAATTATGGAGTGACTGTCCTTCTATTCGACCGTCATCATCAAGGTGTCGTCTATGCTGCTGCTTACGAAGATGGCATTTACCGATCGAACGATTCGGGGGACAGCTGGGTGAAACTTGCCGGTTCGGATAATCCCGATAAACCGGCACGAATGGTTCTGTCTGCCTCTGGAGCCTTGTATGTAACAACGGAAAATCACGGCAAGGGAGTTCTCAAATACGAAAGCGGAATCTGGATCAACCTGACGCCGGATTCTAATATGACAAACTTCTCGGATGAACCTGCAGGCTACAACGGTATTAGCATCAATCCCTTCAACGAACAATCCATAATTGTAAGTCCCCATAACATGGGAGGGGTTTTATTCCGTACAGAGGATGGAGGCAATATCTGGACAAGGATAGACAGTTCGAACTCGGTGCTTCAATCGGATATTCCGTGGATGAAGCCCGCATATTGGGCAGCTTCCATCGGCGCATTGGAATTCGACCCCTATCATAACAATCAGGTATGGTTTACAGACTGGCATGGAATATGGAAAACAGAAGATATTACAGCAGAGACCATACAGTGGGAGCAAATACAACAAGGCCATGAAGAGATGACCACTCGATCAGTGAAGTCGATTCCGCAACAAACACGGCTTGCCATTGGAGGAGCTGATATGGGGGGAGGGATCAGCTATCACTATGATGAGTATCCCGAACGAATCGATAACCTGGGTATGTCGGAAATCTACGACTGGGATTTCCTTGAAAGCGACCCCTCACAGCTGGTTATGGTCGGTGGCTCTAAGGTATCAGGCCTAGGTGCTGTGTCTCATGATTCAGGAGATACATGGACCAAGTTTCCTGCATACCCTGTTATTGGCGGGCTCCCGACTAAAGTAGCCATGTCCGCAACGGACCCTTCTCTGTTTCTAGTCACGACCAGCGACTATTCGGTGTTCCGTACGGCTGACGGCGGTAGTACATGGACTGAAATATTTGACATTCCCGTCACGGCCAAAGGCCCATGGACGTGGTCAAACGTATTGAAGTCCGACCGGGTGAATGGAAACAAGTTCTATTTCATCGACTATAAGACCGGGGATGTTTACAGAAGCACAAACGGTGGATTGAATTTCACCAAGACCGTAACGCTGCCATTACCTGAGGATAGACGTTGGATCTATATGCAGCCTTCGTTTCATTCCGAAGGTGAACTGTGGATCAGCTTGGACGACAAGGGCTTGTACAGGTCCATTGACAGCGGCAGCACATTTATACGTGTTGATCGGGTGGACCAAGCATTCAATATCGCCTTAGGCAAGCCCGCAGCCGGCAGCTGGGACCCTGCCGTTTATATGTACGGAACAATCGGCGGGATTGAAGGCATGTTTCGTTCCTTGGATAACGGACAGTCTTGGCAGGATATCGATAAGGGGGATACTGGGTTCGGCAACAGGCCACAGACGATGGATGCCAGTAAACAAGTGTTTGGGCTCGTATTTGTCGGGACCACCGGTAGGGGGGTCCGCTACGGTAAAGTAGAGAATAGCGACATTATTCCTCCTAAGATTCATCTAAATCAAGAGAATCTCATCGTAAATCACGCTCAGTTTGAGGTTAGTGGAAGCGCCAATGAGAATGCGACCATTATGATTCAAGGAAATCCTGTTCCCGTCGATAACGATATGGGATTTACCGGACAAGTCATTTTACAGCCTGGCGATAATGTGATCACCGTTCAAGCAACGGATAACTATGGAAATTCGTTTATCAAGAGGCTTCACGTTATTTACGATTCAGTGGCTCCTGCTTTAACCTTAGATCAGACGCATGCAACGGTTAGACAAGCTGAATTCATAATCTCCGGCACCCTGAACGAACGAGGCTCGGTGTCGATAGATGGGCATTCCTACTCTACTTCGGACGATTTAGCTTTCATTTCAACGGTAACTTTGCAAAGCGGCATGAACAGCGTCCTCGTTACGCCAGTGGATGAGGCGGGCAATCAAGGCACGCCCGTTTCACTAAACATCGAATACGTTCCGATTCCTAGCTTTGACTTGGTACTAACGGAAATTGGCGTGGAAGAGGCCAGCTACCAAGAAGGAGATAACGTACACCTATACGCGATAGTGAAAAATCAAGGTAATGAAGCAACCCCTCTGCAATATGTCATGGTTCATTTTGTCAAAAACCATGATTATGCAATAGAACGTTCTGGAGGTAGCGGCACCAAGTGGTATCCGAGCGGCGGCAATCAGTCCAGCACCTCACTGAGTATCGCCACTTCCAACCTGCAGTTGTCGATTGCGCCAGGTGAAAGTATAAGGTTCACGTCCGGCACCTATAACGTTCCCATGGGACAGTCGCACTTCAAGCTGCTTGCGATTGCGGATGCAACAAGCAAATTTCTTGCCACAGAAGAAGACCGCACGAATAATACGCTTGCCAGCATGGTCAGCAGCTCGCTAGTTACCGAATTTTCCATCGGCACACAAGTGGGAGCCTCGGTCATAGATGCGGTGTATCGCAGGATCGACTTCCAGCTGAATGTGAACAGCCAGAATAAGTTCTTAAAGCCAACCATCGGCCTGATGCCAGGCAGCACGATCGCCCCCCAATCCGGAGCCTATATGAATTTTGGCAGTCCGGTGGCCTACATCGTCACGACAGCGAATGGCGTCAAGCAAATGTGGACCGCAGCTAATACGCTAACCGCTAATCTACCCTCCCCTTATTTTGATCTGGTGGTTACTGAAGTTGGCGTTGATGATTCGGACTATGCACCAGGAGATGAAGTACGCTTTTATGCGGTCATCGAAAATAAAGGTAACATCCCGTCTCCTCTTCAATACGTCAATGTACATTTTGTTGTAGGTGCATCCACCGCTTTGGAGAAAGGCGACAAGAAATGGTATCCCGATGGAGGCAACTTGTCGAGCACAGCTTTGAGATCGGGAGACAAGAATGTATACGTATCGATTTTGCCCGGTGCGGAGAACGCGATAAAAGTATACGCTAGTGGAACCTATACGATTCTGGAAAGACGGCAAAGCTTCAATCTTCTTTCAATCGTAGATGCTTCGGGCAAATTTTTTGATACGGAGCCAAATCGCAGGAACAACTATAAAGCTTCAGTCGTTTCTAATTCAAATTGAGGAGGTAATGAACAATGAACTTACACATGACCCTAACCGCAGAGCAATTGGGCATAGCGGCAGCTCATAAAGCGTCAGAAATTATCAACAGCTGTATCCAAAAGCAGGGAAAGGCAAGAATCATTCTTTCAACCGGTGCTTCGCAGTTCACTTTTCTGGAGGCATTAAAGGAGATCAACGTTGACTGGAATAAGGTAGAGATGTTTCACCTGGATGAGTATGTGGGTTTACCGGAGTCACACCCAGCCAGCTTCCGCAAATATTTGAAGGAACGTTTCCTCTCTTATGCGCCAGCAGCGAAAGCCTATTTAGTAAACGGAGAGGGCGACGTTGCAGCACATATTGCGGAGCTGACTAGTGAGATTAACAAGGCTCCTATTGATCTTGCTTTAATCGGTATCGGCGAAAACGCACATATTGCATTTAACGATCCTCCTGCCGATTTTGATACAACAGCGTCCTACATGGTCGTCAATCTGGATGATGCCTGCAAAATGCAACAGGTTGGCGAGGGCTGGTTTGAGTCACTGGACGCCGTACCCAATCAAGCGATTACAATGACAATAAGCAAGATTCTTAGCAGTACAACGATTATTTCCTGCGTTCCCCATCAAGTGAAAGCTAGAGCGATTCAAGCTACGTTGGAACAAGAGGTTACGAATTTAATACCGGCGTCGATACTGAAAACGCATGGAGACTGGTATTTGTATCTGGATCAGCATTCAGCCTCGAACATATTAAAGTTGCAGCTCTAGAAGAGCAAATAGCTTAAGCAAAGACCGCGGAAGCGGTCTTTGCTTATTAATGGGCTGACAGTAAAGTGCCAGCGCATTTTTATGGGTATGGCTATGGCTATAGCATAGCTTAAACCTGCTAATCAAAGCTTGCAGCTGTCGGGACATTTCAGGAGTGGAATTAGACAGATAATCCCTACACATCTGACAGAATCATAACACTCCCTAAGAGAACGAAGATTCCAGAAAATTATACTTTGATTTAGACCCCGATCTTTAAATGAAAGCAGAGTGATTCATACTATTATGAACGAAAATGTAAAGGAAACTTTCATTGGATTATTTAAAGCTGGCCTTTCCAATGTTCCAATCGCTGGAGGATTGCTTTGAGGCGAGTTGCTGATATAAAAGATGAGGAAAAGCTTAGAATATTTCACGGTATTCTATTAGGTAACTTAACTAATGCTTATGAATCAGATTTTACAGAAACTTTTTTGGATTTAGTAAGCAGGCTTGATCATATCCAAATTAAAGTTTTGAAGTTGTATCGAGAGTCTGGACGCAGTGGGAGTATGGATATTCCGGAGGGAGCTGCCGTAGTTGTAAGCTCAATAACAAGTAGATCTTTCAAGAGAGAAATACTTGAAATAATCAAAGATAACAATCCAAGCTTAAGTACAATTGAATCAGAAGGTAAGTATGAATTTTATATCTGCGATCTCATAAATAAAGCGCTCGTCATTGACACAAAAACAGTGGAATTACTGTAGGGGATATGGCTAAAGAAGGACTTACAATTCTTTATATCACGGATTTCGGCAAAGAAGTTAGATAATGAAGAAAATCTTGATAGTTGGTTTGAAGGTAGGACAATAATCTTCATACATTCATTATTATTTGTTGTCCATTTGTTGTCCTGTTGCCCTATTCAGGACAACCGTAGCTGCCGATTTTCGCAATTGTATATTACTATAACAAAACAAAAGACCGCGATTTCTCGCGGTCTTTCCACATGCTTGACGTCCCAGGAGGGATTCGAACCCCCGACCGCACGCTTAGAAGGCGTGTGCTCTATCCAGCTGAGCTACTGAGACATAGACCTCTTCTTACCTTGCGGATGTGATCCGTTTAGCGAAGCGAGAGTTAATATATCATATCGTTTTATAGGAAGTCAACCCTCGATTCATAATTATTTTGCAATCACTCTGTCAATCAAGTAAACTGTCACCAGCGAGACCATGATTTCTGAGGTGATCATCATAACGGACCCATCCATCAATAACTTAATTCTTTTTCCGAAAACAGAGCAATATTACGAAGAGGAGCTGACTCGGTTCCTAAAAACAGAGCAGTATAGTGATGCGCTCCAATTGCTAACCTTTCTACTTCAATTTCCGACAGTAGACCATCACAAAACCGAACAATGGGAAGCTCTGAGGAATTGGCTGTATACCATGTATCCGGAAACCATGTTCCCTATGGCGTCTTCATTGGAAGATGATCCAGAAGAAGAAACGGATCTATTACGGCAGTACATACAAGATAAGACGGCAGATGATGACGCCTTTGCGCCTAAACTTCTGAATATGCTAAAAGACGGTACATTGGAGCAGCAAGTCAATGCCCTTGAACAATTGGCGTTCATCGATCAATCTGACGTAAGCCAACGTGTAAAGGAGTGGCTATGTGAGAAGCCGCGGCACCCTCACATTCAGTTCAAAGCTTTGCAGGCGCTTAAACAAATGGGTGAGCGAGGATTTATCGAGTTCCCTAAGAATGGGGAAAAGATCCTCGTCGAGATCGAAGAGACACCGATGAGCCCGGAGGATTTTCCATCACGCATTCGTGATATGATTCGTAGAGTCGGGGACATTAGTGAAATAAGCCAACCTGATTTTGTTTTTTTTGCCAAGCAGACTTGGCAGGAATTTCTAGCCTATGCTTATGGGACATCGATCTATACGGATTTACAGAATGCGGAAGAAGGCGCTGTTGATGTGTGGGCATCTGCCCTGCATGCTATTCTTCAAGAGAAATTGTTTGGCTCGGTGAATCGAGAAGAATTACTAGATAATTACGGGATTGTTGATTCCATGAAGCTTCAGTGGAAGCGAGCTAACCTTGTGCTGCAAGCCTTTATAAAGCAGTTTAATCCGGACCCATCATAAGGTAAGAAAGGCTGCCTTGAAATGAAAATCTTATATGGTATAATAGAATGGTTGTAATGAGCGTAACGTGAAAATATGTCATCGTACATTTTTGGAGGGGAAAGCATAAAATGAAAGCAAGTTGGGAAAAAATAGAGAAGAACGTAGGCGTTCTTGAAGTGGAAGTTGGCGCAGAGCGCGTCGCAGATGCTTTGGATAAAGCATTTAAAAAGGTATCCGCGAAAGTAAATGTTCCAGGTTTCCGTAAAGGGAAAGTACCTCGTTCTATCTTTGAAGCTAAATTTGGTGTAGAAAGCTTGTATCAAGATGCTTTAGATATCATTTTGCCAGAGGTTTACGTGGAAGCGATTGAAGAGGTTAAAATCGAGCCTGTCGATCGTCCTGAAGTAGACGTTGAGCAATTCGGCAAAGGACAAGTACTGAAGTTCAAAGCTAAAGTAACTGTTAAGCCTGAAGTAACACTTGGCGAATACAAAGGTATCGAAGTTGAAGCGGTAAGCGCAGAAGTTACGGATGAAGAATTGAACGAAGAGCTTACTCGTTTGCAACAGCGTCATGCTGAATTGGTTGTTCTTGAAGAAGGACAAGCAGCAAATGGTGACGTCGTTGTCCTTGATTTCGAAGGTTTCGTTGATGGAGAAGCATTCGAAGGCGGTAAAGCGGAGAAATACTCCCTTGAGCTTGGTTCCAACTCCTTCATTCCAGGTTTCGAAGAGCAACTCGTAGGTCTTGGTAAAGGCGAAGAGAAAGAAGTTAGCGTTAGCTTCCCTGAAAACTACCACTCCGAAGATTTGAAAGGCAAAGCGGCTGTGTTTAAAGTGCTAATTCACGACATTAAACGCAAAAACTTGCCAGAGCTTGATGATGAGTTTGCTAAAGATGTGAGCGAGTACGATACACTTGTAGAGTACAAAGAAGAACTGAAAAAACGTCTTCAAGAGCGCAAAGAAAAAGATTCAGAGGCTGCTCTGGAAACAGCTGTTGTTGAAAAAGCTGCAGCTAACGCTGAAGTTGAAATTCCAGCTTCCATGGTAGAAGCAGAGCTAGATGTTATGGTGAAGGAATTCGAAAGACGTCTTCGCTCCCAAGGCATGACACTTGAGATCTACTTCCAGTTCTCCGGTCAAAACGAGAGCGTGCTGAAAGAACAAATGAGAGAAGATGCTGACAAGCGTGTTCGTAACAACCTTGTTCTTGAAGCCATCGCAGCTGCAGAAAAAATCACAGTTTCCGATGAAGAAGTTGACACGGAACTTGAGAAATATGCACAATCCTACCAAAAAACAACGGCAGAACTTCGTGAGCTGTTTGCTTCTAACGGCAGCCTAGAAGGTCTGAGCAACGATCTTGTGATTAGAAAAACGGTTGACTTCTTGCTTGAAAATAGCAAGCATGTTTCCGCAGCAGTATAAATAAGGTAAGTAAAGGCACGTACGTAAGCAACGTGCCTTTCTTTTACCCTATTTTAGCCCCAAAACTGCCCAAGACCATAAGAAATACCCTCATACATAGCTGTTCTCTGAAAAAATGACTTTGCTGTTCAAACGTGTTAAACTGTATCTGAATCTCAATTGAGAGAACTTGGCTATTGCCGCAAAAGGAGTTGGTACAATGAGTCTTATTCCTATGGTTGTTGAACAAGAGGCTCGTGGGGAACGTTCTTACGATATCTACTCGCGTTTATTAAAGGACCGCATTATCTTCATTGGGAGTGCTATTGATGACGATGTGGCTAATTTGGTCATTGCCCAGCTGCTCTTTTTATCAGCTCAGGATCCCGATAAGGATATCCACTTATATATCAATTCACCAGGTGGATCTGTAACAGCTGGAATGGGTATCTTCGATACCATGCAGTTTATTAAGCCAGATGTATCAACGATTTGTGTAGGTATGGCTGCAAGTATGGGTTCTCTGCTATTAACTGCAGGTGCCAAAGGTAAGCGATACGCGCTGCCGAATGCAGAAGTAATGATTCACCAACCGCTCGGCGGTGTAAGAGGTCAAGCAACCGATATCAAAATCCACGCGGATTGGATTATCAAAACGAAACAAAAACTCAACCAGATCTATGTGGACCGTACGGGACAGCCGCTTGAAAAGATCGAAAGAGACACCGACCGAGATAACTTTATGAGCGCTGATGAAGCGAAGGCATACGGGTTAATCGACGAGGTTATCACTCGAAACGACTTGAAATAAAGGAGTGATCCCATGTTTAAATTTAACGATGAAAAAGGCCAACTCAAATGTTCCTTTTGTGGAAAATCCCAAGACCAAGTTCGCAAACTTGTTGCAGGTCCGGGAGTTTACATTTGTGATGAATGTATAGAGCTTTGCACGGAGATTGTGGAAGAAGAATTAGGGCATGAAGAAGAGCTTGATCTCAAAGATGTTCCGAAACCAAAAGAAATTCGCAATATTTTGGATCAGTACGTGATCGGGCAAGATCAAGCGAAAAAATCGCTGGCTGTAGCGGTATATAACCACTATAAGCGTATTAATTCGCAAAACAAATTGGAAGATGTTGAGCTTCAAAAAAGTAACATCGTGCTTCTAGGACCTACAGGAAGCGGTAAAACGTTGCTAGCGCAAACGCTTGCCAAAATTCTGAATGTTCCTTTTGCTATCGCGGATGCCACTTCATTAACAGAAGCTGGTTATGTGGGCGAAGACGTTGAGAATATTTTGCTCAAACTGATTCAAGCTGCCGATTATGATGTAGAAAAAGCCGAACGTGGCATTATCTATATTGACGAGATTGATAAAGTGGCACGTAAATCCGAGAACCCGTCCATAACTAGAGACGTTTCCGGTGAAGGTGTTCAACAAGCTTTACTCAAAATTCTTGAAGGTACGGTTGCCTCTGTTCCTCCTCAAGGTGGACGTAAGCATCCGCATCAAGAGTTCATTCAAATTGATACAACCAACATTCTGTTTATTTGCGGCGGAGCTTTTGATGGCCTTGAGCAAATTATCAAACGCAGAATCGGTAAAAAAGTGATTGGCTTTAGCACAGATGGGGCTAAAGTTGATTTGAAACCAGGCGAATACTTATCCATGGTGCTTCCGGAAGATCTCTTGCGATTCGGTTTAATCCCGGAATTCGTTGGTCGTTTACCGGTCATCTCTACTCTAGAGCCGCTGGATGAACCAGCCCTTGTGCGTATTCTTTCGGAGCCTAAAAATGCGCTCGTGAAGCAATACCAGAAGATGCTTGAGATGGATAACGTCTCACTCGAATTTGACGCAGAGGCACTTGATGCCATTGCTAAAGAAGCAATCAAACGTAATACTGGCGCGCGCGGTCTGAGAGCTATCATTGAAAGCATTATGCTTGATGTGATGTTCGAAGTCCCTTCGAGAACAGACGTCACGACATGTGTGGTATCTAAGGAAACGGTTCAAAACAAGATCACTCCTGTTTTGACGACCAAAGATGGCGCTCAGGCGACTGGTAAGAAGAAAGAAGAAAGTGCGTAACCCATAATTTCACAAATTACACACAGCCTCCAATCCGATCCCTTGTTAATGGGATTGGAGCGGAGGATGTTTGGTGTCATGGGGAGAGAAACCATAATGTTCCATAGAAAAGATACGCGGGCCGTTCGTGTAGGCGATTTGACGATCGGTGGCAGTAATGAAGTCATCATGCAAAGTATGTGTACAACGAAGACAGCGGATGTGAAGGCAACAGTAGCAGAAATCCTTCGTTTGGAAGAAGCAGGCTGCCAAATCGTTCGTGTTACTGTTAACAACAAGGAAGCCGCTGAGGCAATCAAAGAAATCAAAAAACAAATTCATATTCCACTCGTTGCGGATATTCATTTTGACCATCGCTTAGCGCTTGCTGCTATTGAGAATGGCATCGATAAAGTGCGTATCAATCCAGGTAATATCGGCCGCCGCGAGAAGGTAGAAGCGGTTGTTAAAGCTTGTAAGGAACGTGGCATTCCGATTCGTATTGGGGTCAATGCTGGCTCACTAGAGAATCATCTTCTTGAGAAGTATGGATACCCAACGCCTGAAGCTATGGTAGAAAGTGCCTTGTTCCACATTAACATTCTGGAAGAGCTTGATTTCCATGATATTATCGTTTCACTCAAAGCTTCCGATGTTCCTATGGCGATTGCAGCTTATTCGCAAGCGGCTAAAGCATTCAACTACCCACTTCACCTCGGGATTACAGAGGCTGGAACGCTCTTTACAGGGGCTGTGAAGAGTGCGGCAGGTATTGGAACGCTGCTCAATATGGGACTCGGTAACACACTGCGTATTTCGCTTAGCGCGGACCCAGTTGAAGAAATTAAAGTAGCTCGCGAGCTGCTCAAAACATTTGGCTTGATTACCAATGCTGCAACTCTTGTATCCTGTCCTACTTGTGGTCGTTTGGACATCGATTTGTTCTCGATTGCTAACGAAGTTGAGGACTACATTGCTAAGATCAAGGTGCCAATTAAGGTATCTGTACTTGGTTGTGCGGTAAATGGCCCAGGGGAAGCACGTGAAGCAGACATCGGTATTGCAGGAGCTCGTGGTGAAGGCATGCTTTTCCGTTATGGAGAAATGATCCGTAAGGTTCCTGAAGCTGAATTGCTCACGGAGTTGAAGAAAGAAATCGATATCATTGTAGATTCTTATGAAAAGACAGGCGTCATTCCCGGACGTAAGCACTAATTGCATATAAGTTGAAGAAGAAAGCCGTTAAATGTTCCTCGGGTGAGGTGCTTTTAACGGTTTTTTTGTTTATACCTTTCACGCATATTTGTTGCGCAAGAGAAGCATAATGAGTAAAACTGGAAAGCTTGTTCATTTGAAGTAAGTTTTTCTAACGATTACATGCAAACAAGGAGATGCTATGAATTTGCTAAGCAAGTATAGGACTGCTCGTCACATTACCCTTACGGTAATCGTAGGAATTTTTTTGCTTCTTTTACCCATGCATACAGGTGCCTCGAATGTGCCAATACCTTCACAGCATGCAGCTGAGATGAAGACGAAGAAGGTGGCCATTGTCATTGATGACTTTGGCAATAATATGGACGGCACCAAAGAGATGATGGATCTCCCCATCCTTTTCACTGTCGCTGTCATGCCATTCCTGCCCTCTTCCAAACAAGATGCGCAATTAGCACACGATAAGGGGCACGAAGTCATTCTACACCTACCTATGGAGCCTGTGAGAGGTAAGAAGAGCTGGTTAGGTCCAGGCGCCATTACTACTGACTTATCGAATGATGAAATTCACAAACGGATCGTAGCGGCAATCGAAGATATTCCCTATGTAATAGGAATTAATAATCATATGGGATCTAAGGCTACTGCGGATGAGAGAGTGATGAAAATTCTCGTTGAAATTTGCAAAGAGAAAAATCTCATTTTATTAGATAGCCGTACGACACCAAAAAGCCTAATCGGCAAATTGGCGGGGCAAAATGGAGTTCCATATTCAGAGAATCAACTTTTCTTCGATGATCTTTACACATACAGTCACATCAGTAAGCAAATGGTGAAGTTTAAGAAATTAATCCATCAACGAGACTTGGTCATCGCTATCGGACATGTGGGTCCACCAGGGAAAAAGACAGCCCAAGTCATCAAAGAGGCTATTCCGATCATTCAAAAGGAAGCTGCTTTTGTTCCGATTTCACAAACAATGAAGCTAAATGCTAATTAGGATGAATCATGGCAAAGTATTGTTCTATGGCAGTTGAAATGGCTTTTGCTAACTTAGCTTGATGATGAGAATCATTCAGCAGCTTGCGGTCTGCTTTATTGGAAATAAACCCTAATTCAACGATAACTGCTGGGCATTTCGTGTGCCTGAGCACATAATACTTTTTACCGAGAACAGGCTTTTCTTCCATACCGTATACACGATTCAGGGATTCCTGCAAAAGTTGAGCAAGCAAAATGCTGTCCGATTGATTTTGATAAATGACAAGCGGTCCTCTTCGATCCGATTTGCGGGACCAATTAATATGCATGCTTAGCATCATTTTTGGCTTAATGGTGTTGGCGAGTCCGGAACGCTGCGCTAAGTCCTTGCGGTGTCTTCCACCGAACGACCACTTGTTATCTTCACTTAATGCGTAGTCTTCCGTACGGTTGATAATGACGCGATAACCCTTTTTCTTAAGGAGTTTGTATGTTTTTTTGGATATGGCAAGGTTCATATCTTTTTCTTGATACTTACCATGTAATGCACCGCTATCTATGCCCCCATGCCCTACGTCGATAATGATATCGGCATTAGGCAGCAAGGGATCATTAGCCAAAGCGTACGCATCTGATGTTTTACAAAGACAAAGGAAAAGTACCAGAATCATTAAGCTTTGCTTCAATCGAACCACGTCCTTTTGCAAGAATATCTACTCTTATCCTTCTTCTGTAAGGGGGCTATCATACGTCACGCAAAAGTTTGCATGAATTGGATTAACCTTCTTTTACACGGGAATAATGGAAGTTATGACAAAAAGCTGAGCTGTTTGATCAAGCTAGCAAAAAAATACTGCTTACGATGACAGTTTTGCCAAAGCAAAGCAAAGCTCAGCTTACGCTTACGAAGACAGTTTTCTAGCGAAAACTCAGCCAATGCTTACGATGAAAGTTTTGCTAAAGCAAAACTCAGCTTACGCTTACGAAGACAGTTTTCTAGCGAAAACTCTAAGGAGGTTATGACAAATGAGTTTAAGTATTATTCTTATGGTAATTCAAGTCTTCTTTGCCGTTGTGATTGGGTTGTATTTCTGGAATTTGCTGCGTAATCAACAGACGAACCGGTCTGCTGTCGATAGAGAGTCCAGAAAAGAATTGGAGAAATTAAGAAAGCTGAGATCCATTTCGCTAACAAAACCGCTCTCAGAGAAAACAAGACCGTCCTCCATGCAGGATATCGTTGGCCAGGTTGAAGGATTGAAAGCCTTAAAAGCCGCGCTATGCGGTCCCAATCCGCAGCATGTCATTATTTATGGTCCGCCTGGTGTGGGTAAAACGGCTGCGGCACGTGTCGTTTTAGAAGAAGCTAAGAAAAATCAGGAGTCACCCTTCCGTCCGGATTCCAAATTTACAGAAATCGATGCCACGACAGCACGCTTTGACGAAAGAGGAATTGCTGATCCGCTAATCGGTTCAGTTCATGATCCTATTTATCAAGGCGCTGGTGCAATGGGGGTTGCGGGGATTCCACAGCCTAAACCAGGTGCAGTAACAAAAGCGCATGGCGGGATTCTATTTATCGATGAGATCGGTGAATTACACCCCACACAAATGAACAAATTATTAAAGGTGCTGGAAGATCGCAAAGTATTTCTAGAGAGTGCGTATTATAGCTCTGAGGATACGAATATTCCAGGCTATATTCATGATATATTTCAAAATGGACTTCCTGCTGATTTCCGTTTAGTAGGGGCTACAACACGTACACCTAGCGAGATTCCTCCAGCTATCCGTTCCCGCTGCTTGGAAATTTATTTCCGTCCTCTTTTACCGGGTGAGGTGGGGGAAATTGCTCGGAAAGCCCTTGATAAGATTGGCTTCAAGAAATGTGAAGCTGCTGTTCAAGTTGTAACGAAATATGCAACCAACGGTAGAGAGGCTGTGAACGTGATTCAGCTAGCCGCGGGTATTGCCTTAACGGATAAGCGAGATGAGATTACCGCAGCTGACATTGAATGGGTTGTCAATTCATCGCAAATTCCACCTAGACCAGAGCGAAAAATACCAGCACAACCGCAAATTGGATTCGTCAATGGCTTAGCTGTGTATGGTCCAAATTTGGGTACACTACTTGAGATCGAAGTGACCGCGATACCAATTGCCGTTGCAGGTACTGGGAAATTTAATATTACGGGTGTTGTAGATGAAGAGGAAATGGGAGGAGGCTCCCGAACCATTCGCAGAAAGAGTATGGCGCGCGGATCGGTGGAAAATGTGCTGACAGTCCTTCGCAAACTTGGATTTAATACATCAGATTATGATCTGCATATTAATTTCCCAGGTGGAGTGCCTATCGATGGACCTTCTGCAGGCATTTCCATGGCGACAGCTATTGCATCTGCGATACATAAAATACCTGTGGATAATAAATTGGCAATGACGGGGGAAATGAGTATCCATGGTAAAGTTAAACCCGTTGGCGGCGTTGTAGCAAAGGTTGAAGCTGCATTCCAAGCGGGAGCTACCAAAGTCATTATCCCTAAAGAAAACTGGCAAGAAATGTTCGCTAATTTGCCGGGTGTAGAGGTGCTTGCCGCGGACTCGATCGAGGAAGTGCTGGAAGTTGCATTAGGCTTAGAGCTTCATGATAATGTGATTCACCTGCCTTTTGCTTCGGAAAGGACGATTCCGGCATCGTCTTTACCCATTTTACATGCTAATTCACAACATACAATTGACTCCTAAAATCAGAGTAGAGGTAACCTTACATGATGCGTCAGAGTGCCAGTTGGTGTTTTGTTTGCAGTTTTGATAAAATGTAAAGGGCAACGATGGGTATAGAAATAAATGACTTTGAACTCCGTTCAAAGATCCAAAAGTGTGAGACTTTGAGCTCTGCTCAAAGATCCCTATAAATGGAGGTGCAGAGGATGGGACCCGGAAAAATCAAGGTGCGCAGATTGCCGCTATTGCCTCTTAGGGGACTGCTGGTTTATCCGAGCATGGTTCTACATCTGGATGTAGGGCGAGAAAAGTCGGTTAAAGCACTCGAGCGGGCAATGGTGGATGACAGCATGATTCTCCTCTGCTCTCAATCAGAGATCAACATAGAAGAACCTGCCAAAGAGGATATTTATCGCATCGGGACAATTGCTAAGGTAAGGCAAATGCTGAAACTACCGAATGGAACCATTCGTGTCTTGGTAGAAGGCGTTTTGCGTGCTGAGATTGTTGAATACCTTGTAAATGATGAATATTATGAAGTCACGGCTAAGGAGTTACCGGAGCAAGAAATCACCGATCCTGAGATCGATGCGCTTATGCGAAGTGTACTAAGCCAATTCGAGCATTACATTAATTTGTCGAAAAAGGTTACACCAGAAACGCTTGCTGCTGTATCGGACATTGATGAACCAGGCCGTTTAGCAGATGTTATATGCAGCCATTTATCGCTCAAAATTAAGGATAAACAAGAGATTCTGGAGACCGTAGATGTGCGTGAGCGTCTCGAGAAAATGCTCAATATCTTAAACAATGAGCGAGAAGTGCTTGAACTCGAACGTAAAATTAGTCAACGTGTTAAGAAACAAATGGAAAAAACGCAGAAGGAGTACTACCTTCGCGAACAGATGAAAGCCATCCAGAAGGAGCTTGGCGATAAGGAAGGCCGTGCTGGTGAAGTAGATGACCTACGCAACCAGTTGACGGAAGCCGAATTGCCGGATAAAGTCCGTGAGAAGGTTGAGAAGGAAATCGACCGTCTAGAGAAGATGCCAGCAACCTCTGCCGAGGGAGGCGTCATCCGCAACTATATTGATTGGCTGCTAGGACTTCCTTGGTCTAAAAACACCGATGATGACTTGGATTTGGATAAAGCCGAGGAAATCTTGAATGAGGATCACTTCGGCCTTGATAAGCCGAAGGAGCGGGTACTCGAGTATCTAGCGGTACAGAAGCTTGTTAAGAAGCTGAAAGGTCCTATCCTTTGTTTAGTTGGTCCTCCGGGCGTTGGTAAAACCTCCATTGCTCGTTCGATTGCTAGATCTATGGGAAGACAGTTCATTCGTATCTCGCTTGGCGGGGTCAGAGATGAAGCCGAGATTCGCGGTCATCGCCGTACGTATGTTGGGGCTATGCCGGGACGGATTATCCAGGGGATGAAGAACGCTGGTACGAATAATCCTGTTTTCTTGCTAGACGAAATTGATAAAATGGCAATGGATTTCCGCGGCGATCCGGCTTCGGCATTGCTTGAAGTTCTTGATCCCGAGCAGAATAGCACTTTTAGTGATCATTTCATTGAAGTTCCGTTTGACTTGTCCAATGTCATGTTCGTGACAACGGCGAATGCGGTTCACAATATTCCTCGCCCTCTGTTAGATCGGATGGAGGTTCTCTACATTCCTGGCTACACAGAGATTGAGAAGCTTCAAATTGCGAAAAAGTATTTGCTGCCTAAGCAGAAGCGTGATCATGGTCTAGAAGAAGACCAACTTGTTGTGGATGAAGATGCCTTAATGAAAATCGTTCGTGAATATACACGTGAAGCGGGCGTTCGTAATTTAGAGCAGCAGGTCGCAGGTATGAATCGTAAAGCGGCCAAAAAGATCGTATCTGACCCATCTACTCCGGTACATGTAACGGAAGAAAACTTGAAGGACTATCTAGGACCGAGCAAGTTCCGCTATAATGTAGCAGAAGAGAAAGATCAAATAGGTGCTGTGACAGGCCTTGCTTGGACAGAAGTTGGCGGGGATACCTTAGTCATTGAGGTCACTGTTATGCCTGGAACAGGCAAATTGACTTTGACGGGTAAACTCGGTGATGTGATGAAGGAATCCGCTCAAGCTGCTTTCAGTTATACACGCACGAGGGCTGATGTGTTCGGCATTGCACCTGACTTTCATGAGAAGAACGATATCCATATTCATATCCCGGAAGGCGCCATTCCAAAGGATGGTCCGTCCGCAGGAATTACGATGGCAACGGCATTGATTTCAGCATTGACGAATATTCCTGTTTCTCGTGTGGTTGCTATGACAGGTGAAATTACATTGCGCGGCCGAGTACTTCCAATCGGAGGGCTCAAAGAAAAGGCGCTCGCTGCACATCGAGCTGGTATCCGTACCATCCTGCTGCCTCAGGATAATGAGAAAGACATCATCGAAATTCCAGAAAGTGTCCGCGCCGAGATGACCTTCATTCCAGTCAGCCATATGGATCAAGTGCTTGAACATGCGCTTGTCAAAAATAAGCCTCCCGTGCAAGTCGGATAACGATAGAAAGTAGTTGAACATCCATGAAAGTCAATCAAGCTGAGTTTATTATCAGTGCGGTTGGACCTAGCCAGTATCCAGAGGATGCCTTGCCAGAGATTGCTCTGGCAGGGCGTTCTAATGTCGGGAAATCCTCACTCATTAACTGTTTGATATCCCGCAAAAATTTGGCCAGAACCAGCTCACAGCCCGGCAAAACCCAAACGCTTAACTATTATAAAATCAACCAGGACTTATATTTCGTAGATCTTCCAGGTTATGGCTACGCTAAAGTTTCCAAAACGAAACGGGAGCAGTGGGGGAAATTCATTGAGAGCTACTTAATGAATCGAGAAACACTGCGTCTTGTTATGCAATTAGTTGATTTGCGGCATCCTCCTTCCAAAGATGATCAAGCTATGTACGAGTGGCTAAGACATAATGATGTGCCAGTCATCGTCGTTGCGACCAAGGCCGATAAGATCCCGAAAAGCAGATGGCCGAAGCATATCAAGATTGTTCGAGAAACACTGGGGATGGATAAAGGTGTCCAGCCGTTGATGTTTTCCTCAGAGCTTGGGCTCGGCAAAGACGAGCTATGGGGGATTCTAGAGCAAGCTATTGCTTATGGAGAGCCAGAGGCTGAAGAAGCAAATGAACTCGTGACCCGGCAAGAACAAGATAAAGAACAAGAACCGTCCTGATTCATAGGGCGGTTTTTTGTGTAAGGATAAGAAGGACGTCAAAAGACAGAGAAAATCAAGAAGAAGCATACGGGAAAGCGAGGTTTACTGGGGAAAATTTGCTGGCATTCCGTAATTCCTTGGTTTTTTCAGAATATTTGGCTGATTATAATGAAATGCACGCAGGAATATTAGAGACGCATGTAGTATAATAATAAACAAGGTAATAGTTAATGGCTTGAAAACAAAGAATCGAGGGATTTTTATGGCACAAAGGTTAGCGACTGAATATGTCAAAACCTGCCTCCAGTTAACAGAAGCCGAGATGTTCAGGTTTTTTCAAATGTTTGTGGATCATCAAGTGACATTGCAAGTGAAAGTCTTGGAAAATGGCAACCAAGAGGTTGTTTTTCAAGATGGAGCAGGTCAGGAAATCGTCCTTTCATTTGAGAAGAAATCGGGCCTATATGAATGCACAGGATCCTGCAGATTAAGTAACACCTTACTTGCTAATTTGATGCGTAAAGCAGTGTCAGAGTTTAAAGGAAGCGCAACAGTAAACCGAATTTACCCTAGTTATACAATGGTTTACTACTATGAACGTGGAACCGTCGTTAAAATCGAGGAAGTCAAAGGGCAATTGTTGACCGTTATCTATGAATACAAAGACACCATTGGTCTCATGCAGCAAATGTTCCAAAAGACAGAAGTCGAGCAAGAGATTGAAATGATCTACGATCAAATTAACCATCTTTTAGATTTGCGTAATATGCTGCAACAGCAGGAAGAACATCAACAGATTGACACTCGCCTCAATGAGCTAACGCATCGTTTGTTTATATTGGAGGCTTAACTACACATATACCCACAATTACAATAGACCCTTTATAGGGTCTTTTTTGTTTTAAGACATTTAGCAAAAAAAACTATTGCATTTCTCGTCGATAGATGTTATTTTTATTCTCGTTGAAACAATATAGGAACCAGGATTCACTCAGGACATTGAATGTTGCGAGAGATTATACCCTCGGGAAGTGAATGACGTAGGTCCTAGCGGATGAAATTTTTTTCAGACATTTTATTCCTAGGAAGGGGGAACCGAAAGATGGAAACAGAATACTCAACTTTCGGAAGACACGTTGCTGTAGATACTTGGGGGGTAGATTTCGAACTTCTGAACAATGCAGATTGGCTGCAGGCTCAGATGGTAGAAGCTGCCGAGGTATGCGGAGCAACCGTACTATCTGTACAATCCAAGCAATTTGAACCACAAGGAGCAACTGTACTTGTTATGTTGTCCGAGAGTCATCTCTCCATTCATACTTATCCTGAGAGAGGTTTTGCCGCGCTTGATTGTTATACATGCGGTGAGACAGTGGACCCTCAATTAGCAATTGACTTTATGGTATCCGTATTGAAACCAGAAACATTCTATGCGAAGAAATTAGTTCGCGGAATGGGTGAACTGCAAGTAGAAACTCCTGAAATGAAGCAAGCAGAGCTTGTTAAATAAGAGTCTGCGCATAACAATAACGATAACCACGGAGAAATCCGTGGTTATTTGTTTGTCCAGATACCCATACAATGTTATTGCGACACATGTCCGAACATGAAGCAAACATGAACTGGGGGAACGGATTTGAAACAGAAAATAGCTAGAAAAGCAGTAATTTACAGTATTGTACTCTTTCTCATCATCTGGCCTATCTATCAGCTCGTTCAAATCGTTGGTCCTCATAAAGAAGAGCATGACGCTACCCATCTACTGTATCAAGTATCACTGTTTCAGATGGAACTTCTGAAGAGCTATCTAGAGGAAGCTGCTCAAAGCAAAGATACCGAAGGATTGGATGCTGTGGGGCAAGCCCTTTACTCGGCAAGTTATACGCATGAACGCATGGTGCTTGCTGTGGGAGGAAGCGAATATCTGACTTCACTGGACAGTATGACCCAGCTAACGCAGTACTTGAAGCGTCTGCAGGTGGGGGGAGAGCGAGCGTTAAAGCCAGATGAGATCCAGACTTTGAAAGAAGTTTGGGTTCAGTACAAAAGTCTGTACGATCTGTATGAGAAACTCATGGCTTCGAATGGCGATATTGTTTCGTCCCAAAATACGAAGCTGACTGAGCTGGATCGAAATTTAACCTCTTTTATACGAAAAAAAGCACTTCAGTAAAGAGTTTGTGCCAATAGAGGTATATAGGAACGGAATGCTGTTAAAACTAACGAGCAGAATGAAGCATTCATAAATTATACAAAAAATTTGTCGGATTGCTTGTTTTGCTATGCTATAATGGTACATAGAAATAGACGGAAAGGCAGGTGGTACCTTTGCATATTATCGCACTTGGCTTGAATTATCGTACGGCCCCGGTAGAAATTCGGGAGAAGTTCGCTTTTTCCGAGCAGGATTTACCTAAGGCATTGGCAGAATTGAAAGACACGAAAAGCATATTGGAGTGTGTAATTGTCGCCACCTGCAATCGCACGGAAATCTACGCTGTTGTGGATCGACCGCAGATGTGCAGTCATTACTTGACACACTTCATTGAACGTTGGTTCCAAGTCAGTAAGGATCAATTCCAAAAGCATTTATATATGTATGAGAATGAAAAAGCGATTGAACATTTATTCCGCGTAACAAGCGGTTTAGATTCCATGGTTATAGGGGAAACCCAAATTCTTGGACAAGTGCGGGATGCTTTTTTATCATCTCAAAATATGAAAGCAACCGGGGCTTATTTCAATACGTTGTTTAAGCAATCCGTGACACTTGCCAAAAAAGCACACTCCGAAACAGGCATTAGCAATAATCCAGTTTCCGTCAGCTACGCCGCGGTGGAACTTGGTAAACGAATATTCGGTACCTACATGAACAAGACGGTTATGATCATTGGTGCTGGTAAGATGAGTGAACTCACTGTGAAGCACCTTTACGCAAATGGCGCTAACAAAGTTATCGTGGTTAACCGTACGT
The DNA here is from genome assembly GCF_013141785.1 of Paenibacillus germinis. Lineage (NCBI taxonomy): Bacteria > Bacillati > Bacillota > Bacilli > Caryophanales > Paenibacillaceae > Paenibacillus > Paenibacillus germinis. Next base: position 123,366 of record NZ_WHOC01000183.1, read on the forward strand.
TTGAACGTGCAGCAGAATTGGCCCAGAAATTTAACGGCATTCCATGTACCATGGATAACATGCTGGAGCATTTAGCGGAAGTGGATATTATTATTAGCTCGACAGGCGCTCCGGGATATGTTCTTACGAAGAATGATATTCAGTCCTATGTTCAAAAGAGAAAATCACGTCCGCTTTTCATGATGGACATTGCTGTACCTCGTGATCTAGATCCACAAATTAGCGGCTTACCTAATGTTTTTCTTTATGATATCGATGATCTGGAGAATATCGTAGATAAGCATTTGCAAGAGAGAAAGAAAGAAGCAGCAAAGATTGAAACGATGATTGAGTCTGAAATGGGTGTTTTCGAACAATGGACGAAGACGCTAGGTGTAAGTCCAGTCATTAGTGCTCTTCAAACGAAAGCGAGTCAGATCCACGAAGAGACGATGGATAACATGCTAAAGAAGCTGCCTGACCTAGATGAACGTGAAATTAAAGTTATTCGTAAATTGACGAAAAGCATTGTGAATCAAGTGCTGCGAGACCCGATCCTTCGCATTAAGGAAATGGCGGGAGAGCGTCATGGTGATGAAGCGCTCGAGCTATTCACGAAACTGTTTGCCCTGGAAGAGACCCTTGAACAACAAGAGCAAGCCAATCAGTTAGCACAAGAACTAGAAGCCGGGCATAAAGCAGTTGAAGCTAAGCAAATGCTGGATGACAAATTATCCGTGCTTAGTTTACAGAACGCTGATGTTCTAGCCCAATCTTGAAGAAAAGGGCGCTAATCGCCTAGGAGAGGTGCCATGGTAACACGTAGCTGGTTGTTTGATGCGATGATTTATATGTATGCCCTGAGCCTATTGTTTTACTTTTCGGATTTCGCTAATGCGAACCGAAGCGCGAAACGGATGGGGACGGGGCTGCTTTTGTTTGTATGGGTTCTACAAACCGCTTACTTAGGTATTAACTTGTACGGTCATTTGACCGAATGGGCATTTGCACGGTCCGACGTACTTTTTATGTTTTCGTGGTTGATTGTAACGATTTCACTGTTGATTAATCGATTTTTCCGCATTGAATTGTTTGTATTTTTTGTGAATGTGCTTGGTTTTGCCATTTTGGCTTTGAATGTATTTGGTAATCCGAATGTAACGCCAATTAAGCCCGATTGGAACATCAATGATGAGCTATTATTTATTCATATTACCCTAGCGATTGGCAGCTACGTGGCATTCTCGATTGCAGCTATTTTCTCAGGCATGTATGTGTTTTTACACAAAATGTTGAAAGCGAAGAAATTTTCCCAAACGGTTATGAGATTACCTTCACTTGAGAAAATTGAGCATTACACTTATCTCTCCGTTATTATCGGAGCACCATTGCTTCTTATGGCTTTAAGTCTGGGTGTGGTTTGGGTTGTACTGGAGGGAGATCGTAATTTACTTTATGATCCTAAGGTAATTAATTCTTTTTTTGTATTGGCTGCGTATGCTTTCTATTTATTCCAGCAGCATTCCATGCGTATTTCGGGTAATAAGCTGGCAGCATGGAACCTCGCGGCATTCTTGATTGTTGTTCTCAATTTCGTGGTTTCTAATCTGGTTTCAGGTTTTCATGGCTGGATATGGAGCTAACGACGATGAATCATCCATATCCAATTATGATGAATCTCTCTGGACGCCGATGTTTAGTTGTCGGCGGCGGGGCTGTGGCTGAACGAAAGGTGAAATCATTGCTGCAAGCAGGTGCCCATGTAACGATCTTAAGCACAGAATTTACTGAGGGGATTATCGAGATGGAGAACCATGCTGAAGTGGTTCTGTATAGGCAAACGTTTCATCCATCGATTATGATCGACGAAAGCTCAGATTTTGCGCCCTACATCTTGGTTGTAGCTGCAACGAATGATGCGAAAGTTAATGCTCACGTTCATGAAATAGCATCACGTCAGGGGCAGTTAGTCAACGTTGTTGATCAACCTCAATTGAGCTCCTTCATCGTGCCTTCAGTTGTTCGAAGAGGGAAGTTAGTTATTGCGGTTTCAACAGGTGGAGCCAGCCCTTCGGCTGCTCGTAAAATTGCTCAAGAATTAGACAACGCTTATGGTGAGGAGTATGAAACTTACCTCGATTTCCTTAGTGATTTGCGGTTATTGATTCAGAGTAGGGTGGCCGATAAACAAGCTAGACAACGTGTATTTAAAGAGATGCTTGAATGGGATGTGCTCGCCAAAATACGCGAGGGTACGTTTGAGAGTTGGAAAGAGAAGCTCTACATAACCTTAGAGAAAGAACCTTGGATGCAGGGGTAAGTTGGAGTTAGAGGTACGGATCTATCTGCTTGGTCAGCTATCAAGGATATCGGGCAGCAAGTACAGGGAGGCGGGTAGAGATGAGAACAATCATCGTAGGAACTAGGCAAAGCGCGTTGGCACTTACTCAGACAGGGCAAGTTGTGGAGCTCTTAAAACAGCTTGCAGCTGAACATGGGATAGCTTGTCAATTTGAAATAAAGAAAATTGTCACGAAGGGCGACCGCATATTGGACGTCACCTTGTCCAAGGTAGGCGGTAAGGGTCTGTTCGTCAAGGAAATCGAACAGGCACTCGTGGACGGCGACATCGACATGGCCGTCCACAGCATGAAAGATATGCCCTTCGAGTTACCCGAAGGGCTAGTTGTCGGAGCGGTGCCGAAGCGTGAGGATCCGCGCGATGCGCTGATCACACGCGGGCACCGCTCCCTGGACGAGCTGCCGCAAGGCGCGCTCGTCGGTACCAGCTCGCTGCGGCGCGCCAGCCAGCTGCAGCACCACCGCCCGGACCTCCGCATCGAGTCGGTCCGTGGGAACATTGATTCGAGGCTTCGCAAGCTCGATGATGAGAACTTCGATGCGATTCTGCTTGCCGCGGCCGGTTTGCACCGGATCGGCTGGCAGGATCGCATCAGCGCGTACTTGCCGCCCGAGATCTGCCTCCCTGCCGTAGGGCAGGGGGCGCTGTGCATCGAGTGCCGGGGCGGCGACGCTTTCATGCTGGACCTGCTGGGCAGGTTCCAGCATGAGCCAACCGCGCTCGCGGTGCGAGCGGAGCGGTCTTTTCTAGGCAGACTCAATGGAGGCTGCCAAGTGCCGCTCGGCGCTTACGCGAGCATAAGCGAGGACAGCAGCGGAACAGAGATGCCGCTGCTCACTTTAACGGGCATGGTCGGTACGCCGGACGGCGTCACCATGCTCAAGGAGACGGCTTCCGGGAGCGATCCGGAAGCACTAGGTTTGCTTGTCGCCGATAAGCTTATCGCGCAAGGCGCAGAACGTATCCTGGCTGAGGTAAGGAAGTGAGCATCGTGAACAAAGGAAGAGTCTATCTCGTTGGTGCTGGTCCCGGAGATCCTAAACTCATCTCGGTTCGCGGTATGGAAGCCATTCAGAAAGCCGATGTCATCGTTTATGATCGGCTGGCCAACCCTCGTCTACTCAAGCATCGTAGACCGGAAGCTGAGCTGATCTTTGTCGGCAAGCTTCCGGACAAACATATACTAAAGCAAGAAGAAATTAATCAATTGCTCGTAGATCTAGCTCTTCAGGGGAAAGTTGTGACTCGGCTCAAAGGCGGCGATCCCAGTGTATTCGGTCGAGTGGGCGAGGAAGCGGAGCTGCTCGCAGATAATGATGTGATCTTCGATATTATTCCAGGTATCACATCCTCGATTGCGGTTCCTGCCTATGCAGGTATTCCAGTCACACATCGCGACTTTACTTCATCCTTTGCGATTATTACCGGTCATGAATACCCGAATAAGACTTATTCCAGTTTGGACTGGGAGCATCTGGCTAAGGCGATCGGCACCATGGTCTTCTTGATGGGTGTAGCGAATCTTGAACAAATTTGTCGCGAATTGATTCGCTGCGGCAAACCGCCAGAAATGCCTGTTGCTCTCGTCAGATGGGGAACATGGGCGGATCAAGAAACGATTACGGGAACTTTGGCCGATATTACGGAGAAGGTAAGAGAAGCTAATTTCAAATCACCAGCCGTTATTATCGTTGGTGAAGTTGTTAAGCTGCGTGAGAAACTGGCCTGGATAGAGAAGAAGCCGCTTTTCGGGCGCCGAGTGCTTGTCACAAGAGCTAGAAGTCAGGCAAGTGAGCTTGTGGATTTAATCGATGACATGGGTGGAGAAGCGGTCGAATTCCCAGTTATTCGATTACAACCGCCAAGTCGCCCTGAGGCCATTCAAGCATTGGATTTGGCGCTAGATAAGCTTCATGAATTTGATTGGGTGCTGCTGACAAGCGTAAACGGTGTGGAGTATTTTTTCCGCAGGCTGCGTGAAAAAGGGATTGATGTTCGCAAAATGGGGAAAGCTCGCATTGCAGCTGTTGGCCCGAAGACAGCTGAAGCGCTAGCTGAACGTGGCATCATTGCGGATGTACTCCCGGCCAAATATCAAGGCGAGGGTATTCTGGAAGCCATTCAAGCAGATTTGAAAGCCGGTCAGAAGGTGCTATTACCTACGGCTGACCTGGCGCGTGATTATATGCCTGCTAAGCTCAAAGAACTTGGTCTTGAAGTAACCGAAGTCGATGTCTACGAAAATGTACTTACAACAGAAGATGGGGATGAAATCATTCATCTTCTGCAAAATCAAAGCATTCATATCATAACTTTTACAAGCTCATCTACGGTTACAAATTTGCTTGAAGCCTTGCGTCAGCTAGGTGTGGAAGAACCGCTATCCTTGCTGCAAGGGGTTGAAATTGCCTGTATTGGACCCAAAACTGCAGAGACCGCAAGTCAATGTGGGTTACCGGTTACGTATATGGCTGAAGAGGCTACTGTTGCGTCATTAGTACAAAGCATTGCTCAGCTTAAATAATAATAATGCCTCAGATGCAGCTTCTTAAGGATCTGCATCTGAACGCCAATAAGGAGGCGGAATTCTTCATGAGTTTCCCTATCGTTCGTAATCGCCGCTTACGCGGCAATGCAGCTATTCGTAATCTGGTACGTGAAAATCAAGTGACTGTTCACGATGTTGTACAACCGATTTTTGTCACACATGGTTCGAACATCAAGTCAGAAATTGCTTCGATGCCAGGTGTTTATCATTTTTCTTTAGACAGAGTGCAAGAAGAGATCGAAGAAATTACAAAGCTCGGCATTCAAGCTATTCTTTTGTTTGGAGTTCCAGATCATAAAGATGCGACAGGAACTTCCGCTTTCATGGATGATGGCATTGTGCAGCAAGCGACCCGTTTTATTAAAGAATTGAACCCGAATTTGCTCATTATTGCCGATACGTGTCTTTGTCAGTTTACGGATACAGGTCACTGTGGTGTTATTCATCATCATCCGGTTACGGGACAGGCGGATGTGGCAAATGATGCTTCCTTGGAGCTGTTGGTTCGTACGGCTGTATCGCAAGCCAAAGCGGGTGCTGACATTATCGCTCCTTCCAACATGATGGACGGTTATGTACATGCTATTCGTTCAGGATTAGATGAAGCTGGCTACGAGAATACACCGATTATGGCCTATTCCGTTAAATATGCATCGGCTTACTACGGTCCATTCCGAGATGCTGTGGATTCAACACCGCAATTCGGAGACCGCAAGACGTATCAAATGGATCCAGCCAACGGGCGCGAAGCTTTGCGTGAAGCGGAAAGTGACGTTATAGAGGGCGCTGATTTCCTCATGGTGAAACCAGCTCTTGCTTATATGGACATCATTCGGATGCTGAAGGATAACTTCGATTTGCCGGTAGTAGCCTATAATGTAAGTGCAGAATATTCGATGATTAAGGCTGCGGCCATGCAGGGTTGGGTTAATGAAGAGGCTATCGTGATGGAAACAATGACGAGCTTCAAACGTGCTGGTGCTGATATCATCTTGACATATTTTGCTAAAGACATTGCTCGTTATTTGAAAAAATAGCTAATTTCTAAATAGAGCCATTCACCTAAGATGCAAAGGCGAGCAGTTTCCGGTGGAAACGATCAGCATGTTGTCTTAGTGCGGATGGTTCTTTTGTCATACTTTTGTCGCAAAACCTAAGCTTACTTCTGTTGTGACAGGGGTATAATTAGGGCATAATGAATGAGAATAGATGGAAACCCAGAGGAAGGTGCCTCATGACCTACAACGATAATTTTATTAAAGCATGCCGAAAAGAACAAGTGGATACGCTGCCCGTTTGGTATATGCGCCAAGCTGGACGTTACGATCCGGATTATCGCAAAATCAAAGAAAAGTACTCACTGCTCGAAATTTGTCAGCAACCTGAGCTAGCAGCGGAAGTTACGATGATGCCCATTAAAAAGTTGGGTGTTGATGCGGCCATTTTATATTCGGACATTATGAATCCCGTTGCTTCACTTGGGATTGATTTTGATATTGTCAAAGATGTGGGTCCTGTGATTCACACGCCAGTTCGGACAGCACAGGATGTTGAACGTTTGCGTCCTATAGATGTGGAGAAAGATTTATCGCATATTATTCAAACGATCCGTATCCTAGACAAGGAGCTTGAGGTTCCCCTCATCTCATTTGCGGGTGCGCCATTTACGATTGCGAGCTACTTGATTGAAGGTAGACCATCCAAAAGCTATATTCGTACGAAGCAGCTTATGTACTCTGAACCAATCGTGTGGTTTGCTTTAATGGAGAAGCTGGGTGATATGGTTATTACGTACTTGCGAGCGCATATCGCAGCGGGTGCCAAGGCTGTTCAAGTATTTGATAGCTGGGTTGGCGCGCTTTCTCCTGCGGATTTCCAAATGTATGTGCTGCCGACAATGACGCGAATATTCAAAGAACTTGCGGACTTGAAGGAGCCGAAGATTTATTTCCCAGGCGTAAGTTCAGGGGAGTTACTTCCATATCTCAAAGACATCCAAGCGGATGTTATTGGTCTAGATTGGCGGATTCCAATTTCTGTAGGCCGTGGGAGAGTTGGAGAGCGCTTTGCCGTGCAAGGAAACTTGGATCCCTATATTTTAACAGCTCCGATGAGCGTTATTGAGCAACAGGCGAAAGCCATTATAGATGAGGGTATCCAGCAACCAGGTTATATCTTTAATCTTGGCCATGGCTTATTCCCGGAAGCATCGCTTGAGAAATTAAAGGATTTAACTACATTCATCCATACTTACTCACATTCCGTATTAACGCAGCAAGCAGAAAAGAGTGGTGTTTAGCATGGCGAGTCAGCGTATTGGTGTTTTAGTCATGTCTTATGGTACTCCGGAAAGTTTGGATCAAGTTGAAGCTTATTACACACATATTAGACGTGGGCATCCTCCAACGCCTGAGCAACTGCATGAATTAACGGCTCGTTATGAGGCAATTGTGGGAGGGTTCTTCCCGCTGCGTGAAAATACGAACAAGCAGGTTAAAGGCCTGGAGAATACACTTCGTCAAGAACATCCAGATCTTGAATTCGTCTGTTATCAGGGTCTGAAGCATGCTCAGCCTTACGTAGAAGACGGTGTAGAGCAAATGGTTAAGGACGGTATTACGGAGGCTGTGGGAGTCGTTCTAGCCCCTCACTACTCCACTATGAGCGTTGGCGGCTACGTGAAAAGAGCGAAAGATAAGGCAGATGCACTTGGTCTGAAGATTGATTTCGTTCTTGATTACCATCTTCATCCTAAACTGGTTAATGCCCTTAGTACACGTGTTGACAAAGCCTTAGAGAAATTCTCAGGTGTGAATCGAAATGATGTGCGTGTTATCTTTACTGCGCACAGCTTGCCTGAGAAAATACTTGAAATGAAAGACCCATACCCAGATCAATTGCTTGCCACTTCCAAAGTCATTGCTGAGCGTGTAGGTCTGACGAATTGGCAGTTCGGTTGGCAAAGTGCTGGACAAACGGCGATGCCGTGGCTCGGTCCGGATATCTTGGATGTTTTACAGAAGATCAATCAAGAAGAAAGCGTCAAGAATGTACTTCTATGTCCGATCGGCTTTGTTTCGGATCATCTTGAGGTTCTCTACGATATAGATATTGAAGCACAGGCTCTTGCCAAAGAGCTTGGACTGCATTTGGAACGAACAGAATCACTAAATACAGACCCTCTGTACCTGGAAACATTGAGTGATGTTGTCTACAAGAAATGGAAAGAGGTCACCCGTTTATCATGAGTACTAGGATTCCGCACTACATGATTGTTGGCGGGGGGATCACGGGGCTTAGCGCAGCTTTTTACTTAAAGAAAAGGTTGGAGTCAGCGGGAGCTCCTTTTCGTATTTCTGTGGTGGAGAAGTCCCCGACATTTGGCGGGAAAATTCATACCATAGAGCGAGAGGGTTTCGTTATTGAAAAAGGGCCGGATTCCTTCCTTGCACGGAAGCGCCCTATTATTGATCTGGCTTATGATCTCGGGCTTGAACATGAGCTTACAGGAACGAATCCTGGGGCGAAAAAGACCTACATTGTACGTCAAGGCAAGCTGCACCGCATGCCACCTGGCTTAGTGCTCGGCATACCAACGCAAATGACACCGTTCATGAAGACGGGCCTCATTTCCCCATTAGGTAAAATGCGAGCTGCACTTGATTTGATCCTGCCGAAGCGTGATTTATCAACGGATGAATCTCTTGGACATTTTCTGGAGCGCCGTTTAGGGAAAGAAGTGCTTCAGCGTATCGTGGAACCACTTCTAGCGGGGATTTATGCAGGTGATACGTTTAAGCTTAGTTTAAAAGCAACGTTCCCACAGTTTCGAGCGATGGAGCAGAAGCATCGAAGTTTAATTCTAGGGATGATGGCCAGCCGCAAAAACGTGAGTGAAGAGAGTGCTCACTTACCTTCTGCGGTTCGTAACTCGGTTTTTGTGACATTCAAAAAAGGGCTTCAAACGTTGGTTTCGGGCTTAGAAGTTGCCTTGAAGACTGTGGATCTGCGAAATGGCGTTGGGGTTGTATCTGTTCGTAAAATGGGGCAGCATCAAGCCGAGGTTATCTTTGAGGATGGGCATAGTGAAATGGTTGACGGCGTTATCCTAACTACGCCTACTTATCAGGCAGCGCAAATGTTAGCAGATTTGCCTGCAGCAAATCAACTTAAGACGATTGATTACATTTCCGTGGCGAATGTTATTATGGCTTTCGATCGTAAAGACATCCCTTTTGAACTGGATGCCTCGGGCTTTCTAGTGCCGAAAACTGAGGGCAGGACGATTACTGCGTGTACCTTAACATCTGCTAAATGGCTGCATACAGCCCCAGACGGGAAGGTGCTTCTGCGCTGTTATATCGGTCGTGCAGGTGAGCAAGAGTGGCCGGAGTGGTCGGATGAACAACTAGTTAGCAAAGCTCGTCATGATCTGCGGGAATTATTAGGACTAAAAGCGGAACCGCTCTTTACGGATGTAACTCGCCTCATGCATTCTATGCCGCAATATCCTGTGGGTCATCTGGAGCAGATTGCACAGTTCCGTGAAGAGCTTACTGCAGCTATGCCTCAGGTCCTTATCGTGGGTGCAGGGTTCCATGGAGTGGGTCTCCCTGACTGTATAAGGCAAGGTAAAGAGGCTGCGTGGCAGCTTGCGGATCTGATCCAAAACCAGTCTCAGGAAGCCGTAGAAACAGCCAGTTCGATTTAACGAAGCTTGGCCAGATCTAATTTGAAATCTGATGATGAAAGGGTCAAGATTTGCTTTTCTTCAAGATCACGAATCACTTGCATGAGCGTCACTTTTTGTACGCCGGCTAGTTGAGATATTTCATCAAAGTTAAGCACGAGTTTAATCGTAATCGTCGTTCCGTTACGCAACCCATGCTTATTGGCCATTTTGATCAAGCTTTTGATGACACGCGTTCTCGCATCTAAGAAGGTCAAGTCGAACACTTGTTGATTCGTATCGCGTAGTCGACTACTAAGCTCTTGCATAATGCCGAGGGTAATGTCAAAATTAGTGCGTAGCAGATCGAGGAAACTTTGTCCTGTCAATGTGAGTAGTACACTGTCCTCCAAAGTTTGGGCCGAAGCAGAGCGCGGCTTGCCATCAATCAGTGAAAGTTCACCAAAGCTTTCGCCTGATTTGCAGATGGACAATATTTTTTCCTCACCGGAACTGCTTGTTGTGAAAATTTTGACGGAGCCGCTGAGGACCATATAAAAGACGGAGCCGACCTCTTTTTCGGAGAATAAGACGGTACTCCTTTTAAAGGAACGTCTTGTACAAATCTGAGCTAGAGCGCCCAATTGTTCTTCATTCAATTGGGAGAATAAAGGTACTTTTTTGATGATATCGATCATATGGGTACCGCCTTTATATGTAGTAAGTCAACTCATTTTATCATAGATAGATTACTGGGGGTATGAAATTATGGAAAATTCGAGTAGAATCGACACGCGCTCTTCGGCCGCCTTTCAAGAAGCTAAGAAGATCATTCCCGGGGGAGTGAACAGTCCTGTTCGCGCCTTTAAGTCGGTTGGTCTAACACCTTTGTTCATGGAGAAAGGCTCAGGTTCTCACGTAACGGATATTGACGGCAATACCTTTATCGATTATGTAGGATCTTGGGGTCCATTAATCGTCGGACATGCTCATCCTGTCGTGCTGGAAGCCATTAAAAGTACTGCCGAAAAAGGGACGAGCTTCGGTGCTCCGACGCTTCTAGAAACGGAAATGGCGAAGTTGGTTATTGAACGCGTGCCGTCCATTGATATGGTTCGCATGGTGAATTCAGGGACAGAAGCGACGATGAGCGCCCTTCGGTTAGCCCGCGGGTTTACGAAGCGCGACAAGATTATGAAATTCGAAGGAAGCTATCATGGTCACGCAGATGCACTGCTGATCAAAGCTGGCTCCGGTGTAGCCACACTTGGCCTTCCAGACAGTCCAGGGGTTCCGAATAGCGTGGCCTCGAATACGATCACTGTGCCTTACAATGATTTGGCATCCGTTAAATTAGTGTTTGAAAAGTTTGGAGAAGAAATCGCGGCTTTAATCGTTGAGCCGATTGCAGGGAATATGGGAGTAGTTCCTCCAGCTGAAGGGTTTTTACAAGGATTACGTGCCATTACTCAGCAATATGGCACCTTGCTAATCTTCGATGAGGTGATGACTGGCTTTCGCGTGCATAAACACTGTGCTCAGGGCTTATACGGCGTTACACCTGATTTAACATGTCTAGGTAAGGTCATTGGCGGAGGACTCCCTGTAGGCGCTTATGGAGGCCGTCTGGACATTATGGAGCAGATTGCTCCTGCAGGTCCAATCTATCAGGCGGGAACCTTATCAGGCAATCCACTAGCAATGGCAGCAGGCTTCGCAACGTTATCGTTATTGGGTGAGCCCAATGTGTATGAGGAACTGGAACGCAAGTCCGCGAAGCTGGAAGCTGGTTTTGCTAGGAATGCTGCTGAAATTGGCGTAGCAAGCACTATTAACCGAGTAGGATCCATGATATGTCCATTCTTCACTGAGCAGGCTGTCACGAATTACGATACAGCCAAAACGTCTGATCTAGCCAAGTTTAATGCTTATTTCGGCCATTTGCTCGATTTGGGAGTTTCGGTTGCACCTTCGCAATTCGAAGGGATGTTTGTATCTACGGTTCATTCCGATGAAGATATCGCTGCTACCATCGATGCTCATCGTGAAGCGTTGAAGCGATTATAAGTTTCTGAACATGCAAAGACCTGGCCAACGTGGCCAGGTCTTTTGCAATTTATGTAGAGGATTTATTCTGTTTTTGTAGTTGGAGCAACGGTTGGAGATGGCAATGCAGGATTCCCAGTATTTGTTTGTCCTTGGTTAGGGCTTGTACTCGGTGTAGGCGTCGGGCTCGGCTTTGATGATGTGGAAGCTCCTGGTGAGGAGCTTCCTGAGCCTGTGCCCGAACCTGTGCCGGTATTACCACCATTGCCTGTACCTGTTCCAGAGCCTGTACTCGGAGAAGGACTTGGCTTCGTAGAAGGTGTAGGTGAAGTTTCAGGCTTCACTGTCGGACTTGGTTTGACAGCACCATTATCTGATCCTGAAGGAGGATTAGATGTACCATTCTTACCTGCTTCACTGCTGGTTTCAGGCTTGGTTGACGTTGTTGATTTTGGTGTAGCTGTTGCTTTAGGCGGGTTCGCTTTTTTATTCGCTTGTTCTTTCAAGAATTCAGGGTGGTCATAAGCACCACCTGGATCGATTGTTTTAAGTCCTTCCCAAACATTCTTCACCTTTACTTGGTCAGGATGGTCAAAAACTAGGAAAGCAGAAGGTAAGCGACGCTCCCCATAACGACTTGATGGCTTCGTAATCAGCTCATCATTGTATACCATCTCGGAGGAAGCTCCGCCATCTAAGAAGCCAGCATTAATGACGCCATCTGCGAGAAACATATCCTGTACTTCTTTGAGGGTCGCGCCTACACTGTGCGTTTGACGGCCGTCGATCACGATGAAGATAACCGTTCCGTCGGCTTTTTGTCCCACAGCTGTACGAGGTGCGCGTCCCCAGCCTCCGTCTCCGCTTGTAATAAGCGGTTTTCCGTTAGCAATAACACGCGGATAGAAGGATACAGCGTCAGTGACACCAAGTTTAAGCAGCTCGTCAATCGTATACTTGCCGATAATGAGCGTGCCTTCTTTTGTGAATCCAACGATGTGTTGAGGAACGCTGCCTTCTTGGTCTGTATAAAGAATTTCTCCGCCGGACATAATAGCACCAATTGGCGCAAATCCGTTTCCAAGTCCGTCTGGATCGTTGAAACCTCCGCCATTTACGCCGGCGACAGCGCCAGTACGCTCTACCATGGAGGTAATTCTTTCCCCTTCACCTTGCTTTGCGGGGACAACGACACGAATCGTTCTTGGGTCATAGACATACATTTTCTTGCCCTTCCAAAACTGACCAGAAATATCTTCGACTTTCACAAGACTTTCCGTAGAACGATTTTTATTGAATTGAACCGCCCGCAAATCTTGTTTTTCAACAGAGTTGATTTCGGTCAAATTTTGCATTTCGAGAACCATCTGATCTCTACGCTCAGCACCAACGAAAATCCAAGCCCAGTCACGATGCTGCGTCGTAATAACCGTTTTAGCCAAATACTCGCGAATATATGCCCCAGGCGGGGTTAGAAATAAGAAGCTTGAACTCAGAAAAGTACAAACAGCTATAACGAGAAAAGTGCGTTTCAGCCAACTATAACTACGAAAATGCTCTAATATTGAACTACCCACGGTTGTTCCTCTCCTGCTCTATTATTCTATTTGGTATTAGATATTTTGATAAGTAATGTCGAAAAAAAACAATACAAGACTTATATTATCATATTTTTGCATGCAATTGTTATTGGTAATTGTTAAAATAAAGTGTACATAATCCCTATTTTCTTAAGGAGTAATCAAATCTATGAAACGATATTACTTTTTTGATTTTCCAATAGATCTAATGGCCGTTGTTTTTGTGTTTCTAGTTATTTTGCTCGTAATCTATTTATCTTTTCGTAAAGGAACACTTAAATGACAGAGTGGAAGCGCAGTGGTGAATGGTTGGAGCTCCCTGTTCCAAATCCGTTATGGAAGCCTCTTAAACCAGGGGCTATAGAAGAATTAGCAGCTATACTGCCAGTTCCTAGAAAGTACTATCTTCGACTAGCCTCTCAAGGTCTTATTCGAATTCAGGATGACAAAATTCGACTTCATGCGTTTCCAGAAGAGAAGGCTTCTTTCAGACCTGAGCCTTACGCTCTTGGTATTTTGTATGAGGATGACTTTTGCCTTGTTGTTAATAAACCGGCAGGCATGTCTGTTCATCCAGCAGAGATAGGGCAAAGCGGTACGTTGGCTTCTGCGGTAGCCTTCTATTTTGAATCGACAGGCCAGGCTTGTGGGATTCGGCATATCCATCGTTTAGATCAAGATACGACCGGAGCAGTACTTTATGCCAAAAATGAGTGGGCGCATGTGCTTCTTGATGAGGCAATGCGTGACAAACGGATTGATAGACGCTATGTGGCACTAGCTGAAGGAATATTCCGAACAAAACAAGGATCGATAGATGAACCTATTGGGAAAGATCGCTATATCTCAGGCAAGCGAAGAGTTTCACCTAGCGGTGATCAAGCGGTAACACATTATCGTGTTTTACAGCAAATGAAGAAAGCAGCTTTCGTGGAACTTACGCTAGAAACAGGGAGAACCCATCAAATTAGGGTCCATCTTAGTCACTTAGGCCACCCATTAGTAGGGGATTCCCTTTATGGGGGTTCATCGCGATTGTTTCATCGACAAGCTCTGCACGGAGAGAAGCTTTTGTTCGATCATCCTGTTACTCAAAAGCAGGTCATCGTGCATGCTCCTCTGCCGCAAGATTTCAAACTTTTACTAGAGGAAGTTGCAGCCTTGTAAAAATGTAGTCATGCCTAGCCCTTCCCACCCATATACTTTTAGAGACAAACAAGTAAATGGCCAAACAATCCGAATGCTGTCCAGCATCTGGGTTTGATGGAAGGGAGGATTAATTCGGTGTCTGAACAACAACCAGGTTTAAGATTCGATATCTATGAACGAGTTCATTTGCAAGAAGATTTGGCGGGGATACAAGAATTAAATGATGTAGAATTGCTTCCTCATATTCAGGTAATTACTCTGGATGATCAGGCAATCCTGAAAGGAAATTTGCTGCTCACGGGTAATTATTTCAGTGAAGAAAGGGATACACCCAGATCACTAGAGCATCTGATTCCAGTCGAGATCACATTACCTTTAAATCGTATTCATCGTGTGGAAGATATTCAGGTCGAGATTGAAAATTTTGATATTGATCTTTTATCAGCGCGAAGTCTGAACGTTACAGGTGTTCTTTCCCTGCAAGGCGTCGAAATTGTGTCGGCTCCGCTGGAGAGCTGGCGGGAAGAAGAGGAAGTTACTTTTGTTCATGAGGTTAACATCCCAAGTTTTGAGCCGCCTGTGCCCTATCAGCCACAGCCCGTACAGGAACCTCCGGCAGTTCCAACCATACGAGAACCCGTGAATGCAGCGTCTTATGCTGATGCTCTTCCATTTGTGGCTCCCGTTCAAGATGAGGTTGGTTCTGACGATGGTGCAGTTGTCGTGGAGTTTGAACAAACCGAAATAAAGGTGACACCCCATCAAGAAAGCACGGTGGTTTCGGAAGACAAGAAAGAACTCAAAGTCGCCTTTGGCAAAAAGGCGAATGAGGCTGTGGACATCAACCCGTACGGTATTAAATCGCTTCTTTCAAAGGCGGGCTCGTATCTTACCGATAAGAGGAATGCAGAAGCAGAAGCGCAAGCTGCGCTTGCGGAAGAGACGCGAATAGATGCTGTGGAGTGGAAGCGACTCTTTCTTCAAAGCAACACAGGGACGCAAGAGTTTAGGAAACTAAAACTTTGCATTGTTCAAAAAGAAGATACGTTGGAATCGATTGCCAAACGATATCAGCTCAACCCGCGTGAGCTTCAACTCCTGAATCGTATGAGTGATCAAGAAATTTCAGTTGGGCAGGTTATTTATCTGCCTAGATAAATAACAGATACATAGGCAAGAGCCTTTGGCTGCTTATAGCGGCTGGGGGCTCTTATTCATTTTCGTAACATCTTTCGGAAGCAAGCATAATTTATGCAAAAAAGGTAATACTGGAATGATATATTGACTCTATTTCAAATGTTCGATATCATATGATGTAAACCATTTTGAGTAATATTGGAAACGTTGATAGGGAGTAGTAGGCGGTAAGCCCTTCAGAGAGTGGAACTGGTAGCGCTGAAAGGTTCCATAGGAAGCAACCGAACGAAGTCGCCCTGGAGTTGTGAGTGTGATTGTATGCGCCCGTTTATGCGGTGAGCAGCATTAGCATTCGCCGGCCGCAGCCGTTATCTGTTTGAGAGCCACGCGCTTCTTTTGAAGCTGCGCGGAATGAAGGTGGTACCACGGAAGCAAGCCTTTCGTCCTTTGCGGGGCGGAGGGCTTTTTTTGTTTGAATGGACGCCGATGTGAGATGACTTACAGGCCTTATAAGCCTGTTTAACAGAGATAATAGTAATGGAGGTAATCCTATGACCGAAGCTAATGAGACCAAAGAACAATTGCAAATGCCTACTACGTACGATCCTAAAGAAGCTGAGCGCAAGTGGTATGATTACTGGATTAAAAATGAATTTTTCAAAGCAGGCACTCGTCCTGATGCAGAAACCTACACCATTGTGATTCCACCTCCGAACGTAACAGGTATGCTGCATATCGGGCATGCGCTTGATTTTACACTACAGGATATTTTAATTCGTACCAAACGGATGCAGGGTTATGACGCACTTTGGCTGCCTGGATCTGACCACGCAGGTATTGCTACCCAAACTAGGGTAGAGCAAAAGCTCCGTGAGCAAGGACAATCACGCTATGATCTTGGACGCGAGAAGTTCTTGGAGAAGGTGTGGGAGTGGAAGGAGCTATATGCGAACACGATTCGTGAGCAATGGGCCAAAATGGGCTTCTCGCTGGATTATTCGCGTGAACGCTTCACCTTGGATGAGGGGCTATCACAAGCCGTTCGTGAAGTATTCGTAAGCCTTTATGAGAAAGGCCTCATCTATCGCGGGAAATATATTATTAACTGGGATCCAGCGGCTCGTACAGCGCTGTCTGACATTGAAGTAGAATATAAAGAGGTGCAAGGCGCTCTCTATCACTTAGAATACAAAACGACGGATGGAACAGGTTCAATCGTTGTTGCCACGACGCGTCCTGAGACGATGCTAGGGGATACAGCTGTCGCTGTTCATCCAAAGGATGAGCGCTATAAGCATCTCATCGGCAAAATGCTGCTTCTCCCAATCGTAAACCGCGAGATACCGGTCATAGCAGATGAGTATGTGGATAAAGAGTTCGGAAGCGGCGCCGTCAAAATTACACCGGCTCACGACCCGAACGACTTCGAAGTCGGGAAGCGTCATGACCTGCCGCAAATTCTTGTTATGGATGAAACGGGTACGATGAACGCGAATGCGGGGCCGTATCAAGGGCAAGATCGCTTTGATTGCCGCAAGCAAATCGTGGCGGATTTGAAGGAGCAAGGTGTTCTTATTAAAATTGAAGAGCATGTCCATCAAGTGGGTCACAGTGAACGCAGTGGTGCGGTTATCGAGCCTTATTTGTCAACACAATGGTTCGTGAAAATGCAGCCGCTTGCTGAGAAAGCGATTGATACACAAAAATCAGGCAATGGCGTTAATTTCGTACCTGATCGCTTCGAGAAAACGTACTTGAACTGGATCGAAAATGTTCGTGACTGGTGTATTTCTCGTCAATTGTGGTGGGGACACAGGATTCCAGCATGGCACTGTGCAGATTGTGGTCAAATCACGGTAACACGTGAGGATGCTACGACTTGTTCACATTGCCAAAGCACGAATTTGAATCAAGACAATGACGTACTTGATACATGGTTCAGCTCGGCATTGTGGCCTTTTTCAACATTGGGCTGGCCTAATGAAACAGAGGATTTGAAGCGTTTCTACCCGACGAATGTGCTTGTAACGGGCTATGATATCATTTATTTCTGGGTATCTCGCATGATCTTTACGGGGCTGGAATTTACGCAGCAAATTCCGTTTAAAGATGTTTTGATGCATGGTCTTGTACGGGATTCCGAAGGCCGCAAAATGTCAAAATCCCTTGGCAATGGAGTCGATCCGCTTGAAGTCATCGAGAAGTACGGCGCTGATGCTATGCGCTATATGATTTCGACAAGCAGCACACCAGGACAAGATCTACGTTTCCGATGGGAACGTGTGGAGCAAGCGCGGAATTTTGCGAATAAGATCTGGAATGCATCTCGCTTTGCTTTAATGAATCTCGAAGGTGTAAACGCAGCAGATATTGATCTAACGGGTCAACTGGGTACTGCAGACCGCTGGATTCTGCACCGCCTGAATGAAACAGTTCGTGACGTGACGCGTCTAATAGACAGCTATGAATTCGGCGAAACTGGCCGTTTGCTGTATAATTTCATCTGGGATGATCTTTGTGATTGGTACATTGAGTTTAGTAAATTAAGCTTATATGGGGCAGATGCAGCTGCTAAGAGTAAAACGCAGTCCGTGCTTGCTTACGTTCTTGATCATACACAGCGTTTGATTCATCCTTTCATGCCTTTCATTTCGGAAGAGATTTGGCAGCATCTGCCGCATGTGGGTGAGACCATTACGCTTGCACCTTGGCCTGTAGTGAATGAGGCTTTCGAATCGCCTGACGCTGTTCGTGAGATGGAACTCTTGATGGACGTTATTCGTTCCGTTCGTAATATTCGGGCCGAAGTGAATGTGCCTATGAGTAAGAAAGTTGAACTGCTTGTCAAGCCGGCTAGCAGCGATACGCTGAGTATTCTCCGCAGCAATGAGGAATACCTGAAGCGTTTCTGTAACACTTCTCTACTCCAAATCGACGCAGAAATGGCAGCTCCTGAGAAAGCCATGACCGCTATCATTACAGGAGCTGAGCTTTTCTTGCCGCTGGCTGGTCTTATCGACATTGCGCAAGAGCTCACGCGCTTGGATAAAGAATTACAATCTTTGCACGGTGAAGTAGAGCGTATCGAGAAGAAACTGGGCAATGAGGGCTTTGTGGCCAAGGCGCCAGCCAAGGTCATCGAGGAAGAAAAGGCAAAGCTTGCTGATTATGCCGATAAGCGAGACAAAGTGATTGCGCGATTAGCGGAGTTAAAAGGATAATTGTAGCAAATCAAACGATTGCCTAGTTACGAAAACAAGCTGATTCATATAGTAAATGAGGATGAGATCGATGGATAAAATCAAAGATACCCCTTCGGCTGAATTCCAGACAGCGCAAGAAGCCATTGCCTGGATTGTCGGCCGGATGGAGAAGCTCGGCATGAAACCGGGACTTCAACGAATGCAGTTGCTAATGGAGAAACTAGGTCACCCCGAACGTAGGCTTAAGTTCATTCATGTGGCTGGTACGAACGGCAAGGGCTCAACATGTGCGTATTTATCTTCTGTTTTGCAGGCTTGCGGATATGACGTGGGTACATTCACGTCTCCTTATTTGGAGAAGTATACGAATCGTATCCAAGTGAACGGAGCCGACATTCCGGACGATGTGCTGCTCAGACTGGTGAATGAAATGAAGCCAATCGTTGACGAAATTGCAGAGACTGAGGTTGGACCTCCGACAATGTTTGAAATTTCGACTGCGCTTGCGATTATGCATTTTGGCAAAGTGGCATATCCCGATTACGTAGTATGGGAAACAGGTCTCGGGGGAAGGCTGGATAGCACGAATATTGTGAATCCCGTCGTAACCATCATCACAAATGTAGGCCATGACCATATGGAAATCTTGGGAGATACACTAGAATTAGTAGCAGCAGACAAAGCAGGTATTATTAAAGCGGGTGTACCCGTCATTACCGCTGTTGAGCCTCATGAGGTGTGGAGTGTGATCGATCAAACAGCCAAGGCCAAAAAAGCAACACTCTACTCACTTGGTGGACAATTCAATTTCACGAATGTGAGAAGTGAGCTAGATAGCCAAACTTTTGATTTTAGCGGGCCGTTTCGAAATATTAATGGTGTGCCGATTACGTTAAACGGAGAGCACCAATTGAAGAACGCAGCAGTGGCCGTAATGACGCTTGAAGTTCTTCGTCAGTATTATGCTTGCATCGTAGATGATGAAGATCTGTTCAAAGGGCTCAAGGAGACACGTTGGCCGGGCAGGCTTGAGATGGTTTCGAGAGAGCCTCGTATATTACTCGATGGCGCTCACAACCCAGAAGGGGCCGCAACGCTGGCTGCCGCGCTTCAAAGTGTATATACTTATCATAAGCTTCATATGATGATAGGAATGCTCAAGACGAAGAATCATACAGGCTACCTAAGGCATATACTACCATTGGTGGATACTCTTATAATTACGGAACCCGATTTTCATAAAAAAGGCGACGCTTCTATGCTCGCTGAGATTGCAAGAGAGCTTCTGAGCGAGATGAACCGTGAGGTAGATATCATTGTCGAGCGAGATTGGAAGCGAGCCTTAGAAATACTAACAAGTAGAACTGAGCAGGATGATCTGGCGGTCGTATCCGGCACGCTGTATTTAATCTCTGATGTTCGTTCTTGGATTACCTATCAAACCGATTCTGAAAAAGGATGGTGAGAACGGCGTGAGTCAAGCAGAACACGTACACTTTATAGGCATCGGCGGATACGGCATGAGTGCCATTGCCAAAGTCATGCTGGAAATGGGATACCGGATATCTGGTTCCGATCTGGCACAGCAAGAGCTTACAGAAAAGCTGAAAGCGAAGGGTGCTCAAGTTTTCATCGGACATGAAGCTAGGAATGTGTCAGGAGCCGATTTGGTTGTGTATTCAACCGCTTTGGCCAAGGACAATGTAGAAATGCAAGCTGCGGAACAATTGAACATTCCGATTATTCATCGCTCACAAATGCTTGCTCGGCTCATGAATGAACGCAAAGGCATCGCCGTAGCTGGGGCCCACGGCAAAACAACAACATCATCAATGATTGCTTTAGTCATGGAGATTTGTGGAATAGATCCGACCTATATTATTGGCGGCGAGATCATGAATGTTGGCAGTAATGCCAAAGCTGGCAAGGGCGAATTCGTCGTGGCAGAAGCGGACGAGAGTGATGGAACCTTCCTTCAATATCACCCAACCCTCGCACTTGTAAACAATATCGAAGCGGATCACTTGGAGAATTACAATGGTGATTTCGAGAATTTGAAGAAAGCTTACAAGCAATTCCTCAGTCAAGTTAGACCTGGAGGGAGAGCTATTGTTTGTCATGATGATGCGTTCTTACGTGAAATGATTCCGCATATTCAAAGCGAAGTTATTACGTATGGTATAGATACTGAGGCTGATTATGTCGCAAGCGATATTACGTTAGGCGACCGTAAGGTTACGTTTACTGTACAGTTCAAAGGGGCGGCACTCGGTCAAGTTAGCTTGTCCGTACCAGGTAAACACAACGTATATAATGCATTAGCGACGCTTATCACCTGTCTGGAAGCAGGGCTCGCTTTCGAGAAAATTGCAGAAGCTATTCAGGAATTCCGCGGTGCAAAGCGTAGGTTCCAAGTGCTGGGAGAAGTTGCGAACATGCTGGTCATTGATGACTACGCGCATCATCCTACGGAGATTCAAGCAACCATTTCCGCAGCAAAAGCAACAGGGAAACGCATCATAGCTGTATTCCAACCGCAACGTTATACGCGAACCTATTATTTATTTGAACAATTCAGCCGCTCATTCGATGAAGCTGATGAAGTTATTATCACCGATATTTACTCACCTGCCGGCGAGCAGCGAATTGAGGGCATAGATTCAGCCAAACTGGTTGATTTGATTCGCAGTAACAGCAACCCGAATGTTCAGCATATTGCAACTCGGGATGAGGTACTCACATATTTGATTCAGCATGTGCAGCCTGGTGACTTGGTGTTAACCATGGGAGCGGGCGACATCTGGAAAGCAGCTGACGGTTTAGCGAAATCGCTGCGTAAAAAGTACGAACCGACTAGTTAGAAGAAAGATCGCTGCAAGCCAAATGGCTGGAGGCGGTCTTTTTTTGCTGAAAGAAACATAATGGGGTTCTCTCAATCATAATCTAGTAACAGAAGATTTGGACAAGACGACGCGGCGCTATGCCCGTTTCCAAATAAATTTTACGAGGAGTGATTGAGAGATGAACAAGAATAAAGCAAGAATCACCTACCGTTTCGATCCACAAGAAAAGTCGGAATCAACCCGTAGAGCATCGCGAGTACCCGATCAAGAGGAGAAAGTGATACCACTCTATCAGGAAGAATTTAAGGTTATAGATTCTACGATTGACAGTCATACGTCGGATGAGGTTACTCCTTATCATCAAGCGGAGAGGGAGCAAGTCGAACATTTATTTGAACCTCATGCTTTAAATACATTCACGACGGACTTTGGTAGCTGGAATAGTCAGATTGAAACGGAAGGTGAGCGAGTGGAACGCATCATTCGTGAGTCACAGGCAGCCCGTGAGAATCCAGCTGTTAGAAATCCGTCAACAGAGAGAGATGAGCCTACTTCTGACAGACATCGCGATGAGTGGTCGTCATGGACGTCTAAGGAACCCTATAAGGAACCGGGGACAGGTGCCAGATACGCGAAATCAACGGGTACACCTTGGATACGAATTGCAACATCAGTGGCAGGAGCAGTGGTAACGGGGATTGCGTTTGGTTTCTTTGTTCTCTCTATGTTTTCAAGTGAACGTGATACCAAAGATACGGCATCGAGTAAAAATACGATAACAGTTGCTTCACCTAATGTACAAGCAGCGGCCCCATCGAAAGCGCCAACTGGAGCAACTAAAACGACTACAGATCAAGCGGGGGCTATTCCGGCTGCTGCATCGGCTGTCACAGCGGTTCAAATTCCTGCGAAATCGTATACATTCCTTCAAAATGGTGTGTTTAGTACCTTACAGGCAGCTCAAGCTATCCAAGATACTCTGAAGAAGAAAGGGTTAGCCACTGCGCTTGACACGACAGATAAGCTGACCGTATTCGTCGGATTTGCCAAAAACCGAGATGACGCTCTCGCATTAAGAGAAGAACTGCAAACATCAGATAAAACCATTGAGGTTTATATGAAAAACGTGGATATCCCAGCGGCCACAGGCATTCGTTGGAGCGGCTCGAAACCGGAGTCGGTTCCAACCTTCATTGCCGAAGGTGATAAACTAGTGAATACGATAAATGGATTAGCGCTTGTTCATTTGGCTGAGACGAAGCCAACCCCGCTTGCTGAAACGTCGCTGCAATCGATTCGCTCTTCCCATCAGCTGCTTACGACATTGTCGGCCTCGCTGGGCGAGGGGTTAGGTGATGACACGAAGCCATTCGTGCAAAAAATGACCACATCGATCAACAGTGCGGTTCAATCGATGGAAGAGTACAAGAAGAGTCCTTCCGCGGCTATGCTATGGCAAGCTCAATCGTCCATGATGCAGTACATTATTGCTCAGAGAGAGCTGCTTAAGAAAATAAGCGTATCCTAATGAAAAAGCAGTGTGCCCAAAACTCTATGGAGTTTGGACACACTGCTTTTTATTTGTAGATAAGAAAGTATAAGTTTTATACTTTTGCTTCGCATCTACCTTGACAAACGCGCTCGTCCCTGAAGGACGACGGAGTCGTTTATCCTTGGTAATAGCGATTGAGCATGGCAGCAATCTCTGCACGGGTAATGGTTTGACTAGGTTTAAACGCGGTATCCGTTATACCATCAATAATGCCCTTATTTCTTAGCGCATAAATGGCCTTAGCACTCCATAATGTCTCAGGTACATCGTTGAAAGATGCGGATGATGCTGCAGAAGGCAGGTTATTCGTTATGGAAGACGACATTTGTAAAAGATGATCGAACAGAAAAGCGACTTCACCTCTCGTAATCGATTGATTGGGTCGAATCGTTCCATCGGAGTAGCCTTGCAGGAGGTTTAAGCTTTTGGCTTTGGCAAATACAGGGCTTGCCCAATGAGAAGACGGCAAATCTTTGTAACTTTGCTCAGCGGTAGCTTGGCAGCCGTAAACAATGGATGTCACGGTATTGCTCGGCTCACAGACGGCCTTCAACTTGCTGAACGTAAATACCCGGTCCATTAATGTGAGAAATTCTGCTCTTGTTAAAGCGCGTTCCGGTTCATACCGATTAGCAATACCTTCAATGATTCCTTTATTTTTCATCCGAATAATCGCTTCTCTGGCCCAATGACCAAGTGAATCTGTAAAAAGGGGCGGCGTATAAGCGGCAATACCATTTGCAATGCCCGCAGCCATTTTAGACCGGGCCGAATCGCTTGCAAGCAAAGCTGCGTCACTTGTTTGGCTGAGAAAAGCGGTTTCTACGAGAATACTCGGAATTGTTCCCATTCTGGCTACATAAACTGCACTTGGAACGAGACCTAGGTTTTTGGTGCCGGCAGCAGTGACTAGTGAATCCAAAACACGCTGTGCAAGGTCTTTGCTGTACGGAGTTAATTGTTTCATTGCTTCACTTGCTGGATAATCCTCTTGTGGATAATCATTGTCGTAGTAAAGAACCATGGTTCCTTTTGTTTTACCGTCTGGATGTGCATTGGCGTGGATAGATACGAATAAATCCGCTTGTAGAGTATTTGTAAATTCGACGCGCTGTGCGAGTGACCAATAGGAGTCATCTGTCCTTGTTAAGACAACTTCGTAACCTTTTGCGATTAGCTCGTCCCGTACCTTCTGGGTGATGTCCCAATTGACATCTTTTTCACGAAGACCGTTTACACCAGTTGCTCCAGGATCACTTCCGCCATGTCCGGCATCGAGGACAACTTTGTAAGCGAATGCTTGATAAGGAAATGCAAATGTAAGTAATAAGGATAAAAGGATAAATCTTTTAAGTAGAGTCATAAGTTGAAATACCTCCGCTAACTATCTTACTAGGATAGGCTTACGTTGTAAGCTGGTAAGAATCACCAAACTATCATATTTTTACTTGGAAAAAAGAAGAGTCTACCCGTATAATAGGGCTTGTACATAAAGAGAGGATGACAGGAATGAAAAAAGGTACCTTCACATTGATCGTATTTTTAATCGTCGGTTTAATTACCGGGATTATCATAGGCCAGCTGCTGGCTGCAGTGCCTGCTCTCGCATTTTTGACCAAATCGGCGCAAATTTCATGGGAGCCCAAAGCCGATTTACAAGTCGTGAAATATGAGTTCCATCTTTTGGTGAAACTAAACCTGTGCAGTATTCTTGGACTAGTGGGGGCTTACCTCCTGTATCGTAAGGTGTAACTGGATTGTATTTGGAAGGCCATATTAAATATTACAATCAGCTAGGAGTTGTTTCTTTTGAGTAATTCCCCTAAACAAAGACTTATTCTTGCTTCGTCTTCGCCTCGGAGGCAGGAACTTATTCAATCACTTGGTTTACCCTATATCATTCGAGTGAGTGACGCAGATGAGACCGTCGAAGAAAAAATATCGCCTGCTGAGCTCGTAGAAGTGCTCTCTGTGCGTAAAGCCTCAACTGTTTTGGAAATGCTTGAAGCCAATGAAAAAGAAGGAATCATCATTGGTTCTGACACCGTTGTTGTCTATCAAGATGAGGTTCTAGGTAAACCGGTGGATGAGCAGGATTCTTTCCGGATGCTTAAAGCACTGCAAGGCAGTACGCATCAGGTTTACAGCGGAGTTGCTTGTGTGGACGCAGCTACAGCTAAGCAGGTAGTCTCTCATCGTGTGACTCATGTGAAGATGAAGTCTATGTCTGACGCACAAATTCTACGTTATATTGCCACAGGAGAACCTAAGGATAAAGCTGGTTCTTATGCGATTCAAGGGATCGGGGCAACGATCGTAGAATCTATTGAAGGTGATTATTTTACCGTTGTTGGATTGCCGCTTTCTCTGCTCAGTGACTTACTGCTAAGCTTTGAAATTCAAGTTTTATAATCATCCGATCCAAGCTGGAATATATGTCCAATATAGGACTCATACATTGACTGTGTAATCTGTAACGGTTACAATGACAGTAAGCGACATGACTTCGCATTCTTCAGGGAGGTATTTGCCATGAACAGCGAATTTACAATAGCCGTCCACAGTCTCGTATTTCTGGCTCATTTACCGGATCATATGGCAACCAGCGAAGAAATTGCTGTGAATGTATCTACCCATTCTGCTCGTATACGTAAAGTTATGGGCTTTCTACGAAAAGCAGGTTACGTTTCGACTAAAGAAGGAATCGGTGGCGGATTCATACTTAGCTGCAACCCGAACGAGGTGACACTCGGCGAAATTTACCGATTAACTTGTCAAGGTTCCTTGAAACCGAGCTGGTGCTCTGGTGATGAGAATAAGACCTGCGTCATTTCGTCCAAAATGGATCTATTGATGGGGAAGGTTTTCATTGACGCAGAGAAGCAGATGGAAATATACTTTGATGGACATACCATCGGCAGTATGCTGGAACAAATCAGAGCGTTCGAATGTCCACAATCGAATAAAGAGCAATTGTCCTAGAAGCCCTCGGATCTACAAATCCGCGGGCTTTATTTTGTTTTCATGAGCACTTATCCGTATGAATGGGATGCGTTTAAGTAACACAACCTACACAATGAAAGAGGGGAATTCATGGAAGTCACAAGTTTGATGTTACGAGAAGTACCGCAGGAGGAAAGACCTAGAGAGCGAATGCTCCAATACGGAGCAGGTGCATTAAGTCACGCAGAACTGCTGGCTATTTTACTTCGAACAGGGACTGTGTCGGAGTCAGCGCTGCGTTTAGCAGGTCGCATATTAAGTGAAAGCGGCGGACTGCGCAGCCTTGTTGATATGAGCAAAGATCAGCTTACCCAAATCAAGGGAATAGGCGATGCGAAGGCTCTGCAAATTCAAGCCGGGATTGAGCTCGGACGCAGACTGGCTAAGAGTACATTTGAGGAGCGAGTTACGATTCGTTCACCTAAGGATATCGCAGATTTAGTAAGTGAAGATCTTCGGTATTTGCAGAAAGAACATTTCGTTTGCTTATTTCTCAATACAAAGAACCATTTGCTTGCGCAGGAAACATTATCGATGGGCAGCCTGAATGCGTCCATTGTTCATCCTCGTGAAGTGTTTCGCGCGGCAATCAAACGCAGCAGTGCTTCGATCATCTGTGTACACAATCATCCTAGCGGTGATCCAACTCCAAGTCCGGAGGATATTCAGCTCACACATCGTCTTATGGAGGCAGGAACTATAATTGGTATTGAAGTGCTTGATCATGTTATCATTGGTGATCAGAGATTCATAAGTTTGAAGGAACAAGGGTTTATGTAATATAATAGATATCGCAATAGGAAAGGAGCAACTACCATGTTCGGTGGTTTTACGAAAGATTTGGGAATTGATTTAGGTACAGCGAATACACTGGTTTATGTAAAAGGCAGAGGAATTGTCGTTAGGGAGCCGTCCGTGGTTGCTCTACGTACTGATACAAAAACAATCGAGGCTGTCGGAGACGCCGCTAAAAAAATGATCGGTCGTACACCAGGCAACATTCGTGCAATTCGTCCGATGAAGGATGGGGTTATTGCTGATTTTGAGACAACCGCGACGATGATTCGCTATTTCTTGAGACAAGCACAGAAGCAGCGTTGGTTGTTCCCGCGTCACCCGAATGTTATGGTTTGTGTGCCTTCAGGCATCACAGCTGTTGAGAAGCGTGCTGTTGAAGATGCAACGAAGCAGGCTGGAGCGCGCGAAGCTTACACGATTGAAGAACCTTTCGCAGCAGCGATAGGTGCCGATCTTCCGGTGTGGGAACCAACTGGTAGCATGGTTGTCGACATTGGAGGGGGAACAACGGAGGTTGCTGTCATCTCTCTTGGGGGGATTGTAACGAGCCGTTCCATCCGAATTGCAGGCGATGAAATGGACGAAGCTATCACTCAATACATTAAACGTACGTATAATTTGATGATCGGGGAACGTACATCCGAGACGCTTAAGCTGGAAATAGGGTCGGCACTTCCTATGGACAAGCCTGAGTCCCTCGAAATAAGAGGACGTGACCTTGTTTCCGGATTACCGAAAACGTTAAGCGTTTCTTCCGATGAAATTACGGAATCGTTGACGGACACGGTGAATGCGATCGTTGAAGCTGTGAAGGTTACTCTCGAGAAGTGTCCGCCTGAATTATCAGCGGATATCATGGATCGGGGAATTGTACTGACGGGTGGCGGCGGCTTACTGCGTAATCTTGACCGCTTGCTTGCCAGAGAAACCGGAATGCCCGTACTTGTCGCTGAGAATCCGCTAGATTGTGTGGCGATTGGAACAGGTCGCGCTTTGGAAAATATCCATTTGTTCAAGAACAGATCAGGATCCAGTTCGAGATATAAGCGTTAATATTCGTTAGAAGGTGCTAATTTGTTTAAATTTATGGGCAACAAGAGGTTAATTTTTCTGATGTTCGGTCTAGTCTGCTTCTTTATATTGATGGGACTGACACTCGGGAACCGGGCACCCATGACGTGGCCGGAGAAATTTGTTAAAGACTCGGTATCATGGACGCAAGGACTCTTCTACAAGCCCGCTGCGCAGGTAGCGGGTTTCTTTGAAGACATCCGTCAGTTAAGAGTTATCTACGAGGAAAATAAGACGCTGAAATTGACTCTTACGCAGTATGCACGAGACACACAGCGTTTGAATGAGCTAGAATCACAAAACAAGCGGTTAATGGAGGCTCTTGGCTTCACAGAAAGACAGCGTCAGGCTAACGTGTATACGTATCGCATTGCTGAGGTTGTAACCATTGATCCGGATCCGTATAATAGCACGGTTACAATTAATTTAGGCGATAAAGATGGCATCAAGGAGAATATGGCCGTAATGACCGTAGATGGGTTGGTCGGCAGGGTGAGTAAGGTGTTTGGTTTCCACTCGAATGTTCAATTACTTACTGAAACCAATGATACCGATAATAACTCTAAGGCGATTGCTGTCACGGTGAAGGGGAATGAGAGTCAACCTTTCGGGATGATTGAATCTTATGACTCCAAAACCGGCGAGCTTGTGATGAACAAGGTTGAACATGCTGACGATATGAAAATCGGGGAAACAATTATTACATCAGGCATGGGGCAAGTATTTCCTAAGGGCATTGAGGTAGGGACAATCTCTTCCATAGGTCCAGGGGAATTCGGCATTACATACAAGGTTATGGTGAAGCCCAAAGCTTCGTTCAACCGTATCCGTGAAGTGTTTGTTGTCGAAGTCCCGGAAGTGAAATGAGGTGAGCCGTTAAGTGATTCGACATCTATTGTGGCTCATTTTACTCGGTTTGTTTATCCTGCAAGGAACCTTGCTTGTTTGGCTGATCCCGTCATCATGGCAATCTAACGTTAATGTTACACCCCATTTAACACTTGTATTCATTTTGTTTATCGGACTTTTTCATCATCGTCATACCGCTTTAATTTATGGGCTTTTGTTTGGACTATTGCACGACTTTAACTATTATGGATCGATGCTAGGTGTATATTCCTTCGGTATGGGGCTTACTGGCTATTTGGCCGGACTAGCGCAGCGAAGGCAGCCTAATTTGATTTTTTATAATTTACTCATAACAGGCGTTGGTTTGCTCTTGTTTGAGTTTATTAATTATGGTATCAATCGGTTGTTCAAGCTCATTGATATTGATTTGAAGTTTGCTCTCACCCATTACATGCTTCCCAGTGTTCTATTTAACCTGCTTATCGCCTTGATTTGCTACGTTCCCATCCGCAAGCTGCTTGAAGGAAAGCGGATTGTGCCGTCCGGAAACGACGATTAATTTTCCAGGCTCTAGGCAGGAGAATCCAGGACATGAACCGAAATGTATAGGTTGGGAGGTCGTAGCGCAATTATGTCTGTAACAAAGCACCATGTGATGATAAAAGGGGTCAAGGATGGCCTTGTTTTTTTGCTAAACGACGCATGCGAATGGCAGGACTTGCTGCAAGAGCTGCAGCACAAGCTTGAGAAAACGCATCAACAAATATTGACTGGGCCGATTATTCATGTGCACGTTAAATTAGGCAGCAGAGAAGCGACCGAAGAACAGAAGGAAGAAATTCGGTCCGTCATCAGGCAAAAAGGCAACCTGCTTATCCAATCGATCGAAAGTGAGTCGCCTAAAGAGGAAGCTGCAGAAGAGACTGTGGTTTCTATGACAACGCTCAAAGGAATGATTCGGTCGGGACAAACCCTACACAACGAGGGTGATTTATTATATTTAGGCGATGTTAATCCTGGCGGAACGATTACATCTACAGGGAACATTTATATAATGGGGTCTCTTCGCGGCATGGCCCATGCGGGTGTGGATGGTGATGAGACAGCGATTATTGCTGCTTCTCATATGCGTCCCACGCAGCTTAGGATTGCCGGAATCATTAGCCGCCCACCAGATGAATGGGGAATCGATGAGGCTTTCATGGAATTTGCATATGTAAAAGGAGGTAAAATGGAAATCGACAAGCTGCACCAGCTTCATCGTATTTGGCCGGAACCGAATTTGAAATAATCGTTTGTGTTTATGAAAATAGCGTGTGGGGTGAGAAAATATGGGAGAGGCAATCGTCGTCACTTCAGGAAAAGGTGGCGTTGGTAAAACAACGACATCTGCGAATCTTGGAACGGCACTAGCGCTTTTAGGGAAAAAAGTTTGCATGGTAGATACCGACATTGGACTGCGCAATCTGGATGTGGTCATGGGTCTGGAAAATCGTATTATTTACGATCTTGTAGATGTTGCTGAAGGCCGTTGCCGTTTGCCGCAAGCTTTAATTAAGGATAAGCGCTTTGATGAGCTTTATCTTTTGCCAGCTGCTCAAACGAAGGATAAACATGCCGTATCGCCAGAGCAAGTAAGAGATATTATTTTGGAGCTCAAAAAAGATTTTGAATTTGTCATTATCGACTGTCCAGCTGGCATCGAACAAGGTTTCAAGAATGCCGTAGCCGGAGCAGACAAAGCGATCGTTGTTACCACACCGGAAAATGCGGCTGTACGTGATGCTGACCGCATTATCGGTTTGCTGGAAAATGAGAAAATTTCCTCGCCTAAGTTAGTTATTAACCGCATTCGTCCCTTGATGATGAAAAAAGGCGAGATGCTGGATATTGATGAAATATGCTCGGTACTCGCCATCGATTTGTTAGGGATAGTTCCAGATGACGAGCATGTGATCAAAGCAGCCAACTTAGGGGAACCCACCGTGATGAATCCGTCGTCGCGTGCTGCTATTGCTTACCGCAATATCGCTCGTCGCATATTAGGAGACACGGTGCCTCTCATGCAGTTGGAGGACAAAAGCGGCTGGGTCAAACGTATGAAAAAGTTTATCGGAATAGGTTGATCGTCCAATGCTTGCCAAACTTAAAAACATAGATATTCCTATTGTTGTCATTTTGATTGCTTTTATGGTCATTAGTACGATGCTTGTGTACAGTGCATCTATCGATCATCCAAAAATTAACGTTAGTATCACGAAAATACTCGTCTTATATGGTGTTGGTCTCGCAGCGTTCGTTGCAAGCAGCTTATTTGATTATCGAGTACTAATTAGAATCGCTCCCTATCTTTATGGTATCGGCATCTTTTCATTGGTTGCTGTCTACTTTTTTGGGACGAAAATTCATGGGGCGCGCGGCTGGTTTGAGCTCCCGGGCGGCTTAACCTTTCAACCAGCGGAGTTAGTGAAGCTAATTCTAATTGTGGCTGTTACTGCACTGCTGGCAAGACGCAAAGGTGATTTACTGCAAATCAAGAATGATATTATCCCAGTCTTTGCAGCCGTGTTGTTACCGTTTATCTTGGTCCTCATTCAACCTGATTTGGGGAATGCGATCATTTTTGTGATCATTCTTTTGGGTATGATTTGGATTGGTAATATTAAATATTCGCATGTCTTACTTAGCACCGTTGTACTCATAGGCGCTGGATTCTTGCTTTTGACGTTATATAAGTATTTCCATCAGTCATTGTTTGATTTGCTTAAGGGTTACGGTTTTAGTCATTGGATGGATCGTATCGATACGTTCCTTTATCCCCAAGATGTATCTGCTGATGATAATTATCAGGTCCGTAATGCAGTAAGAGCGATCGGTTCTGGAGGTTTGGAAGGCGAAGGTTTTCTGAAAGGTACCTCTGTTCACAGTAATTTCATTCCATTCGCGTATTCCGATTCGATTTTCGTCGTCGTTGGTGAGGAATTCGGTTTCCGCGGATCAGCGGTTCTATTGTTGATCTATTTTTTACTCATTTACCGTATGATCCTCATCTCGATCCAGAGTACTCAGCTTAGCGGGGCTTATATTGTGGTTGGTGTGGTTTCCATGTTCGTCTTTCAAATTTTTGAAAATGTCGGGATGATGATTGGTATCATGCCGTTAACGGGAATCACGCTTCCATTCGTCAGTTATGGGGGAACTTCTCTACTGATTAACATGCTTTCACTAGGCCTTGTGATGAGTGTAAGGCTGCACCAGGAACGTGAGCCGGAATTTTTCTAAACGTATATGAAATTCAAGTCCTTGACCTTGGTCAGGGGCTTTTTTTGTCCACATAATCTTGTCCCTCTTCTCATAGGCTGTACAAAGGTAAAGGATGGGGAGGGGCTTCCATGGAAGTCAAAGATAAAGTGAAACAGCGTAGGATAGAACGACTTCGTAATTTGCGCGAAACGTCAGATCCTTCTAACGGGAGTGGAAGTCCGGTGAGACCCTCTCGATTTAGGGAGAATTCGTTGCCCATACATCATCATTCCGAAGTACCTCTCTATGTGGATCCCGAATGGAAACGGAGAATGGAGGATCCTGAGTACGCATGGCAGCAAAAATTATTAATGGACACAGCATTAGTCGGGCGAGATTATCTAAGGGATGGTGAAAGAGGGTTATTAGCGCCGCCTTCGCCTCGTAAGATTGCGGTCAAGCTGCTGATTAGCTGTGTTTTGTTTGCAGCGCTGTACGGGATGTTCCAGCTTAATCAGCCTTGGGCTAATAAAGGGAAGCAAATAGTGACCGCCTCTCTTACACAGTCGTACGATTTCTCGTCACTGTCAGCTTGGTATAGCGATAAGTTTGGTGGGTCACCTTCATTCATTCCCAGTTTCAACAGAGAAGGGAATGAGGCCATTAGAGTGAATGCCTCTAAACGTACCTTTTTTACTCCTGCAAAGGGAAGCATTCTTACGCGATATGACGGAACTTCCCATATGGGAGTATATTTGAATACCATTGAATTTGCACCGGTTTATTCTTTGGATACAGGGCAGGTCATTTTCTCCGGTGAAGCTGCAGAAACGGGCCTAACGATTGTGATACGCCATCCTGGAGGACTTCAATCCTTGTACGGCGGATTAAGTGAGGCCAATGTCGAGGTAGGTGACTGGATGAAAGTTGGTGAACCCATTGGTAAGGCTTCCAAGAAGGATCCTGCGAAGGGGACGCTGTACTTTGCCGTTACGAAGGACGGGCATCCCGTCAATCCATCGGATGTGATCAGCTTTGATTAAATGGGCCGGAACTACGTATCGATTCCACCCCTTATTCACACTCATTATGATTGGTTCTGCCATTACAGGCTACTTCCTGGAGGCTGTTACGCTATTTGGCATCGTGCTGGTTCACGAGATTGGTCATTTGGTTGCTGCCAACGGCTTTGGGTGGAGGGTGCGGGAAGTGCAGCTTCTGCCTTTTGGAGGAGTCTTGATCGTTGATGAGCTAGGAACGGCTCCGACGCGTGAAGAGCTGATTGTTTCCCTAGCTGGGCCGCTGCAGCACGTATGGATGATTCTCGTTGCGTTGCTGATGAAATGGGTGGATGTGGGCGCAAGCAGTTGGTGGGATTACTTCATTGAAGCTAATTTGATGATTGGCTTATTTAATCTTATTCCAGTCATGCCGCTAGATGGTGGCAAAGTAATGCAGTCATTGTTAGGGTATTTATTGTCTTACCATAACACGATTTTATATACAGCATGGATCAGTATGATCTTAAGTCTGGCTATTATTGTCATAGCCATTATCCAATTGATCAATGGACAGCTCCCGCTCAATATATTAGTCATCGGTATTTTCTTGCTTGTATCCAATTGGTTTGCCTATCGGCAGCTGCCCTATCACTTTTTTCGTTTTCTTATTGGTCGCGGGAATCGAATGAGCAGGCTGTTGAGCCGCGGGACGTTAGCACAGCCGATTGTCATTACAAGACATCGCACAATGGCGGAAACACTGAAACTTTTTATGCGGGAAAAATATCATTTAATCTATATCGTAGGAGAAACGGGGCGCATACAAGCCGTATTGCCGGAACAGCAATTAGTGAGCGGTTATTTGGATGGGAAAAAACCGGGGAGTGCAGTTTCCGATCTTTTCATGTAAAATAACTGTTGAGGTGAACGTGTATGAAGCAACTTATAATTCACTGCGCACCTGATCTTACACAAGCGGCATTGCTTGAAGAAAGTCGTCTTGTTGAGTATGATACGCAGTATCCGCTTGATTCTCAAAGAGCAGGCAGCATCTACATGGGTCGCATCGTCAACGTCCTTCCCGGCATGCAGGCGGCATTCGTCGATATCGGTCTTGCGAAGAATGCCTTTCTATATATAGACGACCTCCTACCCGTCCACTTGGACAAGCAGCCTAAGATTAAACCCTCAATAACGGAGCTCGCCGAAGTAGGTCAGACGTTGATGGTGCAGGTAACGAAGGATCCGCAAGGTACTAAAGGTGCAAGAGTAACAACGCATATTTCCATTCCTGGCCGTTGGATTGTTTACATGCCAGACGCTGATTATATTGCTATATCCCGTAAAATTGATTTGGACGCAGAACGACAGCGCCTCAAACAGCTTGCCGAAGGCAGCTTGCTTCCTGGTGAAGGTGTTATTATACGAACGGGTGCTATTGGTCAAAGCGAAGAAGCTATTCGTGATGATTTGCAAAATTTACGAGAATTATGGAGTGCCATTGTATCCAAAATGGAAGAGGCACATGCGCCCGCGCAGCTATATCAGGATCTTGATCTCTTGCCTAGATTAGCCCGTGATGTCATCTCGGATGACGTTCATGAAGTTTGGCTGAATGACGCCAAAGTGTACGAAGAGATGAAACAGTTACTTCGTAAGCAGCAGCCGAGTTGGCGGGGACGCGTTGCTTATTATGACCGCAAAATACCGTTGTTTGATCAATTTGGTGTTACGGAAGAGTTGAATCAGAGCTTTAGGCGTAAAATTTGGTTGCCTAGCGGCGGATATTTAATATTTGATCAAACTGAAGCACTTACCGTGATTGATGTGAATACAGGAAGGTATACCGGATCCATTGATTTAGAACAGACAGTCACCGATATTAATCGAGAAGCGGCGTGTGAAATTCCAAGGCTTCTGCGTCTTCGTAATATAAGAGGCATTATTATTGTTGATTTTATAGACATGAGTTCGGAATTGAATCGAGCAGCTGTGATGGAGAACATCACCCAAGCCGTGCGTAAGGATCGCTCCAAAACGATTATTGTTGGTTGGACCAAGCTAGGCCTGCTTGAGATGACGCGTAAGCGGAAATAATAATTGCATTACAAAATGTTTCTGTGATATAATATTCGGAGTGTGTTGTTTAGGCATGCTGTAACCGCACGAATCGGGTTTAAGCACGGATGTGGATTTGATCCTAACCGTCACCTGGACAAGGCGAGTCTGAGACATGAGGAGGTAATGAAAATGTACGCAATTATTGAAACAGGTGGTAAACAGTACAAAGTTCAAGAGGGCGATGTTCTTTACATCGAAAAATTGAACGCAGCTGAAGGTGAAGTTGTTTCTTTTGATCGTGTGTTCTTGGTTTCCAAAGAGAGTGGCTTAGTAGTAGGTGCTCCATTGGTTGCTGGTGCTTCAGTTTCCGCGAAAGTGGAAAAACACGGCAAAGGCGCTAAAGTCATCGTTTATAAGTACAAGCCGAAAAAGAACTATCACAAAAAGCAAGGTCATCGTCAACCGTACACAAGAGTAGTAGTTGAGAAAATCCAAGCGTAAGAGGCAGCCTTATGATCTATGTGACCATAGAGCGTCTTGCACCGGATTCACCTCAGATCTCATCTTTTGTAGTGGAAGGCCATGCTGAATATGACGTACCTGGCAAAGACCTAGTCTGCGCTGCAGTATCGGCGGTAACGTTTGGTACTTATAATTCGATTGAATCACTGACGGGCGTGATTCCCATTCACGAGATGGAACGAGGCTTGATGGATGTTACAATTCCAGAAAGTACACGATCTGTTCCGGAGACATGGAATAAGGTCCAATTGATTCTAGAATCGATGGTCGTCATGCTACAAACCATTGCAGACAATTACGGTGACTATATAACGATTGAAACAATCTATCACAAAGGAGGATAACACCATGTTGAAATTGGATCTCCAGTTTTTCGCTTCCAAAAAAGGGGTGGGTTCCACAAAGAACGGACGTGACTCACACTCTAAGCGCCTTGGCGCTAAACGTGCTGACGGTCAAACCGTTACTGCTGGAAGCATTCTCTACCGCCAACGCGGTACGAAAATTCACCCAGGAACGAACGTAGGCATCGGTTCGGATGATACACTTTTCGCTTTGGTTCAAGGCGTAGTGAAATTCGAGCGTTGGGGCCGCGATCGCAAAAAAGTGAGCGTATACCCAGTTGATGTAGCTCCTGTGGCTGCAGCTTTAGAAGCGTAATATGAATCCCTGGCGGAGCGATAAGCCCGCCCAGGGATTTTTTTCCTGAGTAACGAAACAAACCTCTAAACGCGGTCACTCATCTCGAATGGCCGAGGGCGGAGGTTTTCTCATTTGTTTGGTGAAGTTTGCTAGTACATCATGATATACTGGATGAACGGATACAAAGCAGGAGAACGGAGCGAACGGGAAATGAAGCGAGCGGGCAGCACGCAAGTTTATTTATTAGCACTTGTACTCATAGGATTGACGGGAATGATGTTTGTGGAACCCTGGATTGTCAGGGGTGCATTACTACTGATCATAGTCTTTTGCGGTTATACCGCCTTCAAGTTGGAAGCGAGTAGAATGGAAGAGAAGTGGAGCCAAGAGCTCCGCCAACAGGAACAACAGTCTCACCATAAATTAATTCAGGTCATAAATCGCTTGCGTCACGATTGGATGAATGATACCCAAATTTTGTTTGGTTATATTCAGTTAAAGAAGTTTGATAATTTACAGCCCTATATGGAAAAAATAAAAATGACTATGCAGCAGGAAAGTAATCTCTCCAAGTTAGGTATTCCATCGTTAATTGCTTTCTTGCTACTGTTTCGCGTCCAGTCGAAATCATTAGAGCTGGAAGTTGAATTAGATCAAGAAATCAATCTTGGACAACTTCCTCTGCATGACGGCCTCATCGAAAGATTGGTTCGTCAAACTGTGGAATGCGTTCAAGAGCATGCTGCGGCAAGCGACGGTGAAAGCGGTACACTCAGCTTGGAATTTGATGTTCAAGAAGATGGCTTACTGCTTGATTTTGTATATCAAGGCCCCTATAACCGGGAGCAACTTGAGAAAGCTGTGAAGGAAACCCTACTTTCGAAAGTAAATTCTTATTCACTGGAGCATAATGATTGGCAAGAGGAAGAAGCGGTCATCACATTGCGGTTACCGTTTCGTACATAATAAAGGGATCTTTGGTTCAAGACCAAAGTCTCTCCTTAGTTGAGGTGTAGAAATGTTTGTTGATAAAGCGAAGATATTTGTTAAAGGTGGCGACGGTGGCGACGGTTTAGTTGCTTTCCGCCGTGAGAAATATGTACCAGAAGGCGGACCAGCAGGTGGCGACGGAGGAAATGGCGGCGATGTTGTCTTCCGTGTAGACGAAGGCCTGCGTACATTGATGGATTTCCGCTATCAGAAGCACTTTAAAGCGGAGCGCGGCGAGAAGGGTCGTAATAAGTCGATGCATGGCGCTAACGCAGAGGATATGGTTGTTCGTATCCCTCCGGGCACAACCATCATTGATGATGACACTGGGGAGGTTATCGCCGACTTGACGCGTCATGGTCAAGAGGTTGTTGTGGCCAAAGGCGGTCGAGGCGGCCGTGGTAACACACGCTTCGCAACAGCACGCGTAACAGCGCCAGAAATTGCTGAGAACGGCGAGGAAGGCGTGGAGCGTTGGGTTGTACTTGAGATGAAGGTCATGGCCG
This sequence comes from Paenibacillus germinis, assembly GCF_013141785.1. Lineage (NCBI taxonomy): Bacteria > Bacillati > Bacillota > Bacilli > Caryophanales > Paenibacillaceae > Paenibacillus > Paenibacillus germinis. The sequence continues at coordinate 161,120 of NZ_WHOC01000183.1, forward strand.
ACGTCGGCTTAGTGGGCTTCCCAAGCGTTGGGAAATCCACGCTATTGTCGGTTGTCTCTGCCGCAAAACCGAAAATTGCAGCGTATCACTTTACAACCCTTACTCCGAACCTAGGAGTTGTGGATGTTGGTGATGGACGGAGCTTCGTCATGGCGGATCTTCCTGGTCTTATTGAAGGGGCCCACGAGGGCGTTGGACTCGGTCATGAGTTCTTGCGTCACGTAGAACGGACGCGAGTGATTGTGCATGTCGTGGACATGTCTGCTGCAGACGGCCGCGATCCTTACGAAGATTTCCTCAAGATTAATGAGGAAATTAAGCTCTATAATGCCAAACTGGAGCAGCGTCCGCAAATTGTTGTTGCCAACAAGATGGACATGCCGGAATCCGAGGACAATCTGGCTTTATTCAAGGAGCAGATGGCGGCAGATGGCAAAGAGTTTGAGGTTTATCCGATCTCTGCTTTGACACGAGGCGGTGTACAGGAGCTTCTTTACAAGATCTCAGACATAGTAGAAAGTATCCCGAATGCTCCTGAAGTAGAGGGTGTAGCTGATCAAGAAGAGCGTAAAGTGTATCGCTTCGAGAAACGCGAGGAGAATGATTACACGATTCGTCGAGAGAACGATGTATTCATTGTTGAAAGTCCTTCGATTGAGAAGTTGATCAAACGAACGAACTTCAGCACACAGGACGGCATCGCTCGTTTTGCTCGTATTTTACGTAATATAGGGATCGATGACGAATTGCGTAAACGTGGAGCTGTCCATGGGCAGACGATCCAAATTGGTGATTTTGACTTCGAATTTGATGAGAAGCATTAGAACGATAGAAACACTTATCCTTAGGATGAGTGTTTTTTTTGCGTTTAAGAAGTTGAATTTTTGGGGGTTAGGGGGTAAGTCAGAACTTGCTCTTTATTTAGCATGGTAAGTTATTGATTTTGCTGAGCTGAGTGAGATTGTGGATAGTTGCATAATGATTTGGTGAGTGACTATGTTTATCGCTGTTTGGTTTTCTCTGTTTTAATTTCTGTGATTGGTTTTTCTATATTTTTCAGAGTTTTTGATCTCTGTTTTCTGCTTTTTGGGAGAAATGGGAATTCAGGTAGGCTAGTTGTACTACGTACAACAATTTCCTTGATTTCTTCTTGAAAAGCTCAGGATGTTGTATGTTATACAACAATTTAGCCCTTTTCCATGCAATAAGGCTGCTTTTGGCTAGAATTGTTGTGTTTTTTGCAACAATCACGTGGAGAACGCGGAACAGCTAGCCTAATGATGTACAAAATACAACAGCACACGGATGTTAAATGTCATAAAACTTGACACATAAAAGGAAAAAGATTACGATTTTATTAATAAACATAATTTTATGTCAATAAATATAACATTAAATGAAGTGTAACTATATGAGGAAGGAGGAATTTAGATGAAAAGATGGATTCAAGCGATGGGAACAGGTATGCTAGGATCACGTGATTTATCTTATGAGGAAGCTGTAGAAGCCGCACATGAGATGGCTAGAGGAGATTCCACTGACGCTCAATGCGCAGCTTTCTTAATGGCTCTATGTATGAAAGGGGAAGCTGACGAAGAGTTGATGGCATTCATTGATGTTTTCCGCAGCTACTGCTTGAAATACCATACTTTTGCGGATTCACTCAATTGTGCGGGACCAACGGAAGGTCGGCAATATTTTCCCGTCACACTGCCAGTTAGCCTCTTGCTTGCTTCAGTGGGTTTCTCCCAGGTACTGCATGGAGGTGACTCACTTCCGCCGAGACAGGGTACCGCAATGAAAGAACTATTAGAAAGCTTCGGCGTTGCGATAGATTTGTCAGTGAAAGCATGGGAAACGATGTTGTTTCACCTGCATATTGGATTTCTTCATACCGAACAGCTTTGTCCGCCGCTTGGTAAGCTGAAACAGGTTCGTGAGCAGTTAGGATTGCGAACTGTGATGAATACCGTTGAGAAAGTTATAAATCCCGTACGTTCAATGAATATGATTATAGGCGTCAATCAGCGAAAAGCGATGGAATCTCTGATTCCCATATCCATCCGATCTGGCTTTCAAAATGTGTATATTGTCAATGGGATTGAAGGATCCGAAGATTTACCGATCTACCAGAACAGTACGATAAGGATTGTAACCCCTTGGGGAGATGAGTCGCGAGTGGTTGAACCGCAGAAATTTGGTTTTCTGAGTGAGCCGCTGCTGCCATTAAGTAAAGATGATCAGGTTGCCATGGTGCGGCGTATTATTGCTGGAGAAGATTCAGAGGAATTGAAGCGGGAACGTGATCATGTCATTTTTAATACGGGACTTCGATTGACGTGGTTTGATAAAGTGGGGAGTTATGAAGAAGGCTTTCAACTAGCGGAATCGCTGCTGCAAAGGAAAGAAGCCCACAAAGTCATGCAGCGATGGGTGGATCAGAGTCATCACTTTACGCTTAAAGATCATCCGAAAATCGGTGATTCCTCCGCCAAAATTGGATAAAGGCCTTTCCTATGTGCTGTATTGTATTCAGCTAAAGGAAGGCTTTTTTGTTTCCATCAACTAGAGGAATTAGATGTTTTTCCAAACAATTGTGCTCTTACCCACTTAAAGGAGGTCTATATTACGAATAGATATGAAGGGCGACAACTTTCGAAGCCAGGTAGTCTGGCGAAATGGAAGAAGATGTGAATGATACTCGTTCTGCATACAAAAAGCTAGGAGGCAACATCATGAAAAAACAACTACTGACCCTCGTACTTGTTCCAGCCCTTATCTTTGGCGCTGTGACAATTCCTTTACCTAAAGAAGCTTCGGCTGCATCAACAGGTCGTATTATAAACAGTGTCAGTCTTCGCCAAAGTGCGAATGAGAATTCTACGCGTATCCGGTACTTGAAGGAAGGCGAGAAAGTTACCATCCTGTCCAAAGTGAATAGTTGGTGGTACAAAGTGAAAGCTTCTGATGGCCGTGAGGGTTACATAAGTACAAGCGCCAAATACATACAAGCATCGGGTGTTACATCCCCTGGAGATTCAAACACGAATGGTGGTTCCGGCAGTGGTTCTAGCGGTTCAACAAGTGCGAATGTTCAAAAAATTATTGCTGCGGGTAAGAAGTATCTAGGTACGCCCTATGAATATGGATCAAGTCGTGATAATACAAGAACGTTTGATTGCTCTGACTTTGTCCGGCAAGCTTTCTTGGATGGCATTGGAAAGAAGCTGCCAAGTGACTCTAGAGGCCAAGGGAGTTATGTGAAATCTCTCGGACATGCCAAGACAAATTGGCGCGATCTGAAGCCTGGCGATCTCATGTTCTTCATGTCTTACAAAGGGACAAGCCAATCGAATTACAGCGGTATTAATAAGTCTACTCAGACCATTACGCACGTGGCTATTTACTTAGGAAATGGACAAATTTTGTCGACATACTCCAAAGATAGCGGTGGTGTTCGGATTGATTCTATCGAGAATCGTCACTGGGAGTATCGTTTCTTATTTGGAGGCAGTGCGTTATAATTAGCAGTAAAAAAAGGCAGAACTCGAGAAATCGATGTCTGCCTTTTTTGCTATTCTTTTTAAGTCTGCAGGGGATCTACTAATGGGTTCCAGTGAATAGTAGGTTCACCTGTGTCCGGTTGAATTCCAGCTGAGCCTACCCAGGGGTGCTCTGTAAGGCCTACGCTGAAATAATGTTCAAGCAAGCAACGGAAAATAAAAGGGATTGGGCGCTCCAGCACCTGATCTTTAGGAATCCAATGTAGATCCCCTTCAGGTGTGACGATTCGCGGGTTCACATCTGTCGTTCCGATATAAAAAAATTGCTGGCGAACCTCTTGTCCATTCAGTCGAAGTAAAACATACTGCATGCGCAGCCCTTGAATTTCATCATGTTCAATGCCAGTCTCCTCCCACACTTCGCGCAAACAGGCTGCCCGCGGATTATTTAACTCACTTGGCTCCAAGTGACCGCCAATAGCAGCCCATAAACCTGGCGAAAGCGAACGCGTTAAGGAGCGTTTCATCATTAGTAATTCGTTCTGGCTGTTCCATAGGAGAGCCGTAGACATCATGCGTAATGTAATCATGGAGGCGATCCCTTCTAATCTAGTACTATCAGCTTATCATAGTGTAGTTAGATGCTGCAAAAGATGAAAGAATAAGATGTGAATTGCCTATTGCTTCAATCCGTGTGATTCGATATAATGTCCTCTATAGAGGAACAATGGTCTTTCCAGAGAGGACGTTGGTGAAGTGCCGGAAAGCAAAGAGTTTTTACAAACGATCAAGCACACCGGTCCTGAGAGGTACTACTTAGTCCGAGAAGATATATTGCCAGAAGGAGTACTCAAGACAGCTCAGGCTAAGGAACTGCTTGCACGGGGTGAAGTGAAAACAATTCACGATGCCGTCGAACAAGTCGGACTCAGCCGCAGCGCTTTCTATAAGTATAAGGACGGTATCCACCCTCTCAGCAAACTAGAACGAGAGCGCATTATCACAATATCCATGGATTTGGAGCATCGGTCCGGGATTCTGTCTCGTGTACTGGCTCTCATTGCTAATTTGGATGGGAATGTGTTAACGATACATCAGACAATTCCTCTGCAGGGTATGGCGAATGTCGTCATTTCGGTAGAGACCTCGTCGATGGGGGAAGAGATCCGTCAAATGATTAATCGACTTCAAGCGCAAGATGGGGTCAAGCGTGCCATGGTCATCGGTCAGGGCAGTTAAGATAAGAAAAATATTCAGGAGGTAACATACATGAAACCCATCAAGGTTGGTTTACTTGGATTAGGTACAGTAGGAACAGGTGTAGTCCGCATTATCGAAGGACATCAGGAGGATTTACAGCGTCAAACAGGCTCGTCCATTGAAATTTCAAAAATTTTAGTACAAGATAAATCAAAGCTTCGCAACATCTCAGTGGATGCAGATAAACTGACTGAACAAGTATGGGACGTTATTGGTGATAGTGAGATCGATGTTGTCGTTGAAGTTATGGGCGGCATTGCTGCTACCAAAGAGCATATTTTAACTGCGCTAGGCAACGGCAAGCACATCGTGACGGCGAATAAGGATCTTATGGCCATGCATGGTGCTGAAATCTTGGCAAAAGCTGCTGAACACGGCTGCGACGTATTTTACGAAGCTAGTGTTGCCGGCGGCATTCCGATCATTCGTGCACTCGTAGAGGGCTTCTCCTCTGACCGTATTACGAAGATTATGGGCATCGTGAATGGAACAACCAATTACATTTTGACCAAAATGAGTCAAGAAGGCGCTGCTTATGCGGATGTCTTGAAAGAAGCACAGGATCTTGGCTACGCAGAAGCAGACCCAACATCTGATGTTGAGGGGCTGGATGCAGCTCGTAAAATGACCATTTTATCGACACTTGGCTTCCACGCAAATGTTGCGCTTAGTGATGTTGAAGTGAAAGGCATTTCGAAAGTATCCAAAGAAGATATTCAATATGGCAAAAAATTAGGCTATGAAGTGAAGCTGCTTGGAATCGCTGAAAACCACGATGGTCATATCTCTGTGAGTGTACAACCTACTATGGTGAAAAACTCGCATCCGCTTGCTTCCGTAAATGGTGTCTTCAATGCTGTGTATGTAACAGGTGAAGCTGTAGGCGAAACGATGTTCTATGGTGCTGGAGCAGGCGAGTTGCCGACTGCAACATCAGTGGTAGCAGATTTGGTTGCCGTTGTGCGTAACTTAAGACTGGGCGTGAATGGACGTACTGTGCTGGCACCATACAAAGAAATGAAGCTGAAGACGGACGATCAGATTGCTTCCAAAAACTTTATTCTTTTGCACGTTGAAGATAAAGCGGGCGTACTTGCACAAATTACACAAATTTTTGCTCAGCACGAAGTTAGTTTGGAGTCAGTGTTCCAGCACCCGAACCAGTCCAATCCGAAGGCTGAAATTATTATTATCACACATGATGCGAACCAAGCCAGTATGAAAAATGTGCTGAGACAATTCGAATCTATGGATGTTATTCACGCCATCAAAAGCGTTTATCGCGTAGAAGGCTAAATTATTGAAAAGAGGCGCAATTTCGAAATGAGTTATAAGGCAGTGCAAAAGGTAAGAGTGAAAGTGCCGGCAAGTACGGCAAACTTAGGTCCTGGCTTTGACTCACTGGGGATGGCCTTGAACTTATATGCCTGGATTGATATGGCGATATCGGATGAAACGGCGATTCATTTAATCGGTGATCAGATGAACGGAATTCCAACGGACAAGTCCAATTTAATTTATAAAGTCGCGCAAATGGTATTTGAACAGGCGGGCGTTTCTCACCCTGAGCTGGACATTGCCATGTATAGCGATATTCCACTCACGCGTGGTCTAGGCAGCAGCGCGTCAGCCATTGTTGGTGCGCTCGCCGGCGCCAATGCCCTAATCGGGAACAAGCTCACACAATATGAGTTGTTCCAAATCGCGAGCCGCCTGGAGAAGCACCCGGACAATGTCGGGGCTAGCTTGTTCGGCGGGATCGTGGTTGCATTCTGGGACGGTGAGAAAGCCGAATCTATTCGAATAGAGCCGGACGCTAATTTGGAAGTGCTGGTGGCGATACCAGCGTTCCAGCTTTCAACAGAGAAGGCGAGAAACGTCATGCCGAAGCAAGTAGCCATGAAGGATGCGGTGTTCAACCTCAGCCATTCATCTTTGCTTGTTGCCGCGCTAAGCACAGGCAACCTGGGTATGATCCGCCATGCCATGAAGGACGCGCTGCATCAGCCTTACCGTGCAGAGCTCATTCCGGGCATGAAGACTTTGCTTGAGCAAGCGGAGAACCATGGTGCGCTAGGGGTTGCACTCAGCGGAGCTGGACCGACGATGCTTGCTCTAGTGGATGTACGAAGCGGCCAGAAAGAGGAGCTGGAGGCATTCCTGAAGGACACGCTTGCTGAGGAAGGAATTGAAGCGCAGACGCTATGGTTAAAACCGAGCGTAGAGGGTGTGGCGGCAATTCTGCTACAAGAAGATGATGGGGATCTGTTATCCTTCGTTGAAAGGGAGGTTCTTGCATGAAGCGGGTTGCCATCCTAGGACCAAGTACCTTTTCGGAAGAAGCCACCCGTCATTTTATGGGTGAAGACTTTACTTACGTTTCATACAAACTAATTTCTGAAGTGTTCAATGCGACAGCGTCAGGCGAAACGGAATTAGGTGTCATTCCCATTGAAAATACGCTTGAAGGCTCCGTTCATTTGCATGTCGACTGGCTCGTTCACGAGGTTGATCTGCCCATTCGGGCGGAGTGGGTTTTTCCCATTGATATGAATCTCATTGGCTATTCGAATCCTGACGGACAAACGGAAGCTTCGAATCCATATGGACATATTCGTAAGGTATTATCTCATCAGGTCGTCCCTGCACAGTGCAGTAGATTTATGAAGCAGTATTTGAGCGAAGCAGAATTTGAGCAAGTAAGCTCCACAGCAGAGGGAGTACGAATAGTATCGACGCTGCAGGACCCGACTGTTGCTGCTATCGGAACGGCTATAGCATCTACAAACTATGCTGTTCCTATGCTGCAAAGGGAAATTCAGGATCATAAAGACAACATGACCCGGTTTTTACTGGTTGGTACCGAAGCGTCAGAACTGAAGTCCTCGGAAGACATGAAAACAACTATTCTTGTCACGCTGCCTGAAGATTACCCAGGTGCCCTGCATCAGGTGCTCTCTGCCTTCGCGTGGCGCAGAATTAATCTTTCGAAGATTGAATCCAAGCCGACAAAGAAGAAACTTGGTACTTATTATTTCTATATCGATATTGCTGGGTCCATGGATTCAGTTCTCCTGCCATCTGCCATTCAAGAAATTGAAGCGATTGGTTGTCAGGTTCGAATTTTGGGTTGTTATCCGAGTTATTCGTACACAAGTTAATACCATTCCTCCCTTGCGTTCATTACGCGAGGGATTTTTTTTGTCCAAAAGGGGCAAAAGCCTAGGAACCTGCATAAACTGTAATATCATTGTGACTAAGCGAATGCTTACGAAGTAAGTTTTCTTGCGAGAACTCGAGATTATGCTTACAAAGCAAGTTTTCTATCGAAAACTCGAGTTTATGCTTACGAAGTAAGTTTTCTAACGAAAACTCTAAGGAGGTATGGTGTTGAAAATCCACATTGTCAAAAAGGGCGATACCCTGTACGAGCTTGCAAAGAAATATCAAACCACGTTGGACGAAGTCATCGCACTTAATCCGCAAATTGCACAACCGGATCATATTGACATCGGGATGAAGGTGAAAATACCTTCCAAACCGAAGCAAGTTGATCCACCTGCTTCAGATTATGTCTATAAACACGTTGTGGAGCAGGGTGATAGCTTATGGAAGCTTGGTAAGGCTTGGGATGTACCCCTTCAAGAGATGATTAAAGCGAATCCTCATCTGAAGAATCCCAATGTACTTATGACGGGAGAAATTGTTTATGTGCCCAAGATGCATCATGAGCAGGTAGGAGTTAAGCCACTATCGGTGTCGGAACCATCGACAGAACCATTTGCTCCAGTACCTTCAGCTCAACCATGGACTGTTGCAGAATCGAATCAGCAACAATTTATGCCTATTGCAGAAGAACCGATAAGTCAAATGCCGTCAGCGCCGTCTACACCGTATGTAGAATCGATTCCGTTGGCTGAGCAACCGTTCGTACCTTCGCCGATGGCCTCTGCTCCAGTCATTCCTGCTCCTGAGTCTGGGGTTATTGGTCTCAACGCACCTTACGAGCAGCAAGCGGTTCATCCTTTCCAGCAGTTTCACATTACAGCGACTGAGGTATTTGCTTATCCGGGTTCCGAACAGCAAGAGATGTCAACGTATCCAGCTTTTTCACCGTATCAGCATTCACCATATGAGCAATTTCCTCATCATGCTGAGCCAACCTCCTATCCGATGACTCAAGATGGCTGTGGCTGCGGTGGCCCATCGATGATCGAGCAACCGTGGACGACATTCCCGGCGGGTTATCCAACTGGAACCGTAGAAAGCCCATGGGATGGTTATCAGCATGGTTTTCCTACAATTCCTGGTTTATATCCACCAGCTTCTCCCTATGACATGCAACAAACTGCACATAATCCGTATGACTTCCAGCAGGGTCCTTATGGGATTCCTTATGCTGGAGCTCATTACCAAGCACCTTATGAGTCACCTATGATGCCACAAGTCCATACGCATGAGCTAGCGGAAGAGACTGATACAGAAGAAATTGTTGAAATTGACATCCGTTCTGATAAAAAGGCAGGTAAGTCAAGCAGCGGCAGTTCTTCAAAAAAAGTGAAATTATCAGATTCAGGAGCACTCAATGCTTTCTTGAAACGGCAGCAGAGAGCTTCTGAAAAACAAGACGCTAAGCAAAATGTACCTTGGATTAATTTCTGAAAATGAAGAAGAAGCCTCCTAAACCACAGGATTTGTGGAATAGGAGGCTTCTTAGTTTCGTTATGCTAAGGATTAGGCAATCATACCCAATGTGAAAAAGGTCATTAAACCGACAACGAAATTCATACCCCATTTTTTACGCAGCAGTTCACGTCCGCGATGTAAACGAGTTTTTACTGTTGTAATCGGTAAGTTCAGTTTATCACTTATTTCCTGAAGGGAAAGCTCTTCCAGATAGTATAGCGTAATGATACTTCTATATTTATCAGCTAATTTATTAATGGATGTATGCATATGCTCTTGAACTTCTGTTTGGAGAACAACGTGCTCAGGAGACTGATCTTGACTTGCAAGCTTACTGTAGTAGCTGTAATCATCGTCATAATCGTTCAGCTCGGCATCTAAGGATTGAACAGGCCTTTTTTTGCGCAGCAAGTCTATGGCGACATTTTTACCAATCCGATAAATCCAAGTAGAGAAGTTCTGACTTTCATCAAAGTGGTTTAAGTTCAAATAAACACGGATAAATGTTTCTTGAACAATGTCCTCTGAATCAGGCCTGTTATGCAGCATACGAAAAGCAAGCTTCTGTATTTTGTTACGGTATAACTCGACTAGCTCCACGAAAGCGTTGCGGTCGCCCCGTCTGGATAATTGAATTAATTGAAGTTCTGCCACATTCATGCTGTTCCCCTCCTAATATAGGGATCTTTGAGCTGGCTCAAAGTCTCTCCTTTTTGGGATCTTTGAGATTGGCTCAAAGTCTCTCCATTTATAGTTTTCTCAAGAAAACTTGTATCATAAGCTTAGCATTTGCCTTTTCAAATCTATATCGGTTTCCCTGGATAAGTATGCGAATATTTCATCTACTTCTGACTATATCATTTCTGTGGCTACAGTCAAATTATAAAGCTAGGGAGAGCTCATTTTATATCCATTTGTTACCGAATTCATGGAAGTTTGGTGACTTTTCTGAGATGGTGATGGATATGAGGCTGAGGTTGAACGCGGTGAGGTTACACCTGATTCATTTTTTTGTACTTCATTCCAAATGGCAACTGCCCCCCACAACAGGACAACTCCTATAATTAGGAGTGTTGTACGTTTGATTCGTTTTCTACCGTTCATGATAAGGGCTTCACCGTCCGTCTTGATTGGTTTCATACTCTCCCTCTATGGTAAATGATGTATAGTGTCTCATGCAAATGGAAACAATACGGAAAAACAAGAATAGAAGGGGATATTGGTGAATGTACTACAACTTTTGAAACATTTGAAAAGAAAGCTGCGTTGGAAACGTAGTTGGTTGACTTTAGGAATGTTCTTTGCCGTTGTTGTGGTTAGCTATATATTATATGCAACTGGAAGCCTTCTAAGTGCTGGTGATAGCCCAAGAGGAGTCGTTAGATCGACCTTTGCTGGACTTACACCGGTGGACGATCAACGTCTTCAAGAAGCGACGACAACGTTGAAAAGCATAACGAATAGCAGGGAGAGCTATTTGCTTAAGACTTATGTTTGTGGCGAGGAGCGCAGTCAGTTGGGCCTGCAGACCCCCCAAGAATTATTGAAAATGCAAATGAAGCACCCTAATTGGTTGCTGAGCATTGGTGCGAATGGAGAGGTCACTTTTACCGAAAGTATCGATGATTTATCGCCGGCATGCAAGGAAAAAGCGGTATTCGGCATCGACGGAAGCAGCAATTTGTCCCTTTTTAATGGAACACCAGCCAAGGATAATGTGATTCGAACATTTTTTCAATTGAACATTAAGCATTTAGAAAGCAGTCTTCCACGCGAAACGGTGGAGCAGCTCCATGAAGGGATCCGAGTCACTGATTTGGAGGAGTATAATAGCGTATTATCAACTTTCAGTGATTATGCCATGCCGCCACAAGAGACTGAACGGGCAATGACAAGACCTTAATTAAGGTGATAGTAGGATGAAGAGGTAGATCGGGAGATTCCTGAGTCTATCTCTTTTTTTTGTTATCTGCTATAATGAAATGACTACATATGTTCGCTTTTTTAAAGATGGGAGAGAATTGCAGTGCGTATTCTGGGTATTGATCCGGGGATCGCGATAGTTGGTTTTGGCTTTATTGATAAGATCGGAAGTAAGCTCATTCCTGTGCAGTATGGTTCAATTCAAACCGAAGCACACACGGATCCTGGGATCAGGCTGAAAGATGTCTATGATGCTACGACGCAATTAATAGAGAAGTATAAACCGGACGCGATGTCGATAGAGAAATTGTTCTTTAATCGGAATGTAACGACGGCATTTACAGTAGGACAAGCGCGGGGTGTCATGATTCTTGCGGGTGTTCAGGCTGGGTTGTCGATAGCTGAATATACTCCGCTTCAAGTTAAACAATCCGTTGTTGGCTACGGGAAGGCTGAGAAACACCAAGTACAGGAAATGGTCAAAATATTACTAAAACTGTCCCAAGTGCCTAAGCCTGATGATGTAGCCGATGCGCTTGCTATTGCTATTTGCCATGCCCATTCTTCTGCTTTGCAATCTAGGATAAATGAGGTCAGGAAAAGATGATAGATTTCTTAAGAGGGAAAGTTGCTGCACGCGAGAGCGACTATGCGGTGCTGGATGTAAATGGCGTAGGTTATCGTGTGTTTTGTCCGAATCCCTATGCGCTGCCGCATAAGGAAGATGAAGCTGTCACGATGTTCATTCATTATCATGTACGTGAAGATGCTCATTTGCTATTCGGCTTTATGTCACGGGATGAGCAGTCCTTGTTTCGTTTATTGCTCGATGTGTCGGGAATTGGGCCAAAGGTTGCGCTGGGCATTCTTGCTGCGGGCGGAAGACCAGAGGCTGTTATTCTAGCAATTAGCCAGGAGAATCTAGCGTTCTTGACAAAGCTCCCAGGCATCGGAAAGAAAACAGCACAGCGGATTATCTTGGATCTGAAAGACAAATTGGGTTCGGTGAGCTTCTCAAGTCCGGAAGCTGCGGTAGCTTTAAGCGTGGTTGGATCGGCGCAGCTGAGCGATGGCGGTCATGCCTGGAGCGAAGCGAAGGAAGCGTTGATGACGCTTGGCTACACGGAAGCTGAAGCTGATCGTGCTTGGTTGCAAGTGAAGCCCAAAGCGAATCCGTCTGATTCTGTTGATGTGTTGATGAAGCTTGCGCTGCAAGCTTTGTATACGATGTAGTTGAATAGGATTGGGTATGACTTAGCCAATGCTTACGAAGTCAGTTTTGCTAAAGCAAAACTCTTAGGAGGATCAACATGGACAATGACCGGATTATATCGGCTAATTTAATGATGGAGGACAACACGATTGAGTACAGCCTACGTCCTCGTTATTTGGCCGAATATATCGGCCAGAAGCAGGCGAAGGAGAACCTCAAGATCTATATTGAAGCTGCCAAGATGCGTAAGGAAGCGCTTGATCATGTGCTGCTGTATGGGCCGCCTGGCCTTGGCAAAACGACGCTGTCGAACATCATCGCCAACGAGCTTGGCGTGAATATAAGAACGACCTCCGGCCCTGCGATCGAGCGGCCGGGGGATTTAGCTGCCATCCTGACGAATTTGCAGGAGGGCGATGTGCTTTTCATCGACGAAATTCACCGCCTCCACCGTACGGTGGAAGAGGTGCTTTATCCGGCGATGGAGGACTTTGCCCTTGATATTATCATCGGCAAGGGGCCGAGTGCACGCTCGGTGCGTCTAGACTTGCCGGCGTTTACCTTGATCGGCGCGACGACACGCGTCGGATTGCTTTCTGCGCCGCTGCGCGACCGTTTTGGGGTCGTCAGTCGGCTGGAGTTTTATACGGTGGAGGAGCTCACCTACATCGTCAGCCGAACGGCCGACATCCTACAGGTCGGCATCGTCGGTGAAGCTGCGCGCGAGATCGGCATGCGCTCGCGGGGAACGCCGCGAATCGCGAACCGCTTGCTGAAGCGGGTGCGCGACTTCGCGCAAGTGAAGGGCGATGGCATTATCACGCTGGACATCGCCAAAGAGGCACTCAAGCTCATACAGGTCGATGACCTTGGGCTTGATGAGATTGATCATAAGATGCTGCGCGCCATCATTCAAAACTTCCAGGGCGGCCCAGTTGGGCTCGAAACGATTGCCGCAACTATTGGCGAAGAGAGTCAGACGATCGAAGACGTCTACGAGCCTTATTTGCTGCAAATTGGATTCTTGCAGCGTACCCCTAGAGGCCGGATGGTAACGCCTCAGGCCTATCATCATTTAGGGTTACCGGTGCCGGAACAACGGTAATTCGTGATCTTTTGCCGCTGCTGAAAGGCGGGCAAAAGATTTTTTTTGTTTCAAGTCAAGTTGTGCGGCGCTAGAGAGTGTTTATTTCCGTCAAGCTTACTGAGCAAGAAAGTTTCTTAGTTTTAGTCGAGCTTAGCGATACAAGAAAGTTTCTTTGCCTCAGTCGAGCTTAGCTTGTACAAGAAAGCTTGTTGAACTTTCTCCAAATTGAAGGTGTAAGTGAGGGAATCTCTGGCTCGAGCACAATTTATAGCGATGTTGTACTTTCTGCAACAATTTAGGGCTTTAAATGGTTTTACTAAGCGATTGTTGTACTAAGTACAACAGTTTAAGGCCACATCTGCCCATTTGGTCTTCAGCAGTGGAAATTGTTGTATTTTTTACAACATTAGGAGGAGTATGGGGGGAATTCGAACGAATTGTTGCACTTTCTCAACAATCGAGGTCCTGAAGTTTCTTTATGAAATTGCCCCTAAAGTACAACTTCTAAGAGCCAGCCTCAGCTTCAACAAGCAATTTACTAGAGAAATTATTGTTAATTTTGCAATGTTACATGTGAAGCAGCAATGAATCGACGATGTTTTTGCCTATGTAAAATTCTATCAACCAAAACTTCTTCCAATTTCTAGAGTCTAATTTAGTAGAATGCTGCAAAAGAAAGGAAATTGTGTCGAATGAATTGGAGAAATAAGCTGCTTACCCCTAAGAGAATAGCTTTAATAACGACGGCTGCTTTGACCTTTGGAACATTCTCTTCGCTGGTGCCCCATGCAAATGCAGAGGGGATCAAACATTTGGATCAGATTCGTGTTGCACTTTTGATAGATTCAACCAAATATAAGAAAGTAGAACCTGTAGTTACCCTTACTGCATCTGGCGGTCTGGATATTGCTGTACGTAATTCAGCCGGTACTGCTGCTAAACCGTGGGCGTCGATTCCGGATGCTTCAATTCGAATATCGATTGATCAGTATAGTGTAATTATGCTCGAAACGATAGACTACATAGCAGCCAAAGCCTTATATGCTAAATTAGCTGTGATGCCAGAAGATAGCTATGTGTTAAGTAGAGTGAAACAAGGCAGAACCGTGTACCAAGTTTATTACGGCAGCTTCGCCTCTAAGGAAGAAGCCGAGGGTGCTGCGGCGCAAGCGCTCAAAGATACAACCGTTTCGGCATTAACGAAATCAGCTCCTCCTGTATTTAAAGGTCCACTGCATTGGAGTGCGGGTACGTATGCGGATGAGGCGGCTGCTTTGCAGCAGTTGCTTGTATTTAACCAAGCGGGACTCGATGCAGATATTGCGCTGCAAGAAGATGCGGCAGGTAAACTAACCTATAGCGTATGGGTAGGTAATGAAGCTACTACAGGACAGTTAGAAGCAGTAAAACAGGCTGCGTTACGCGCAGCTCCCAACTTGCTTTTACAAACCGTGAATACGAAATCATCCTATTTAATACGCAGATCGGATGTAACGGCTTCCTCGAATGGCTCCGCTTCTGTATCTCATTATGCCGCGGCAGCAGGTGATCAAAAAACGGTTATCCATCCTAAGAGTCAGGGAATTGCAATCAAGGAGCGGGCTAACCTCAGTTACCGTGGAGACATGGAGATAAGTACATATCATGGTAAGTTAGCTTTAGTGAATGAAGTGCCGATGGAGCAATATTTATATGCTGTCGTAGGCTCTGAGCTTAGTTCTGGTTGGCCAACAGAGGCGTTGAAGGCACAAGCTGTAGCTGCCCGTACTTTTGCAATCAAACAGGGGAATAAGTATGAGATAGCACAAGTTACGGATACAACGTTAGATCAGGTTTACTATGGGATACAAAGGGAATTTACTGCGGGAATACAAGCTGTTGATGCAACGAAAGACGAAGTATTATCAGATAAAAATGGACTGATTTCACCTGTATTTTCTTCGAATTCAGGCGGGATGACTGCGGATCCCTCTGAAGTATGGGGGAATCCATTAACATATTTGCGTAGTGTACCAAGTCCAGATGATGGTGCAGAAAAAGGGAAGGCCATCTGGTATCGCATTCAGTTAACCGATGGTCGAACGGGCTACGTACACAGCATGTACCTCAAAGACAGTGGTCAGAAGGGCAAAGAGGGCGCTTCTTACTACGAGGCCACGGAACAAGGTGTAAATGTCCGTACGGCACCTTATGTAGATAATGCAGCTAATCCTTCGATCGCTCAGCTTTCCAATAAAGAGAAAGTATTAGTGTTGGGCCAAGAAAAAGAATCGAATGCCTATTCTTGGATTAGAGGTCCTTACACTGGTAATGAGATTAAAAGTAAATTAGCGGCAGCCAATGTAAATGTAAGCGGAGATCTGCAATCACTTGAAATATCGAAGCGAGGACCTTCAGGGAGGGTAACCGAACTTAAAGCGAATGGAGTTGTGGTGAAGGTGCCTTATCCCGATGCCTTACGTTCGGCACTTGGGGGATTACCCAGCACCCGGTTTGAAATTGTACAAGCAGGAAGTTATACTGGTAATACCCCAGATCCTATTGGCCTAGCGATTGCTGGTGCAGGAAGTAGTGAGACAAGTAGTGCTGGCTCTGATTCGGTCTATGTGCTGTCTGGTGGTCAATCACAGCCTACAGCTTTGAAGATAACCGATTTAACGGCTTTAGGCACAGCAGGACAGTCGAAACCGACGTCTCCGTCAGTAACCCCTGTGATCCCTCCTAATCCACAAACGTCAGGTCAAGGCAATCAGTTCATTTTCCGTGGAACAGGCTTTGGACACGGACTTGGCATGTCTCAATGGGGTGCAAGAGGTTATGCCGAATTAGGCTACGATTATAAGAAAATACTTCAGTCTTATTATGCTGGAGTCAACATAACTAAGGA
Source organism: Paenibacillus germinis (assembly GCF_013141785.1). NCBI lineage: Bacteria > Bacillati > Bacillota > Bacilli > Caryophanales > Paenibacillaceae > Paenibacillus > Paenibacillus germinis. The sequence goes on from NZ_WHOC01000183.1 coordinate 177,679, forward strand.
ATGAATACATAATATGGATGTACAAGCTTTCGATTTTGAGCTACCTGAATCATTGATTGCCCAGACGCCGCTGCTTGATCGCACGGCGTCTAGACTTCTTACACTGAACAAACAATCAGGTGAGATAAGTCACCGGACTTTTGAACAGCTTATTGATTATGTAGAAGCCGGGGATTTGCTCGTGATGAATGACACACGAGTCATTCCAGCACGGCTTTTTGGTGCGAAGAAAGACACCGGCGCCAAAGTGGAGATTTTGCTCCTGAAGCCCCTTGGCGAGGATCGCTGGGAAGCCTTGGTAAAGCCTGGAAAACGCATGCAATTAGGGGCTGTGGCGGTTTTCGGCGTGAACGCCAACTCAACCAATGGAGAAAAACCCTTGTTAACGGCGGAAGTTGTGGAAGTTGGAGATATGGGTGGTCGAGTGCTCCAATTTAGTTATACAGGCATTTTCAATGAGATTCTAGATCGATTGGGCGAAATGCCGCTTCCTCCTTATATTAAGGAGCAGTTGTCCGAGCGAGAACGCTATCAAACGGTATACGCAAAGCATGAAGGCTCAGCTGCCGCACCAACGGCAGGGCTGCACTTTACCGAAGCCTACTTGGATAAACTTCAAGCTAAGGGTGTTCGTCTTGCATTTGTCACCTTGCATGTCGGGCTCGGGACTTTCCGTCCTGTATCTGTGGACACCATTGAAGAACACCAAATGCATGAGGAGTATTATATGCTGTCAGCAGAAACGGCAGCACTAATTAACGAAACCAAAATGAATGGTAAGCGTGTGATTGCCGTAGGGACTACATCCGCGCGCACGTTAGAAACGGCAGCTGGCTTAAGCCGTAAGCAAGCAGGTAATGAGACTGATGAACAATTAGTTATTCAACCTTCACAGGGCTGGACTTCAATTTTTATTTATCCGGGATATACGTTCGGTGTGGTGGATGCTTTGTTAACCAATTTCCACTTACCTAAGTCAACCCTGCTTATGCTCATTAGCGCAATGGCTGGGCGAACGAAAGTGTTGCAAGCTTATGAAGAAGCTGTTCGAGAGCAATATCGCTTTTTTAGTTTTGGAGATGCTATGTTAATTTACTAAGATCAGTAGTCAGAAAGACGCTTAGAATAGGAAGTGGATGTATTGGCAGCAGCAGTTACGTACGAACCAATCAAAACATGTAAACAATCCGGAGCACGTCTTGGACGTGTTCACACCCCTCACGGAGTCATTGAAACGCCAGCCTTCATGCCAGTTGGCACACAGGCAACGGTAAAAACGATGAGCCCTGAGGAATTGAAGACAATGGATGCTCATATTATTTTAAGTAATACTTATCATCTCTTTATCAGACCGGGTCATGATATTGTGAAAGCTGCTGGCGGTTTGCACAAATTCATGAATTGGGACCGACCTATTTTGACAGACAGCGGCGGGTTTCAAGTATTCAGTCTTAGTAACATGCGTAAGATTACGGAAGAAGGCGTACAGTTTAAGTCCCACTTGAACGGGGACAAGCTGTTTCTTTCCCCAGAGAAAGCCATGGAGATTCAGAATGCACTTGGTTCTGATATTATGATGGCTTTTGATGAATGTCCGCCTTTTCCGGCAGAGTATGAATATGTGAAGAAATCACTTGAGCGTACGACGCGGTGGGCCGAGCGATGTCTGCAAAGTCATAGCAGACCGAATGATCAAGGATTGTTCGCCATCATTCAAGGCGGCATGCATGAAGATCTTCGGAGGTTGAGTGCTGAGCAGTTGACTTCCATGGATTTCCCGGGGTATGCTATTGGTGGACTGAGTGTTGGAGAGCCTAAGCATTTAATGTATGAAGTGCTGGATTACACAACACCTCTTATGCCTGCGAATAAACCTCGCTATTTGATGGGTGTAGGTTCGCCAGATGCTTTAATTGAAGGCTCTATCCGCGGTATCGATATGTTCGATTGCGTACTACCAACAAGGATAGCTAGGAATGGGACATGTATGACTAGCGAAGGCCGTCTTGTTATTCGTAATGCTAAGCATGCGACCGACTTTGGTCCGCTGGATCCTAAATGTTCGTGCTATACCTGCAAGAACTATAGCAGAGCTTATATTCGCCACTTGATTAAAGCGGACGAAACGTTCGGGATTCGCTTAACAACGATTCATAACCTTCACTTTCTACTACAGCTCATGCGTGATGTAAGAGGAGCCATTCAGGAAGATCGATTGCTTGATTTCCGCGATGAATTCTTTGCTGCATATGGGCTGAATGATAATGAAAGAGGATTTTAAGAAAGGAGGATACCTATGTTATTATCAGCAGACGCTGCAGCGAATACTGGTGCAGTTGGGTATTTGTATACATACGGGCCTTTAGTGCTCATGTTTGTCGTTCTTTACTTCTTACTTATTCGTCCACAACAAAAAAGACAGAAAACACGCAGTCAAATGCTTGGTGGATTGAAAAAAGGGGATAAGGTCGTTACGATTGGTGGGTTACACGGAACGATTATGGAAATCACCGATGACATTTGTGTACTTCGTGTTAATGATGCTACGAAAATGACGTTTGACCGTTCCGCCGTTAATGCTGTTTCCAAAACAACAGCAAAAGAATAAAATAAAAAAGCGAGATCCTTCAATCAGGTTCTCGCTTTTTATTTGGTTTTCTACAAGGATATAAAGTTATTATAGTTCATTATTCTTTAGCCGTTTCAGCAGAGCTTGCTCGCCAAGAACGAGACGGCCATCGGAAATGCGTAATCCCACTCTGGCTGCTACGACACCAAGCACAACACCTGCACACATGTCTGATAACCAGTGGATACCCAGATAAAAGATCGTGAAGATGATGAAGGCCGAAGAGCAGGGCACGAATATTTTCCAAAACGTACTGCGGCTTTTCACTGCGATTACAGCCATCGAAACCGAGATCGATGTATGTAAGCTTGGAAAACAATTATCAAGTCCAGAAAGTGGCCGATAATCTTGCTCAAAGGTTGGGAACACATCTAGTATCAGAAGCTTAACATTAGGATGAAACGACCAAACTTCGTTAACTGGGAAAAACAGATAGAATGGAATGGCGATCATATAGTTAAACATGAGTGCGTAACAAATGGCGTAAAAGAGTCTATAATTTTTCTGGTACGTATAAAGTGCAATCGATGTTATCATTACAGCAGGAAAAACGACCACATAAAAATAACTGATAACTAAAGTCAATGTATCATTATGGAAAAAGTGCTGAATGGCTGAAACAAAGTTGCCTTCAATGCCGTAGATCGACTTGGTAAAATCGGTTTTGATATCGATCCCTTTTTCAACCCACATCTCGACTTTATTAAAAAATAGGATCGTAATCAGTGCCACAAAGTGAAGGAGATACTTACGAGAAGTAAATATTTCTTGAACAAAACTTCCAGCAATGTTAAATGGACTTTTACGGGTTGCAGCGATCAGAAAAATTAAAACAGTAATTACTATATAGACCGTTGCATGTGTCATAGAATGAAAAGGGCTCATGGTGTTTTCCCCCTAATATTGGAAATTATTTGCGGCAATAACTATGATATTATACCACAATCTAAGGGGGAAAGTGATATCTTCACGGAAACGTCTTATTTTTGCGTGTTAACGCCGAGTATTCCGCCCAATGCTCCTGACACGAAAAGAATGCTAAGCAATTGAAGGGATTGAAGATTCAAACCTGCATCGAAAGCAAGAAATCCAACCAAAAAAATGAGGATAAAATAGACAAACCCAACAATACCCCCGTGATACCAGCCGCGGTTTCCAGCTCTTTTGCCTGAAACCCAGCCTCCAATAAATAGAGAAACTGCATGGATAATCGTAGTTAACATATGCAGAGAGCTTTCTTGTGTGATGGTTAAAAGAAGAAATAATGACGTCACTATTGTTCCAATTGTCATCATACATAATGAATAAACAAGTCCGGAAAATAAAGGAGACGTTATTCGAACCTGACTGACCGTTTTCATAGGGTTCACAGGCCACCAATCCTTTCGTATATTCGTTCGTTTCATTAACATCATTGTATGGCCAAGCACATAGAATTAGTACAGACTGTTCAAAGGGAAGGGGATAATTATGACGGAATTTTCTCAAGGTCCAGCTTTATGGCAAGCTATCGTTGCCTTGATCATTTTTGCCGCGGCTTATGTGTGTATCTTGATTGAGAAATGGGATCGGATGTATACAGCATTAGGTGGAGCCCTTCTGATGATAATGTTGGGGATTGTTCCTCTTGGCAAGGCAGTTACAAGTTACGCGAACTGGCATGTTCTTTTACTTATCACAAGCTTATTTGTTATTTCTGGTATTTTCCAGAAAGCAGGAATTATCGATTATACGGCAAGTCATATCCTACGAAAGTTTCGATTAAAGCCTATTTCGGTTCTACTTAGTTTGTCAGTCCTTTCAGCGATAATATCAGCGCTTTTGGGCGGTTTGCTAGCTATAGTTGTACTAGTACCCATCTTGCTGAAGACGACGAAAATGATGAAATTATCTGCAGTTCCTTTTCTGATTAGCATTCTCTTATCCGTGAATATAGGCGGAGCTGCAACGCTCATGGGGAATTTGCCTAACCGAATGATTGGAGCTGCAGAAAACATATCAAATGGGGAGATGCTAATAAAGCTTGGGCCTCTTGTAATCATCTTGCTAGCCATCGTATATCTCGTGATATGGTTAATTTACGGGAAGAAAATGATTGTAGCAGAATCGTATAAAAGAGAGCTGCTTACTTTACAACCCGCATCCTATTTAGCTTCAGATCGAGTATTTCTTACAGGGAGCTGTTTAATCACCGGACTTACATTGTTGGCATTGTTGCTTCAAGGCGTTCTAGGGTGGAATGCCTCGTATATTGCTGCATGTGGGGCAGTGACCTTATTGGCATTAAACTACAAAGAACTAATCCAACTTTTTAAACGAAGAGACTATCTTTCCATATGGCAAGGCTTGAGAGAAACACAATTGCTATTTTTCTTTGGATTATTCATCATGATCGGTGGTTTAACGTATGCCGGAATTACCGGATTTATTGCAGTGAGAGGTTTAGAAATCAGTCAAGGAAACATCCCTTTCTTATCCATTCTTCTATTGTGGCTTACTGGCTTTGGCTCTGCCATGATGGATTACATTCCTTACACTGCTGCCATGATTCCAGTCGTAGAGCGCATGGGGAGTATGCTGCCAAGTGCAGCCGGTATCTCATCCGTTTCTTCATTATGGTGGTCGTTAATCGTTGGAACTGCCATTGGCAGCGGGGTAACTCTTCTAAGTTCTATGACTAGCATGTATGCGGCCGCTCTTTCTGATCAGGAGGGGGGAGGGCTAACTCAGCGTGGATATATGATCGTGGCCGCTCCGATTTCCCTGCTTTTATTCATAACAGCTACAATTTATTTCAAGTTATTTCTGTAGGAATTGCCAACAATTGAATACGTAAATTCTGCATGATGAAGTGCATGAGCGGTCAGAATACCATTGAACTCCGAGAAGCAAGAGCTTAGATCAGGGGAGGCTAACAATGGATATTCTGACCATTTTTTTACGTACCGTGCTGATCTACTTTGTCGTTTTTCTCATGTTAAGGATCATGGGGAAACGTGAAATTGGTAAACTTTCGCTGTTTGATCTTGTGATCTCGATTATGATTGCAGAAATTGCGGTCTTTGTTCTTGAGGATTCCAACAAACCACTCATGGATGGGCTTGTCCCGATGGCAACGCTGGTACTCATCCAAATCATCATTGCGTTTATTACGCTAAAAAGTAGAACCGTTCGAATTCTGTTTGACGGAAAACCGAGTGTCTTGATCCACAAGGGAATGATTGACCGAGAGGAAATGAAGAAGCATCGATATAATTTAGATGATCTGATGCTGCAGCTAAGACAAAATAAGATTATGAATGTAGCAGACGTGGAGTTCGCAGTGTTAGAACCTTCGGGGAAATTAAGTGTAGTCGAGAGAGAAGTAAAAGAGACAGCCGATGTGAATGATGGAGTGAAGGGCACGATTCGCTATGAAGGACTTCCGCTGCCTCTCATTATGGATGGTAAAGTGCAGGACGAGAATTTGGAGAAAATAGGAAAAACCAGATTTTGGTTGAAAAATCAACTCCAAGTTAAAGGAGCCCGTGATTTTAAAGAAGTGTTTTATTGCTCTATTGATCATAGAGGGCGAATGTTTTTGGATCGTAAAAGATAAGCTGCTCATCAGCGTATGATTTTTTTGCCCATGTTCATAAGCCGGGTTATATCTTTTAAGCTAATCAGACGAAATACAGTGATGAACAATAAATATACAATAAATCCTATTAGAAAAGAGGTTGCAAAACGAAGCCAATCGGTTGAAGTCCAAGACGTATACATGACGAAATAGCTGCAAAGCCCGGAAAGCGCCATAGCCGCCCCGATTTTACCGAAGTCACTGCCTTCCATGCGGAATTTCAACAAGCGTACAACACTATTCCAATGCAGAAGCGTTACCAAGACGATGTTCACATTGATGGCGAAAACAGCTCCGTGAATACCCATTTCAGGTTTGCTGGCTAGCCAATATATGAGAATAAGCTTAACAGATGAGCCAATCAACGTGTTGATTAAAGCGGCTCCTGGCTTGTTCAAAGCCTGCAAGGCGGACTGTAACGGAGCTTGAAAATAAATAAATATGGCGATAGGAGCCATCATTTTCAGCATGACCCCTACATCAGGTTGATTGTACATGTATGTACAGATTGGTTCAGCAAGAACGAACATAAGGACAGCAAATGGAGCGCCGGTTACTAAAGCCAACTTCAAGGATTGATGCAGCCGCATGTGAATGGTTTTGATATCTTTGCGGGCGGCTGCTTCGCTTAAGGAGGGAACGAGCGAGACCGACAATGACATCGTAAGTGCGCTAGGCAGAAGTATAATGGGGATAATCATCCCTTGTAAGGCGCCGTATTGGGCTGTTGCCAATGAAGTTGAAATACCCGCTATCGCTAGACTTTGTGCAATGAGAATGGATTCGAACAGGTAGGAGCTTGCCCCAATCAATTTACTTCCTGTTATAGGGATAGAAATTCGCATGATTCTACGAAAATTAGAAAGTCGGCCATTCGTTTTATTCGTGCCAATTTGCGCGATAGGAGCTTTAGGAGATGTTTTCTTGTCGAACTTAAAATGGATGGCTAAGACAACTAGGCCGCCAATTTCCCCCGCTAGGACCCCCATCATGGCACCAGCTGCTGCATATTCGATCCCATAAGGGATCATTACATACGAACAAACGAGAACCATGACAATACGGATGAGTGTCTCCATAATTTGAGAAGTAGCGGTAGGAATCATATTCTGTCTTCCCTGGAAATAGCCGCGATAGACAGCGGAGATACCGATGATCGGGATCATTGGACTCATACACAGGAATGTGTAGTAAACTCGTGAGTCAGTTAATAAATGAGATGTAATCCACGAAGCTCCTACGACACAAGCGCTCGTAAATACGATACTGAGACAGATCGTAATAGCTAATGAAATTTTTAGAATGCTGCGGATTCTCGTTTCGTTGTGTTCAGCCTCTGCTTCTGCTATCAACTTGGCAATCGCGACAGGTATCCCGCCTGTTATAATGGTTAAGATGACGGACAAGAATGGCCAACCCATATGATAAATACCGATACCTTCAGCACCGATGACACGCGGTAAAGTAATCCTAGGTATAAAGCCAAGAATACGGTTCAAAATGCCTGCGGCTAACAGGATCATCGTGCCTCTAATAAACGACTGCTTAGTCACTGCCATTCCCTCTTCCGATACGTGTCATATTCTATGACTATGCGAGGGTTGGCCAAGCTCATGCTAACATTTTGTGGACAGGTCACAGTTTGGCAGGAAAATGGTGGATGAACATCGAATTATTCTAATGAGTAAAGGTAAATCACACCTTAGGAGGTTCTCCCAATGAACGGAGAAGATAACGATCAAGTACCTCATCATCCTGAGGACAAGAAGAATGAACAGGTAGAGGCTAGCGAGACAGCATCCATTGACTCTGAGGAAGAAGGGGTTTCCCTTACCGATCTGGAACTTAATGAGGTTATCGAAAGCTTATGTTTAAGCAAAGTTGAAGAATTTATTATGCTTGGCTACGAACACGTGAGTGGTAAAGATATATGGGATTGCGTTAGCGACAAATACCGCAAAACGGGTGTCCCTTCGCTTCATCAAATCGTAAATGACATTTTGTCGCTTAAATCAACGGCGTTCATGAACTGGATGACGATTAGCATGTATAGAGGAGCCCAATTCTAAGAATGGGCTTATTTTTACGTGAAACGACTTAAATTGACTCGATTTTCAGACCTGAGTATAATAGGCATATTGAGTATGGAAGGGAGACAAGCAAGAGATGGTGGATTGGAAAAGAATATCGTTCTTTTTTCTAACGGTTGTTATTGTTCTCGGAGCGATCGGAGCAACAAGCCCTAGTCTTGTAGAACGAATTAAGCTTGGATTGGATTTAAAAGGCGGGTTTGAAATTTTGTACACCGCAGAGCCTTTGGCAGCTGGTGCACCATTGACGAAGGAAACGCTTACGCAAGCAGCAGAGAGTCTTGCGAAACGAGCTGACAAACTTGGTGTAGCCGAACCTGAGGTTTATCCGGAAGGATCGGATCGCATTCGTGTACGTCTTGCGGGTGTGAAAAATGAAGAAGAAGTTAGAGGCTTAATGTCTAAGCCTTCCGTTCTTACCTTTAGAGGTCCGGATGGAACGGTTTATATGAACGGAACGGATTTCGTGGAAAATGCGGCTAAATTAAGCTACGATCCGAATACGAAGCAACCGATTGTCGAAATCAAGATGAAAAGCAGAGAGAAATTTAAAGAAGTAACGACCAAGCTTACTGGCAGTACATTATCCATTTATTTGGATGATGAAGTGAAGTCGACAGCATCTGTTAATTTTCCCATTGACAGTGATTCGGCGATTATTACACAAACGAGTGTAACAGAAGCAACGAATGTAGCCAAGATGATTAACTTGGGTGCGATGCCATTGAAATTAACAGAGAAATATATTCAGCGTGTGGATGCCACTTTAGGTAGTGCATCGCTGCACCAAACGGCTAGAGCTGGTTTGATTGCTTCGATCTTAATCTTCATCTTCATGGTACTGTATTACCGTGCACCGGGCCTTGTGGCTGCCTTTACGCTGATTACTTATGTATGGGTACTATTGGCAATATTCGACTTTATGAATGCAACATTAACGCTGCCAGGTATTGCGGCCCTCGTCTTGGGAGCAGGTATGGCGGTCGATGCGAACATTATTACTTATGAAAGAATCCGTGAGGAAATACGTGCCGGCAAGAGCATTCTTTCATCTTTGAAATCAGGTTCGAAACACTCTTTCCGTACAATTATGGATGCTAACGTAACGAATTTGATTGCTGGTATCGTTCTGTACTACGTCGGAAACGGCGCAATTCGCGGATTCGCGGTTATTACGATGATGAGTATTATTATCAGTATCTTAACGAACGTATTGTTCTCCAGATGGCTGCTGCATCTTATCATACGGGGCAACTTGCTGAAAAAGCCAAGTTATTTCGGTGTGAAGGAGGCAGACATTCGTGGACTCTAAGAAAAAGTTTGATTTTGTAAGAAACCGCAATAAATTTTTTGTCGTTTCAATTGCTCTACTTGTTATTGGACTAGCCGTTATGCTGTTCTCTGGCATGAACTTCGGTGTTGATTTTAAAGCAGGGACCAATATTGATCTTGTCGTTGGCAAACAATTAGACAAGGTCAAGGTTGAAGAGATCTTGCATACTCTTACAACGAATGGCGATTTAAAATCGAACTTTGCGGATCCAACAATCGGCGGTAATAATAGTGACCGTGTCTCCATTCGATTCGATGATGTTCTGAATGATGATACAGTAAATAAGATCCAAAAAGCGTTCGCAACCGCTTATGGTACTGAGGTTTCCAAAGAAATCAACACAGTTGATCCACAATTAGCGAAGGAATTGTTGCTTAAAGCGGTATATGCCGTTGCCATTTCCAGCGTGTTGATTTGTTTGTATGTAAGTATTCGTTTCGAATGGCGCTTTGCCGTAGCAGCGATTATTGCCATACTACATGATGCTTTCATGGTTATCGCTATGTTTGCGATTTTCCGCTTTGAAGTGAACTTACCGTTCCTAGCGGCAGTTTTGACCACGATCGGTTATTCCATCAATGATAAAATCGTTATTTTTGACCGTATTCGTGAAAATCTGCGATTTGCAAAACTCAAAACGGACGAAGATCTCGTTGCATTGGTCAACGATAGTATCTGGCAAACGATGGCGCGTAATATCAATACTGTATTAGTGGTATTGTTAGCCGCAGGGTGTTTGTATATTTTCGGTAGTGAGTCCATTAAACTTTTCGCACTTGCGAAATTAATCGGTTTAACAAGTGGAGCTTATTCGTCTATTTTCATTGCATGTTCACTCTGGTATTTATTGAAAAGAAAATCTTTGCGTAGTTCTAAAAAGAAAGCTGCAGCGTAATAACCATAATAACCGGCCGCGTGAATGTTGCGCGGCCTTTGTATCCGTTCAGGGGGAGTGTCCACGTGAATGACGAGCGTTTTCAAAAGACAGAACTCACTGTCTGGGTAGGTATTGCTGGCAATATTGCTCTTGCCTGTCTCAATGTTATTATTGGGTTTATGTCGCAGAGTAAAGCACTTCTCGCTGACGCGGTACATTCAGCATCTGAGGCAGTAAGTTCATCTTCAGCATTAATTAAACAAAGAACCGAAGAAGGGGCGCCTCAAGAAGCTTACCCCAATCGTCATGATAAGAAGATATCTATCACATCTATTTTAATGTCGATTGTTATTCTAGTCTTAGGTGTTGAACTGGGAATCTCTACCATCAAATCCATATGGGTTGACGTCGAGCATGCTCCTAAGGTGTACGCTCTGGTTGCAATTGGGATTTCGCTCTTGGTGAAAGAGATTATGTTTCAATATACATACAGGAAAGGCAAGCGTTTAGGATCTCAGGAATTAATTGCTAATAGCTGGGGACATCGTTCCGATATATACTCTTCTATTGTAGCTCTTATTGGTGTGCTAGGTGCTTTAATAGGCAATTACCTAAACATATCTTTTCTTTATTATTTGGATTCACTTGCGGGATTATTTATATCTCTAATGGTACTGAAGATGGGGTATTCGTTACTTAAGGAAGCTTTACATACGAAAATGGATTATGTTCTGCTGCAGGAAGATGCCGCTGAATTGATTGCTGCCGTACAGATGATAAAAGGTGTAATAACCGTCGATGACTTGCAGGCAAGGGAACATGGCCATTATGTCGTTGTCGATATCAAAATAAGCGTGAATCCAAGGGTATCTGTATGGGAAGGTCATGAAGTCTCCAAAAAGATCAAACAGCAGTTGATGAAACGATTCCATCATGTTTCCGATGTTTTTGTTCAAGTAAACCCCTATGATGCAGGATATCCTTACAAAAATAATACGGATACCGAGTTAAATGAATTTCCATCCGTTATTCACTAAATATGCGCAAAAACTATGCTTACGAAGAAAGTTTTCCATACGGAAAACTCTAAGACTATGCTTACGTAGAAAGTTTTGCACAGCAAAACTCTAAGGAGGACACCCCGAGTGCTAGCACCGAAGGCAAGATGGAGCATAGGAAATGCGGATGAAATGCTCGTTGAATCATTTGTACGCGAGCTGCAGATAGACCCGCTCGTTGCCAGGATGCTTGTTCTTCGAGATATACGCACCGTGCCAGATGCTGAACAATTCTTGCATGGCGGAGTCCACTATTATTTTGACCCGTATCTGCTTGACGGGATGCTCCCAGCTGTAGAACGCATCCGAAAAGCTATTCAGAATGATGAATTAATACGTGTATATGGTGATTACGATGCAGATGGTGTAAGCAGCACCTCATTGATGGCCCATTTGTTAAAAGGCCTAGGCGCTCGTTTCGATACGTATATCCCTCATCGCATTCGAGAAGGCTATGGGCTGAATCGCTCTGCGATTGAATTAGCCAAAGAACAAGGCGTCATGCTATTAATCACCGTTGACACAGGCATTAGTGCCGTTCAAGAGATAGCCTATTGTCAGGAATTAGGCCTAGATGTTATCGTAACGGATCATCATGAGCCTCCTGAGATACTGCCTCAAGCTTTAGCCGTCATAAATCCGAAGAAGCCAGGTTGCCCATACCCTTATAAGCATCTTGCAGGCGTTGGCGTTGCTTTTAAGTTGGCCCATGCAATACTTGATCGATTGCCTGAAGAACTGCTGGAGTTTGCAGCGCTAGGTACGGTTGCTGATTTAATGCCTCTCACGGGGGAGAATCGTTTAATCGTAAAGCAGGGGCTGCTGCGAATGCAGGATTCTACTTATGCAGGATTTCGTTCACTCATTGGTGTATCCGGTATTGAAAATAAGGAAGTGACGGCATCTCATATTGGTTTCTCGCTAGCACCGAGAATTAATGCAAGCGGCCGATTAGAAGCTGCAGATATAGCCGTGAAGCTGCTCACAACATTGGATGAGAAAGAAGCGGAGCAAATTGCCTTTGAACTGGATATGCTGAATAAAGAACGTCAGCTTATTGTAGAAGACATGGTGAAAGAAGCTTTTGTTCTAGCCGAACAGCAGCAAGCCCAAGGTTTAGATAAAGTGATAGTTGTTGCTAAGGAACAATGGAACGTCGGTGTTGTCGGTATTGTTGCATCCAAGATTGTAGAGAAATTTTACCGTCCGACCTTAGTGCTAAGCATAGATCCACAGACGGGTATGGCCAAAGGTTCTGCTCGCTCGATTGCTGGCTTTGATTTACACAAAGCTTTGACGGCTTGTGATGAGATGCTCGACCACTACGGTGGCCATCAAGCGGCTGCAGGTATGAGTTTGAATAGCAGTCATTTGGAAGCATTCACTCATAAGCTGAACGAACTTGCTGCTGCACTAACGGAACAGGATTTCATTCCACTTCTGAAAGCCGATGCGGCGTGCAGCTTGGCAGATGTTCCGATTGCAAGTATTGAGCAATTAGAGAAGCTTGCGCCCTTCGGTATGGGTAATCCTTCACCGAGGTTCTTGTTCACCGATTTATCGCTCGGCGATATCCGGACGATGGGCAAGGAGAAACAGCATCTTAAGCTAGCCCTGTCCCAAATGAAGGAAGAAGTAAGCTGCTCCGTGGAAGCTGTCGGCTTCGGCAAAGGGAGTTTGGCTGGTCTAATCGCACCTGCCGCTAAGGTAGATGTACTAGGAGAGCTTTCAATCAACGAGTGGAACGGCGTGCGGAAGCCGCAAATCATGATGCAGGATCTTCGAATAACGCATATGCAGCTGTTTGATTGGCGTGGAGCAGGACAATTGAGCACAAAGCTTAGCGTACTTCAGAGCACGATTGCTGCGGGGAATGGTAATCGCACACTCACTCCAGCTATCGTTCTGTTTGACGAAGCAGACGCAGCCTTGTTCACTTCAACAGCGTTTCAGTTAGGTGGATCAGTGCCTTACTGGGTTGTTCAAGATAGTGAACAATTACGGCCGGGTAACGAATCAGCCAAGCAATTGGAATTTGCTAACATGCAGGATATTATTTTGTACACGATCCCACGCAGCGTTGCTAGTTTGCAAAGTGTGCTTCATCAGGCCAGTGGAATGATGCGCTGTTATCCAGTATTTGCAGAGCTAGGGCCTGACAGCGGCAGTACCCTGCCATCCCGAGAAATGTTTAAAATGCTGTATGGCACTTTGCAAAAAGAAGGATCGCTGAATGTTCAGGATGTACGATTAATGACCTCGTTTAGTAAACGATCGGGTCTTTCTCCTGCAATGATTCAATTTATTTTATCCGTTTTTGAGGAGCTTGGATTTGTTGAAAAACAAGGCGGCTTCGTTAAACTGCATGCGTCACCGGCAAAGAGAGATCTAACAGCATCCCGCTTGTATCAACATAGATTGCATCGCCAGGAAGTTGAATCCATTGTCATGTACTCCTCAGCCAAAGAGCTGGAGGAATGGATTGCCGATCAAATAAAAAAAGAAAATCACATTTTGGAGGAAATTATATGAATTTCAAAGAACACATTCGCGTTATCCCGGACTTTCCACAACCAGGCATTCGTTTCAAGGACATCACAACGTTATTGCAAAACGGACCTGTTTATAGAGAAGCTATCGATCAAATGAAAGCATTAATTAAAGATAAACAAATCGATGTTATTGCGGGTCCCGAAGCACGTGGCTTCGTCATTGGCGCTCCGCTCGCTTATTCACTTGGAGTAGGCTTTATTCCAATTCGTAAAAGTGGCAAATTGCCTGGAGAGACGATTGAGGCTGACTATGCTCTTGAATATGGCAAGGATAAATTAGCCATGCATAAGGATGCTATTAAACCAGGTCAAAAGGTACTGATTGCAGATGATTTACTTGCAACAGGTGGAACGATTCAAACATCGATCGACCTGATTAACCAGCTTGGCGGAGAAGTTGTAGGGGCTGCGTTCTTGATCGAGTTATCCTACTTAGACGGTAGAAGTAAGTTTAATGGGATTGACGTGGTTTCCTTAGTTCAATATTAAAATTAAAAGCCCAGAATCGAATGTTAGTGTTCGATTCTTTTTTATACAATTAAAGCTAACAATTCATAAATACTTCAGTGAATTGGGAGAAAATGCTGCTTTTTGTCGAATGCATGGTGCGAACAGTTGACGTGGAGCCTGCCTTGCAGGCATAATGAATAAAAATCGATTAAAGGGAATGGGTAGATGCATGGGTATAGAGCAGCTGCTGGAGAAGGCCGCCACCTATCTGAAAGAGAATGATTTGCAGAGGATTCGGGAGGCCTATGAATTCGCGGATGAAGCCCATCATGGCCAAGTACGCAAATCGGGTGAGCCCTATATTCTGCATCCACTCGCTGTTGCAGATATATTGGTGAACATGCAGATGGATGTTACATCCATCATTGCTGCGCTTCTGCATGATGTCGTTGAAGATACAACAGTTTCACTGGAAACTGTTCTAGATAAATTCGGGAAAACTTGCGCGATGCTAGTGGATGGCTTGACGAAGTTGGAACGGATCAAGTTCAAGTCCAAAGAGGAGCAGCAGAACGAGAACTACCGCAAAATGTTCGTTGCCATGGCGCAGGATATTCGCGTTATCCTTATTAAATTGGCGGACCGTTTGCACAATATGCGCACATTGAAGTACCAATCCGAAGAAAGCCAGCGCCGTATTGCGGAGGAAACGCTGGAGATCTTCTGTCCGATTGCGCATCGACTCGGTATTTCCACGATTAAGTGGGAAATGGAGGATATTGCTCTTCGTTATTTGAATCCGCAGCAGTATTACCGGATCGTTAACCTCATGCAGAAGAAGCGTACTGAGCGTGAGCAATATATTGAGGACGTTATTCACAGCATTAAAGAAAAGCTGGATGAAATGGGCATTCAGGGAGATATTTCCGGAAGACCTAAGCATCTTTACAGTATTTATAAAAAAATGAGCTCCCGCGGCAAGCAATTCAATGAGATTTACGATCTCATGGCGCTTCGTGTTATTGTCGATGGCATCAAGGACTGCTACGCTTCTTTAGGTATTATTCACACCTTATGGAAACCAATGCCAGGACGCTTCAAGGATTATATTGCGATGCCGAAGCCGAACATGTATCAGTCTTTGCACACAACGGTGATTGGTCCTAAGGGAGAGCCGCTAGAAGTGCAGATTCGCACATGGGAGATGCATAGGACGTCAGAGTTCGGTATCGCTGCGCATTGGGCCTACAAAGAAGGCGGTTCTGTTGTACCTTCGGGCACTTTCGAGGACAAAATGAGCTGGTTCCGTGAAATTCTGGAGCTGCAGCACGAGACCAATGACGCCTCCGAGTTTATGGAATCCATGAAGATGGATTTCTTCTCAGACCTTGTTTTCGTCTTTACGCCAAAAGGGGAAGTTATCGAGCTTCCTGCTGGTTCTGTACCTTTGGATTTTGCCTATCGGATTCACACTGAAGTCGGCAATCGCACAATTGGCGCTAAAGTAAATTCACGGATCGTTCCCTTGGACCACAAGTTGAAAACAGGGGATATTATTGAAATTCTAACTTCTAAGCACTCTTACGGACCAAGTCAGGATTGGATTAAAATCGCACAATCCTCTCATGCTCGAAGTAAGATCAAGCAGTGGTTTAAGAAAGAGAAGCGCGAAGAGAATGTCGAAAAAGGGAAAGATATGATTGAGCGTGAGCTCAAACGATTAGCGATCGATCCACCGACTTTGATGAGTGACGATAAAATGCTTGAAGCCGCGAAGAAGTTTAATTTTAGCGATATTGAAGATATGCTGTCAGCCGTAGGTTTTGGCGGTATTACAGCTGCACAAATATGCACGAAGTTAACAGAGAAGCTGCGTAAGGAAGCTGAAGAAGCGCAGGTGCTGAAGCTTACTAGTGAGGTCAAGGAGGTCAAGGCGCAGGCATCATCCGAGCGTAAAAGCCGTCCAACCAACGGTGTCCGGGTCAAAGGCGTCGACAATCTGCTTGTCCGTTTCGCTCGCTGCTGTAATCCTGTACCTGGCGATTTGATTATTGGGTACATCACAAGAGGACGCGGAGTGTCCGTGCATCGTTCTGATTGTACGAACATTCCTTCGAGTATGGGGGAAGAGGAACGGGTCATTGAGGTCGATTGGGCCGAAGCGGTAGAATCCAATTTCAATGTAGAGATTGAAATCACAGGTCATGATCGCCGTGGATTTTTAAACGAAGTACTCCAAGCTGTTTCTGAAAGCAAAACAATGATTTCCGCTGTATCGGGGCGATCAGATAAGAATAAGATGGCTACGATTCATATGACCATTTTAATCAAAAATATAGACCATCTGCAGTCCGTTGTTGAGAAAATTAAACGTGTCAAAGATGTTTATTCCGTTCAGCGTATTATGCAAAGCTAACCGATGTTGTAAAGTTAAGGAGATTAGGACAGGTAATGAGAGTAGTTGTTCAACGTTGTAAACGTGCCGAAGTAACTGTGAAAGATGTAACCATTGGTCGTATTGAACAGGGGTTAATGCTCCTAGTCGGGATTACCCATGACGACACCGAGCAGGATGCGAAGTATTTGGCGGATAAAGTGGCTGGGCTGCGTATTTTTGAAGATGAAACCGGCAAAATGAATCTTTCCGTCTTGGAGACGGGAGGACAAATCTTATCCGTTTCGCAGTTTACCTTGTATGGCGATTGTCGTAAAGGGAAACGACCCAATTTCATGTCAGCGGCAAAACCAGAGCTTGCAGAACCGCTATATGATAAGTTTAATGAGCTGCTAAGGTCTCTAGACATACACGTGGAAACAGGTGCTTTTGGTGAAATGATGGATGTATCTTTGACGAATTGGGGACCTGTTACGTTGGTTATCGACAGCAAATAGGTTGCTCCGAAGGATAATAAACTAGCTGACTGGTTATACTTAATGTGTATATACTAGCGGTTAGGAGCACCCAGATGCGTCAATCGATCAAACACAGAGCCATGACAGCACCGGAGCAGCAACTGCTCCATACCACACTTGCTGAGCGGATGAGTCAAGCACCTGCGCTCGCTGATGTAGAAATTAGTGCAGAATTCACATCCGAACAAGAAAAGATGAAAAGCATTCCCAAAAAATCCTATCGGTAACCATAAAGCCACGCGTGCTGTTCATTCAGCCATGCGCGGCTTTATTTGTTAATGCCGCAATATTTCTCTACACGTTCGAAATGTGGTAAACTAACATGTGATGTTTTTTGGCTAGAAATTAATCAACTGCTCCAAAGAAGCTTATTAAATATCTATCTGGTAAGCCGTATGAAAAGCAGGAGACAAGGTGGGTGCTTTCGTCCTAATGGCAAATTCGAATCGTAACAATTCCACATCCAAAGGATGGCTTTGGTTGATGGGGACATTGATTGTACTTGCGGTGCTGGCAGCTGCAGCATCTCTCTACTATCAGTATAAACACCTTTCACATGGAGAACATAGCTTAAAAAAGCAAGCTATTCAAGAAGTGAAATCAGTAAAGAAAGCCAAAGAGGCATACGACGTCATTGTAGTGGGTACGGACCCTGAGGGGGTTGCTGCTGCCGTTTCGGCTGCTCGTAATGGATTAAGTACACTGCTCGTAGACGGGCGGAATCGGACTATGTTGGGTGGTTTGATGACGCATGGTGGACTTAATACGATTGATATGAACTACGCGCCCAAAACGAATCCGCTCAGCAAACATGAGGTGTTTAACAAGGGCTTTTTCTCAGAGTGGTACAGCAAAATCGAAGGTGATTCCTTCGATGTTAACACAGCTGCTAATGCTTTCTATGACATGGTTCGTGCGGAGAAAAATATAGATATTTTATTGCAAATGCAAAAAATAGATCCTATTCTTGAATCATCAGGATCTGGAAATGTGAAGTTACAAGGCGCAGCACTTACTTTGTCAGATGGAACCAAACAAACGGTGAAAGCAGCCTCTGTCATCGATGCCACACAAGATGCTGATTTTGCAGCTGCGGCGGGTGTTCCTTTTACATTTGGTCGAGAAGATTTGGGTGATCCTCAGTCTAGAATGGCAGTTACACTTGTTTTTCGTCTTAAAAACATAACTCCAGAAGTATGGAGTCTGATGGCAAAGCGTCTAAACGGAGACGATGACGTGAATTCTGGCGTTAATGAAGTTAGTGTTTGGGGCTATAAAGAAATGAGTAATTATCCACCTCTTAATAAAGAACGTGCTAAAATGCGTGGCTTGAACATGGGAAGAGAGAACGATAATACTGTACTTGTGAACTCATTGCAAATATTTGGCGTAGATACATTTAATCCGAAATCTGTTCAAGATGCTTTTGATATAGCCAATCAAGAATTACCGAATGTGGTTACCTATATGCAGAAAACGTTCCCTGAATTTGCAGGTGTGGAGCTAGCGGGGACTGCTTCTGAGTTGTATGTGCGTGAAACACGGCATATACAGGGAGAATACCGAATGAACATAGTTGACGTATGTACGAATGGGGACCAATGGGACCGTATTGGCTTCGGTTCTTATCCTGTAGATATCCAACGTGTAACACCAACTGATTCCGGTAACGTGGTATGTTCTCCGACACAGTACGCTATTCCTTTCCGCAGTATCGTCCCACAGAAAGTGGATGGACTACTTGTTGTCGGTAGAGCAGCTAGTTACGATACGCTTCCGCATGGAAGTGCTCGAGTGATGCCTACTGGGATGGCTGAAGGCGAAGCGGCAGGGGCTGCTGCTATGTTCGCTAAGCAAGAAAAAATGACATTTCGTCAATTAGCTGGCTCCAAAGAAGTTATTGCTAAATTGCAGGATCATTTGATTAAACAAGGCATGGAGCTTCAGCCTATTGCGCTCAAGCCTCAACCTTTTATGGAGCATAAAGCCTATGAAGGTTTGAAATCCGCTCTGATGCTGGGCTTAGCTTCAGGTGCTTATGACAATAACTTTCACTTGGATGACGCGGCCAATCCAAAGCGGATGGTTAATCTCGTCAGTGGCGCGAAGAAGATGAAACCTGATGCCTGGGGCGGGGATGTCAGTCAGGCTATTGCGAATCTGCAAAACGCAGATAAAATACCGCTGACACTTGAACAAGCCAGTTATACAATCACACAAGCGTTAGGGTTGAAAGCTACATCTACTGAAGCGCAATCCAAGCTAATGGAGAATAAGCTGCTCACTGATATGACCGTAAAACTTATTGCCGACAAGCAAAAGTTAACGAATGCGGACACGTATTTGCTTATTAAAGATTTGAAAGTTGGCGTTACTGGTAAGCCATAGAAGAACGAATAAGAGCCTTAATGCCGCTTTATAGATGTGGCACTAGGGCTCTTAACTTTTCGAAGCTAAGGAAGTTTTTGTGACTGCGCTTACATGCTTACTTTGTTCAGTCTGCGTCCGCAGCATCCTCTTCTGCTTGCACCGAATCTTCCGAATCTTCTTCGGCTGATTCTTCACTTTCCGCTTCGGCGTCCTCCTCGGACACATCCTCAGCTTCTACTTCTTCCTCATCAGATGCTTCTTCTTCCGCTTCCTCAGCTTCGTCCGATTCTTCAATGGCCTCTTCTTCGGCTGTTTCTTCAGCTACTTCTTCTTCAACTTCGGCTTCGGTTTCGGAATCTTCAGAGAAGAGCACCACTAGATCTTGCCGTTCCTCTTGAAACTCGTTTTGTATTGTCATTGTTACAGCCTCCTGATGATAAATTCAAGGCCATCTGCCTTGTTGTACATGTATATGTGAAAATGGTCTGAATATACGGTGAAAATAAATGAAAATGATTGAAAATACGGAGAAAATGCTGTAATGAAATTGTAATTTAATTTTCATATCTCTTTAATCAAGAGGGGATATAATAATAGTCGACCCCCTTTAAAATATATATTTATTTGAGGCCTGCAGCCCTTGTGCTGCAGGCTATTTTCTTTACACAAAAAAACCGTCTCAGCTTGAGCTGGACGGTTTAACATCATTTTTACATCAAAGCATCTAAGGAATATTCACCGGCTCCGATAAGTGCAACACCAACGGCGATAGCAATCAGCGTTAAATTGTATTCATAACCATTGGAAGTTACCCAGTAACCGTTTTTGGCATGAACTTTAATAA
Source organism: Paenibacillus germinis (assembly GCF_013141785.1). Lineage (NCBI taxonomy): Bacteria > Bacillati > Bacillota > Bacilli > Caryophanales > Paenibacillaceae > Paenibacillus > Paenibacillus germinis. The sequence continues at coordinate 198,414 of NZ_WHOC01000183.1, forward strand.
TAGCACCAAGCATAATCAGAACGATAAGAGCAGCACCTAATGGTGTCCAAAGACCTGCGGCGAAGAGCAACCCACCTGCAATTTCCGCTAAACCTGCAAGAACAGCCATGAGCACACCTGGCTTGATTCCTATTGAATCGAAGAAACCTCCGGTACCTTTGGGACCATAGCCACCAAACCATCCAAATATTTTTTGTGAACCGTGCGCCGCGAATGATAAACCGATCACTAAACGAATAATAAGTAGACCTAACGCCATCACTAACAACTCCTCTTTTAATATATTTTGTTTAATTACTTACTTTATGTTAGTATATTATTACGAAGCACTTACTTTTGTCAAGCGACTATGCTAAAATTGTTTATAAGGAGATGATTTATATGGAAGACTATCAACTGTGTCCCAAATTCGAGAATGCTTTTGAACTTCTAGGAAAGCGTTGGACAGGACTTATTGTTCATGTCTTACTTTCTGGACCGAAGCGCTTTAAAGATATATCAGTTCTCATCCCGAGTATGAGTGATCGCATGCTTTCGGAGAGATTCAAGGAGCTCGAGGCTGCAGAGATCATCATCCGTCATGTATACCCAGAAACGCCGGTTCGGATTGAGTATGAATTAACCGCCAAAGGAAAAGGGCTTAAACCCGTTATGGACGAGTTGCAAAAATGGGCGGACTTACATTAACTAATATAGTGGAGGTATAGGAGGATTAGTACCTCTATCTCTTGACTTTGTATCTGCCAATGTTTACAATAAACAATAATGTAATTCGATACTTTTGTGATCCGTTGAAGGGACAAAGTAAGTCGCCCCCACATAAGCAGAGAAGGAAGTCTAGGCTGCAAGCTTCCTAATGATGAGCGAACGAAAAGACCTCCCCGAGGACCGGCTGGGAAAAGCATATTGGCTGATGTCAACTTGTCTAGTAGCAGCTGTGCGTATAGCGGGCGTTAACCGTAAAGAGCAGAATTCTGTTTCGTTGCCTCTGGCAAACGATAGCAGCATTTCTGAATGTGGGTGGTACCACGGGTGAATTTGTTAATCAAATCTCTCGTCCCTGACGTTAGTCGGGGGTGGGAGATTTTTTTGTTGTTATTTGACAGGAACGACAGAGAAGAGGAGGCCCAGCACATGAGCATACAAAAGCCAAAAGGAACACAGGATCTTCTTCCCGGTGAGGTGGAGAAGTGGCAGTACCTAGAGAGCAAAGCAAGAGACTTGTGCCAAAGATTTAATTACAAAGAGATCCGTACGCCGATATTTGAGGAAACCGATCTGTTCATTAGAGGCGTCGGTGAAACGACAGATATCGTAGGTAAAGAAATGTACACCTTTCTCGATAAAGGGGACCGCAGCATGACGCTTCGTCCCGAGGGAACAGCCGGTGTTGTTAGGGCTTATGTAGAGAATAAGCTTTACGGGATTCCGGATTTAACGAAGCTTTATTATGTTGGACCCATGTTCCGCTATGAGCAGCCACAAGCTGGGAGATATCGCCAGTTCCATCAGTTCGGCATTGAAGCTTTCGGGTCCGTTGATCCAAGCATTGACGCTGAAGTGGTTGCGCTTGGTTATACGTTCTATAAAGAAATTGGTCTTAAGGAAGTAACCGTTGAAATTAATTCCGTTGGCACACCAGCGGTTAGAACGGTTTACCGTGAGAAACTGCAGGAGTTCTTTGCACCTGTCAAGCATTTGCTTTGCAAAGATTGTCAGTCCCGATTTGATCGTAATCCGATGCGTATTCTTGATTGCAAGGTGGATCAAAAGTATGGCGAAGGCGCTCCAGAAATTTTAGATTTTTTGGATGAAGAGTGTACGTCGCATTTCGCGCTAGTCCAAGAGCATTTAACAGCGATGGAAATCCCGTATCGGATTAATCCCCGCCTCGTTCGCGGTCTTGATTACTACACGCATACAGCTTTTGAGTACAAAGCAGCCGGAATCGGCGCGATTGATACGATTGGCGGAGGCGGACGCTACAATGGTCTAGTTGAGCAGATTGGCGGCCGCGGCACCGATCAGCCGGGAGTTGGTTTGGGGCTTGGCCTTGAGCGTATTCTGCTCGTACTGCAGGCACAAGGAGTCGAAATTCCGAAGCCAGAGCCGCTCGATGTATATTTGATCGGTTTAGGAGACGCGGCGGAGAAGGAAGTAACGAAGCTGCTGCACCAGCTTAGAGTGCAAGGACTGAAAGCGGAGAAGGATTACCAAGGCCGTAAAATGAAAGCACAAATGAAATCAGCTGACCGCTTTCAAGCCACCTATGTGGCGATTCTTGGAGATGACGAATTGGTGCGTGGCGAAATTACGTTGAAGAAGATGGATACAGGCAGTCAATTGACTGTGAGTTTAGCCGATCTTTCTTCGAACGCTGCAAAGACACTTTTCGAATAGATAAACAAAAGGAGACTTTGAGTTCGGCTCAAAGATCCCTATATTAGGAGGAAAAATAATCATGATGCTCAAAACACATCATTGTGGGCAGCTTACTAAAGCTCAGGTAGGACAGACAGTTACACTAAACGGATGGGTGCAAAGAAGACGTGACTTAGGTGGCGTTCTATTCATCGATCTACGCGACCGCAGCGGGCTTGTACAGACTGTATTTAACCCAGACTTCTCAGGGGATGCACTTGCCATTGCTGACCGCGCTCGTAATGAATACGTGCTTGCTGTTAAAGGGAAAGTTGTAGAACGTGATGCCGAAACGGTTAACAAAAATATTACAACGGGTGAAATTGAGATTCAGGTAACTGAAATCGAAATTATGAATGCTGCCAAAACACCTCCGTTCTTCATCGAAGACGGCGTAGATGTGGATGAAGCCGTTCGTTTGAAATATCGTTATCTGGATCTGCGTCGTCCGGAAATGCAAAAAACATTAATGCTTCGCTCCAAAGCGTCCAAAGTATTCCGTAATTTCTTAGATGATCAAGGATTTGTTGAAGTTGAAACACCGATTTTGACGAAAAGCACACCGGAAGGCGCTCGCGATTATTTGGTGCCAAGCCGCGTGCATCCGGGCGAATTTTTCGCGCTTCCGCAGTCCCCGCAAATCTTTAAACAATTGTTGATGGTTAGTGGTTTGGAGCGTTACTACCAAATCGCACGCTGTTTCCGCGATGAGGATCTTCGTGCAGACCGTCAACCTGAATTTACACAAGTCGACATTGAGACTTCCTTCATTTCTCAGGATCAACTGCTTGAGATCTTGGAAGAACTCGTAGTCAAATTAATGCAAGAAACAGCTCAAGTTGAAATCCCGCGTCCATTCCAACGTATTACGTATGCGGATGCCATGGCGAAATATGGTTCGGATAAACCGGATCTGCGTTTTGGTCTAGAACTCGAAGATGTTTCTGATATCGTTGAAACTTCAGGTGTTCAAGTGTTTGCAAACGTCGTTAAAGGCGGCGGTCAAGTAAAAGCTTTGAACGCAAAAGGTTGCGGCACTTGGAGTCGTAAAGAAATCGATGACCTTCTGCCATTCGCAGCACGTTACGGTGCCAAAGGCTTAGCTTGGATTCAAGTGAAAGACGGCGAATTCAAAGGGCCTATCGTTAAATTCTTCAATGAAGCTGAAATCGCTGCGTTAACAGAGCGTTTGGGCGCTGAAGAAGGAGATTTGCTTCTATTCTCCGCTGATAAGAAAAAAGTTGTTGCTGATGTACTTGGTAACCTACGTCTCAAAATCGGTCGTCAACTTGGCCTTATCGATGACTCGAAGTTCAAATATGCTTGGGTTGTGGACTTCCCACTTCTTGGGTATGACGAAGAAGCTAAACGTTATGTTGCTGAGCATCATCCGTTCACGCGTCCAAATGAAGAAGATATTCATTTCTTTGATACAGATCCAGGTCAAATTCGTGCGCAAGCTTACGATCTTGTCTTGAACGGATACGAAGTGGGTGGCGGTTCGATGCGTATTTACCAACGTGAAGTACAGGAGAAAATGTTTGGCGCACTGGGCTTCTCCAAAGAAGAAGCTGTTGAGAAATTCGGCTTCCTACTTGAAGCTTTTGAATATGGAACACCTCCGCACGGTGGATTTGCTTTTGGTTTCGACCGTTTGGTGATGCTGATCACAGGCCGCACGAACCTCAGAGAAACGATTGCATTCCCGAAAACGGCAAGCGCAACAGACTTGTTGACCGATGCACCGGGGACAGTAGACGACAAACAGCTTGAACAGCTGTCGATTCGCTTAGCGCTTAAGCAGCCTGCTGCTAAAGCCTAAGAACATAGAAGAGGAAGTGTTTTCTATGCTTCACCAATTTTCACGAACTGAACTAGCGATTGGCCCTGAGGGGCTTGAAATCATGAAGAATAGCACGGTTGCCGTACTAGGTATCGGCGGTGTTGGTTCAATCGCTGCTGAAGCTCTAGCGCGTACAGGGGTTGGACGTCTTATTTTGATTGACAAAGATGTTGTCGACATCACGAATATTAACCGTCAGATTCATGCTCTTACGACAACAGTAGGTCAGCCAAAGGCCGACCTGATGCGCGATCGCATCAAATTGATTAATCCGGAATGCGATGTTATCGCGCTCCGGATGTTTTACACAGAGGAAACGTACGAGGAAGTATTCGCATATCCAATTGATTACGTGTTGGACGCAAGTGATACTATCTCCTATAAAATCCATCTGATCAAGCAGTGTCTGGAACGGAAGATCCCAATCGTTTCCAGCATGGGCGCAGCCAACAAAATGGATCCGTCACAGTTCAAAGTAGCGGATATCTCCAAAACGAGCATGGATCCTATTGCACGTGTGGTGCGTCAAAAGCTGCGCAAGGAAGGGATCAAAAAAGGCGTGAAGGTCGTATTCTCGACCGAAGAGCCGATGAAACCACGCGAAGATGTAACGCAGCAAATCGTTCCCGCGAACGCACCTGAAATTCGCAAGGCGAAACAACCGCCAGCGAGTAATGCCTTCGTCCCGCCTGTGGCTGGACTGATCATGGTAAGTGTGGCTGTGAAAGAACTATTAGAGATTGGTTTGAAGAAGAAATAGAAGAACGGATGCCCTTTGGAAAGAGGGCTTCCGTTTTTTATTTTCCTAAAATGATATGGAGCATCCTATTTATGCACCGCAGTGGAATCGGCGAAATAGGAAAATTTGTATATCGATATGACATATATCAATTAATTATATGTTGACTCGATATATATAATCTGATAAATTGTTAATTAAGAAGCACATCAAGAAAATAAGGAGGACTTACAGCATGACTAGTCAGGATGTTATTTTAGGTATTTTAATGAAACGCAGTCTATCGGGATACGACATCAAGCATATGTTTGAGACGGTTTTTTCCTATTTTTACAATGCAAGTTTTGGCACGATTTATCCTACGCTTAGCAAGATGGAGAAGGAAGGTCTCATTACCAAGGAAAGTGTCATCCAAGAGGGAAGACCGAATAAGAATGTCTACTCTATAACGGAGGAAGGCCAAAAGTATTTCAAAGCCTATATGTACAGTCCCTTGCAAGCCAATGAATTCAAGTCTGATGCGATGACTCGCTTGTTTTTTGGCGAATTTATTGAGGTCGAGGTCATTATTGAATATTTGGAATATGGCGTATCGAGTACGAAAGATGATCTTGAGCGCTTGCGGAACATGTATGAGAACGGCAAGTCAAAGTCATTAATGTCTCAGACACAGGAACTTTGTATTCAGATTGGAATCGAAAATATGGAAAGTACATTGCGAATTTTAATGGCCGGAATAGAACGGTTGAGTAATTTAAATGTGGAAAAGGGGAAAAAAGAAAGTGGGTAATAAAAAAACAGGTTTTATAATACTGGCAATGGCTCTAGGGCTATTAATGTCTGCGCTAGATAACACAATTACGGCGGCCGCTATAAGTCATATCATAGGCGACATTAATGGTTTCGATAAGATCAGTTGGGTATTCACAGCGTATATGCTTGCATCGACGAGCACGATGCTTGTTTTCGGAAAGCTATCGGATATGTTTGGCAGAAAACTCTTTTATTTGATTGGAATTTCCATATTTTTGATCGGTTCGGCACTCTGTGGTACGGCCCAGGATATGACGCAGCTGATCGTATACAGAGCGATTCAGGGGATAGGTTCAGGAGCTATTTTTCCCATTAGTTTCACCATTATTTACACGCTTTTTTCAGATCCCAAAGAGGGGGCTAAGCTATCAGGGGTATTCGCTGGGATATTCGGCCTTTCGTCCGTAGCAGGGCCTCAAATCGGTACATTACTCGCCGAATCTTGGGGCTGGCGCTGGTGTTTCTATGTTAATTTACCGTTGGGTTTACTCTCATTCTTTGTTTTGCTTTTTGCTCTTAAGGAAACTCGTTCGACTCGCCGTCCGAAAATTGATTATTTAGGGACATTGTTACTCATTATCTCTACCGTTTCACTCATGCTCGCATTAGAGTTCGGTGGTAAAGATTATTCATGGGCGTCTTGGCAAATTGTTAGTCTGTTAGCTGTTGCCGTTGTTGTAGGCTTTCTGTTCATTATGGTTGAACGTAGGGCCCAAGAACCTATGCTGCCTCTACCCTTATTCAAAAACCGAATGGTTCTCGGTATGATGTTAGCTTGCCTTTGCCAAGGAGCGATTATGTTCTCGGCAATTGCTTACTTGCCTATTTTCTCAACTGCCGTGCTAGGTCGGGTGAATTCAAATGTGCTTTTGACCCCGATGATGTTTTCTTTAATGGTGGGAGCTGTTTTGTTTGGTTTCCTTCAACGATTCTTTAGCTTCCGTGCGGTTATCGCGTCCAGTATGATTACGGGTATTGTCATAAGCTATTTGTTAAGTGTAGTCAGTCATGACGCAAGTAATCTGTATATGATTACCCTGATGGTTATACTTGGCGTAGGGGCAATTGGTCCGTTAATGAGTGTTGCTCAGAATGCAGTCGCTCTCAGTGTAGATCAAAAGTATATCGGGGTCAGCTCCTCTATCATTGGCTTTTGGCGTAATATTGGAGGGGTTCTAGGAGCTTCGATTATGGCGACTGTCGTCAACACGAGATACAACAGTCTTATTCAAGTAGGCGCAGCTGAGCACAACATGCCTCTTAATCAACTGTCGTCTTTAGCCAATCCAGAACATTTGATCCGAGCGGGAGCTGTATTGCCTAAGGAAACGATGAATTTCCTCCGAGATTCATTGGGAACAGCGATTAACCATGGTTTTATCATAAGCATCGTGTTTGGTATTGTCGGACTAGCGGCTACATTCATAGCAGGGCCACTTCGTTTCACGGTACCAGTCCAACGTCCGGAACCGCAGAATGACAAGGCAACTCCTCAGTCTGTATAAATGGTATCAAGAAAGATCCTTCTGATTTCGTATCAGAGGGATCTTTTTCTATTACTCGACCGTTATGGCTTCGACGAATTCCGCATCCAGCATAAGGAGTTTACTGACAAAACATGACATGATTTCGTATGCGAGTTATAATAGAGTTTATATCTTTCAATGCAAAGTAAAGTAAAGGATAAACCACTTATGGATTTGTTTACATATGCTTCTTCACAAGAACCAACAGGAAAGCTGTTAGCTGATCGTATGAGGCCAACATCGCTCGATGAGTATATTGGTCAGGAGCAAATCGTCGGAAAAGGGAAGCTGCTAAGACGAGCGATTGAGGCCGATCAAGTGACCTCAATCTTGCTTTATGGACCTCCGGGCACAGGCAAAACAACATTGGCCAATATCATAGCGAACCGAACACAGGGTGAGTTCATGAAGCTGAACGCCGTAGATGCTTCGGTCAAAGATGTGCGAGAGATAATCGAGCTAGCGAAGACCAATAAAGCGATGTACGGTCGTAAGACGACCTTATTCCTTGACGAGGTGCATCGCTTTAATACCTCGCGGCAGGATGCGCTGCTTCCTGCCGTAGAGCAGGGCATCCTCATCTTCATCGGTGCGACGACAGAGAACCCGTTTCACCATGTGAACGGGGCTCTGCTGTCGCGCTCGACGCTGTTTCAGCTCGAGCCTCTCACGGCGGAGCATGCGCTCATCGCCATGCGAAGAGCCATCGCCGACCCCGTGAAGGGGCTCGGCTTCATGCGCCTCCACGTAGACGAGGAGGCGCTGGAGCATATAGCGCGGATGGCCAATGGTGACATCCGACGTTCACTTAACGCGCTGGAGCTTGCAGCGCTGACGACTTCACCTGAACCGGATGGAACGGTTCAGATTACGCTCGAGGTGGCGGAAGAGTCGATCCGCCGCCCTATCGTGAAAGCGGACGAGTCGACGCAATACGACGTCTTGTCCGCTTTTCACAAGAGCGTGCGCGGCTCCAGCGACGCCGCACTGTTCTGGTTCCTATATGCCGTCGAGAAGCTCGGCATGGATCCCATGACGTTCCTGCGGCGTCTTATCGTCGCCTGCAGTGAAGATATCGGCCTTGCCAATCCGCAGGCGATGGTGCAGTCCGTGACGGCCATGGACGCCTATCATAAGATTGGTTGGCCGGAATCAAAGTACATCATTTCCCAGGCAATTTTATTCGCCGTGGAGAGTCCAAAGTCAAATTCGATACCGATGGCCATTTCTCGCGCGGAACAGTTGATGGATCAAGTGAAATCTGCAAATGTACCGCTTCATCTGCGTGATACGCACTACAAAGGTGCTGATCAGCTCGGACATAAAGGCTATATGTATCCGCATAATTATCCGGGACACTATGTGAAGCAGCAGTACTTACCGGACGAAATTCGAAATGAGATCATTTTTGCTGCTAGCGAACAGGGAACAGAAGAAAAGATGAAGCTCAATCAGCATAAAAGAAGAGGGACACCTACAGGTTTATAAAATCAGTAGGTCCCCTCTTTTTTCTTTTTCCATATCGATTGTGAAAACCTTCTCTGTGATAGGATCGTACCGAATCGAAACAATCAGCGGAAATTCGACACCATGATGTCTTACCCAGAAGCGAAACTGCTGCTGCGCAACACCCGGCGCGATAGTTGAACGTCCTAAATATTTATAATCTAATAAAGTGTATAATCTACCAGCCTCCTGAAAAGCAAGACGGCTCCATTTGGCATATTCAGGATCTTGCTCAGGTTTATATTTTACGAAAATTTCTCCTGTACTTATCTTTGTACTTATCTCCGTACTTGTCTCTGTACTTGCTTCTGCACTTGCCTCTACTCTTGCTTGCAAACTTCCAGACCAACTAACCCAAATAATGAGAAATACGGCTAAGATTCTACCCATTCACTCACACCTTTCGCGATTATCCTGTGCTTAGAATTAAGCCTGCATACTTGAAAGGCAAACGGTAAATTTCTACAAGAAGCAGGATTAATTGTGCTGGCAACAGTGTTGGAAATAGAAATAGGAGCCCTCAAGGGCTCCTATTAATGTTCATTCCTATAATTTAAAAACTTTGCCTAAATAAACACTCGCGGCAGCACTAAACCGTTCTTGAAGCAGCTCTCTGAGTTGACTTTTCGCTTCCGGTGTTGGGAGTGTATTCGCCTTAATCCCATGAAGCTCCATCCAATGCTTGGCGGTCATGTAGCAGGTGCTGTTCCAGCCGTTCTTGGTGCCATTGGCATTCAGGCGTTCGCTTATACCAGCTATGACGATATCTGTTTTGCTTTGTAGTTCTATCAGAGCACGGTCGAATTCATTTTTCGACTCCTTGGCTTTCATCCCGATTTTGGATCGAAGCTCCCTAACATCGATGCCTTCGTTCTCTTCAACAGCTTGAAAAAGCTCGACTGCCGATTTGGGAAGCTCGCCATCTGCATAACGTTCTTCTACAGAATAAGGCTCGTCTAACAAATTCTTAATCAATGGAAAGAGCTCAGCAGAAATCAACAGTGGCTTCTTTGCAAAAAAGCGGCCATAAGCGGCAATGCCGTCGCCAGGCAGACGATCTCGCCATAACCAAGGATCAGTCTCTAACCCAGTATGCCATTGTTCGTGCACAGTTATAGATTCAAGTGAAGGATGATCCGGTATGAACGAAGAGAGGGGGAGAATACCGACCTCTTTCAAGATCTTCGTAACATCCTCATAAGCAGCAGCCTTCCATCCAACATCATTCACTTTGACCAAATCGATCATCCTTCCTGTTCCTATATCTGCTAATCAAACTTACTTATGAACCTTATCAATAACTCCGCCACCTAAACACATGTCTCCATCATAGAATACGACGGATTGTCCGGGCGTTACGGCCTTTTGTGGTTTATCGAAGACAACTTCACATGTACCATCTTCCATAAACGTAAGAACTACGCCTTGGTCGGGCTGACGGTAGCGAAATTTGGCTGTGCAAGCATATGCACCCACTGGTTTGTTCGATGAAATCCAGTTCACATCAGTAGCTGTTAAGCCCTTAGAATATAGTCCTGGATACTGCTCGCCTTGAACAACAAGCAGTTGGTTGCTTTCCAAATCTTTATCTACAACGAACCACGGCTCGCCAGAGCCTGAACCGCCAATGCCAAGTCCTTGTCTTTGACCCAGGGTATAGTACATCAAGCCGTCGTGACGTCCTTTAACTTCACCGTTGCGAATATCGACCATATTGCCGGGCTTTGCAGGCAAGTATTGGCTGAGGAACTGTTTAAAGTCGCGCTCGCCGATAAAGCAAATTCCAGTGCTGTCTTTCTTCTTAGCTGTCGCTAGACCTGCTGCTTCAGCAATTTCACGAACCTTAGGTTTCGGTAGGTGGCCAATCGGGAACATGGCTTTGGACAGCTGCTGCTGATTCAGCACGTTAAGGAAGTACGTTTGATCTTTGTTGGCATCATTACCACGCAAAAGCACATATTCACCATCTTGCTCTTTCACTTGTGCATAGTGACCTGTTGCAATGTAATCCCCACCTAAATCAATGACCTTCTGAAGCAATTCCCCGAATTTAATTTCTCGGTTACACATCACATCCGGATTCGGCGTGCGGCCCTTGGTATACTCGTCCAGGAAATAGGCGAAAACTTTGTCGTAATATTGCTTCTCGAAATTAACTGTATAAAAAGGGATGTCGAGCTGATCGCACACTCTTCTAACATCCTCTGCATCTTCTTCAGCGGTACAATGGCCAAACTCATCGGTATCGTCCCAATTTTTCATGAAAATGCCAATAACCTCGTAGCCCTGTTCCTTAAGCAACAGCGCAGCAACCGAAGAATCGACACCTCCGGACATTCCCAAAATGACACGTGTTTTTTTACTCATAGCTGTGAACCTCTTTTCTATCTTGTGGGACTTTTTTTAAAACTCTTACTATTATACCTCTCTATTGTTCAAAATTAAAATATTTCATGAGAATGTCATTGTTTTTCCCCCACAGAACAAGGAATTTATGATACCATATATACGATATACGGATGTTTAGGAATGTTTTTGCGAAAAATGGAAACGCTGTGTACCAAGATAGGGAAGACCATAGTGTCTGAACGTGGATAAAATAGATGGTAGGCAAACAGAAGTTTTAGCAATATCGATCAGACTCCTTGATGGCATATAATGTTGAATGAGGTGTAACTTTGAAAATTTCTACAAAAGGCCGCTATGGTTTAACGATCATGATGGAGCTGGCCAATCGATTTGGTGAAGGACCGACTTCACTCAAAAGTATTGCCGAAAAGCATCAGCTTTCCGAGCATTATCTGGAACAACTTGTAGCTCCACTTCGCAATGCAGGATTGGTCAAAAGTATTCGTGGTGCTTACGGTGGATATATTCTCTCCAAATCCGCTGATACAGTAACAGCAGGCGAGGTTATTCGTGTATTAGAAGGACCGATTAGTCCTGTCGACTTTACGGAGGAAGATGATCCGGCTAAGCGTGATCTGTGGATTCGTATTCGTGATAGTATTGCGGATGTGCTAGATTCTACTACACTTGCGAACTTGATTTCTTTTGAAGACCAAGGCAAGAACGATAACTACATGTTTTACATTTAAGGGTGTCCTATGAATCCCATTTATCTTGATCATGCAGCAACTACACCCGTGCATCCTGAAGTATTAGAAGCGATGCTTCCATTCTATACAGCCTTTTTTGGTAATCCTTCGAGTACACATAGCTTCGGCAGAGCTACTAGAACAGCACTCAACCGGTTTCGGGACGCTATGGCGAAATCGTTAGGCTGTTTACCTGCTGAGCTTATTTATACAAGCGGAGGGACCGAAAGCAATAACATGGCGATCTTTGGGATCATGAATGCAAACAAGGATGGCAAGAAGCATATCATTACGACAGAGATCGAACATCATGCTGTTTTGCATCCCTGTGAGCGATTGGAGAGCCTCGGATACGAGGTGACCTACCTTCCAGTAGGTCCGACCGGTCTTATTCAAATAGAAGATGTGGAAGCGGCTATACGTCCTGATACAGCTCTCATCTCCATGATGTATGTGAATAATGAAGTGGGTACGATTCAACCGATCGAGCAAGTAGGTCATTTAGCGCGGAGTCGGCAAATTCCTTTTCATGTAGATGCGGTGCAAGCTCTAGGTAAATTGCCGCTGAATGTTAGTGAACTTCCTGTTGATTTAATGAGTTTCTCAGCTCATAAGATATACGGACCCAAAGGTGCAGGCGCTTTATTTGTATCGAAGAACACAAGGTTGACACCTCACGTCTTTGGCGGTGCTCAGGAGAGAAAGCGCCGCGCAGGTACAGAGAATGTAGCAGCTATTGCAGGCTTTGCCAAAGCTTTGGAAGTTACTCTCCCAATGATGGACAGTATGCAATCCAAAGTTGCAGAGTTTCGCAGGCTTATGATAAGCATACTTGAGCAGCAATTAGGCTTTGATAGCTTCACGATTAATGGCCACAAGGAACAGTGTATCCCGCATATTCTGAACATCAGCTTCCCAGGTATCCAGACAGAAACACTTCTTATGAATCTTGATTTAGAAGAAGTGGCTGCTGCAAGCGGTTCTGCATGTACGTCAGGTTCACTTGAAGTATCGCACGTATTACAAGCCATGAAGCTCCCAGAAAATGTTACAGCCTCCGCGGTTCGATTTAGCTTTGGAATGGGGAATTCTAAAGAACAAATCGAAACAGCTGCCCAGAAAATTGCAACCATTGTCAAGCGGTTGCGTACTATATAGTACCGGGTGGTTCTAGGAGGAATACAACTTGCGCAAAGCGCATGATTTGATCGGGCTTCCCGTTCTAACGGTAGATTCCGGTAAACAAATAGGTCAAGTTAAAGATTTGTTGATAGGCCCTGATTGGAACATACGAGGTATCATTCTCGAAGTGAAGATTTGGTTCTCCTCCTTACGTTACATACCGTGGGAGGGAATCGTCGCTGCCGGAGAAGATGCCATTACCATACCGAACGAAAGTGTCATTCGCGAGTTTGAGCATGTGGAAGAGTGTCATGCTTTTCTTGAAGGAAGCCGCAAAATCAAAGGTCTTCCCATCATTACGGTGGGAGGGCACAAATTAGGCGTGGTAGAAGATGTTTATTTAAACCAGAATTGGGGTAAACAAATAGTAGGTTATGAATTGTCCGAAGGGTTTATTTCTGATTTAAAGGAAGGGCGAAGATGGCTTCCCATGCCGGCGGCGGCAACCAAAGGGGAAGATGCCATCATAGTGCCTGTACATTGCGCTCAGGAAGTAGAAGAACTCTTCGTATCCAAAGAAGAATAGGGTGAGCATTATGCGTTGTCCAAACTGTAATTCCAAAGATATTGGAAAGATCGGTTCCCATCAATTCTACTGCTGGGGTTGCTTTATTGAACTCAGTGTTAACGGAGACAAAATGTCCGTGTATCAAGTAGAGGAAGACGGTACGTTGAGTTCTCTGGATGATTTATTTTTTGAGGAAGAAATTCCTCAAGTCCACGAACATGCAAATTAATCATTAATACACATTACGAAACGTTATTTTTTGAGCGCAGCGGCGCTTAAGAAGTAGCGTTTTTCTTGTTTAGCTCATGATTTAACGGGTTAATTTGGACGGGTTGTACATATACTGTATGAGCGTATGTTTAAAAGGATTAACAGAGGTGAAGAGAATGGAACGTTTTTGGAAAAATAAATGGTTTGTCGGGTTGGTCTACCTCCTACTTGTTCTAGCCAGCTTGTATATGCTGCTGCAAATAAAGCCAATAATGTTTAGCGTATTTACCTTTATCAAAGCTATCTTGACGCCATTTTTTATAGCAGTGATTATTTCGTACATTTTAAACCCGGTCGTGAATATTCTTAACCAGCGGAAAGTGCCAAGAACTATTGCTGTACTGCTTATTTATAGTGTCTTTCTCTCATCTCTGACCGTTATTATCATGAATATGACACCGATGTTTGTATCCCAAATTGCGGAACTGAATGAGCATATGCCGCAAATGGCTATGCGTGCGCAATCGATTGTAGACGGCTTTAATCAAAATAAACTGCTTCCCGACAGTGTGCGCAATGGATTTAATCATTCACTTACGAAGCTGGAAAATAGCATTTCCATGGCCATCTCGAACTACATGAATCAGATTGGAAATACCATCAATATGCTGTTCATCGCTTTTATCGTACCGTTCGTTGCCTTCTATATCTTAAAGGATTTTCAAATTATTGAGAAAACAGCCTTGGCTATTGTGCCGAAAGAGCATCGTAAGAAAACAATCAAGCTGCTCATTGATATTGACACAGCTCTTGGTAATTATATCCGGGGTCAATTATTAGTTTGCTTGATTATAGGAGTTCTGGCCTATTTGGGGTATTGGCTTATTGGTATGCAATATGCCTTGCTGCTCGCTAGCGTTGTGGCGGTGTTTAATATTATCCCTTACTTAGGGCCTTTTTTTGGAGCAGCGCCGGCAATCATTATGGCATCAACGGTCTCTTTGAAAATGTTGTTATTCGTCGCACTCGTTAATTTAGCCGTACAAATTCTCGAAGGCAACGTGATCTCCCCACAGGTGGTAGGAAGAACGCTTCATATGCATCCGTTGTTTATCATTTTCGCCTTACTTGTAGGTGGGGAAGTCGCGGGTATAGTGGGGTTAATATTGGCTGTACCTTTCTTTGCCGTCATGAAGGTTATCATTCAACATGTTTTCCTTCACTATGTTCATAAGCCCACGACATGAGATTTCATTAGGAGTGGACGCACAGAACCCCTCTGAGCCATGACTTGCGGGATCATGGTTCAGAGGGGTTCTGCACGAGGGTTGAGGATATGAAAGGTGTGGCCATGCGTAAACCATCAAATGGGCTACGGAATAAGTATACGAATTCTAGTTATATGTCTTTTGTTCGATAATGAAAATCATTATCATTAAACTTAGTATACGTTCATTGAGAATGATTGTCAACTGTGATTTTTAAATTTTTATCTTTGTCGTCTCCTTGGTCGTCCTTTTCTTCTTTTTGCTCTTTTTGTTCTTGAAATTCTACCCGAGTTTGACCTGTAATATAGTCAAAAGGATGAGAGTCTTGGCCATAATGTAGATGATTAATACAAAGATAGGTGTGATTACACCAAGTAGGGTGAGGGTTGAGAAATCCAATTGAAACACCTCCGAGGATCATATAAATGACTCAAGCTTACAGTACATACGATTCCCTTAAAGGTTTGGTTTCATTAACATTTGTTACATTGAATGGAAGTAGAGCCCAAAGCTTTACTTGAATATTGACAGGGTACTAGCATATAGTTATAATTTGCCTTATCTATATCTGAATTGAAAGCGTTGATGAAACTTTAGTAAGCCATAGTCCATCGTCAGAGAGAAGGTTCCGCTAGAGCAGTGTTACTGCGAGTAGCGGCTGTGAGAACCTTTCGGTGCTAGGATGGCCCAAAGCTCGTTTCGGAGTGTGGATGAACTCCACCGGTTGGACCCGTTACAGATCCGCACAAGGAGATTGCGTTTGTTTCCTCTTGCTTTAAGCAAAGGTGAGCCGAACACAATAACCAGGGTGGTACCGCGATTATTCGTCCCTGTATGTTACAGGGGCGTTTTTTGTTTGTTTTTCGAACAATTGATAAATATGGAGGCTTGAATAAGATGAAAGCAAGTGAAATACGTTCCAAGTGGTTACAGTTCTTTGCAAGTAAAGGGCATAAGATAGAGCCAAGTTCATCGCTCGTCCCCCATAACGACCCCTCACTCTTGTGGATTAATGCGGGGATTGCTCCTTTAAAGCCGTATTTGGATGGACGCGAAATTCCAGAAAATCCGCGGATTACGAATGCCCAGAAATGTATTCGTACGAATGATATTGAAAATGTAGGTAAAACACGCCGACATCATACGTTCTTTGAGATGCTTGGGAATTTCTCCATCGGAGACTACTTTAAAAAAGAAGTCATTCCTTGGGCTTGGGAGTTTTTGACTGATCCACAATGGATCGGCTTTGATCCGAATCGCATTTCTGTCACTGTGCATGAAGATGATGAGGAAGCTTTTGAAATTTGGAACAAACAAATTGGTATACCCGAAGAGCGTATTTATAAGCTCAAAGAAGATAATTTCTGGGATATTGGCGAGGGTCCTTGTGGTCCTTGTACAGAGATTTTCTATGATCGCGGTGATAAATACGGTGATCTGTCTGATCCAGAATGCTGGCCAGGTGGGGAAAATGAGCGTTTCTTAGAAGTTTGGAACCTCGTGTTTACGCAATTCAACCATAATAAGGACGGCAGCTATACACCGCTCCCTAACAAAAATATTGATACCGGTGCAGGATTAGAACGTTTTGCTTCGATTCTGCAAGATGTGGACTCAAACTTTGACACGGATTTGTTTAAGCCGATTATTGATAAAACCTGTGAGCTTACAGGTGTGAAATATCATGTGAACGAAGAGCATGATGTTGCACTCAAAGTCATCGCTGACCATATCCGCACCGTTGCTTTCTCCGTTGGTGATGGCGTGCTGCCTTCTAATGAAGGACGCGGTTATGTTATCCGCCGTTTGCTGCGCCGCGCTGTACGATACGGCAAAGTGCTTGGACTGGATAAGCCATTCCTTCATAAACTCGTACCAACCGTTGGAGAAATAATGGGCGTTTACTACACGGAAGTTGTAGATAAACGAGAATTTATCGAGAAGGTCATTCGAACCGAAGAGGAGCGTTTCCATGAAACGTTAAGCGATGGTTTGGTCATTCTGGCCGAGATGGTAGAAAAGACACGTCAAGCGGGTACGAATCAGATCAGCGGACCGGATGCTTTCAAGCTGTATGATACGTATGGCTTCCCATTCGATTTAACCGAAGATTTTGCTTCTGAGAAGGGCTTAACGGTTGACCGTGCAGGTTTTGATACATCCATGAAGGAACAGCGTGACCGTGCTAGAGCGGCTAGTCATAAAGAAGGCGGAATGAAGGTACAAGGCGGACCACTGTCTGATTTGACGATTAAAAGCGAATTTGTTGGTTATAATGAATTGGTAGTTACTGCTAGTATCGTGGCGATCGTTCATGAGAATGAACTCGTTGACATTGTCGGAGTTGGTGAGACCTGTCAGGTCGTATTGGATCGGACTCCTTTCTACGCTGAAAGCGGCGGTCAGGTCAGTGATTATGGTATAATTAGAAGTAACCAAGTGTCATTGAAGGTTGAAGATGTTATCAAAGCGCCACATGGCCAACACGTTCATAAAGTTCTTGTTGTGTCGGGTGTTCTGCGTAAAGGTGATTCGGTAGAAGCAATTGTTGCTGCCGCTGAACGTGGGGACATCATTAAGAACCATACAGCTACACATTTGCTGCACAAAGCGCTTAAGGAAGTGCTTGGAACGCATGTTAACCAAGCGGGGTCTTTGGTTGAACCTGACCGGTTACGGTTTGACTTCTCGCATTTCGGAAGCATTAGCAGCGAAGAGCTGCAGGATGTAGAGCAGCGTGTGAATCGTCAGATTTGGAACAATACGAATGTAGATATTTCACTCAAAGCAATCGCTGACGCGAAAGCAATGGGAGCTATGGCTTTGTTCGGCGAGAAGTACGGTGATATTGTTCGCGTTGTGCAAGTTGGCGATTACAGCTTAGAGCTGTGCGGCGGTTGCCACGTTCAGAATACGGGTCAAATCGGCTTATTCAAAATCGTCAGCGAGTCAGGTATCGGTTCAGGTGTTCGTCGGATCGAAGCGGTGTCTGGCCGCAGTGCGTATGAATACCTTGATCAGCAATTGCAATTACTGAAAGAATCCGCGGGCTTGCTCAAATCAAATGTTCAAGATGTACCTAAACGTGTGGAAGCTACGCTTCAGCAAGTGAAGGAATTGACGCGTGAAAACGAGTCGCTGCGCAGCAAACTTGGGCGAATCGAAGCGGGTTCACTTACAGACCAAGTGAAGCAAATAGCAGGGGTTTCGGTGCTGGCTGCACAAGTCAATGCGGCGGATATGGATTCACTTCGTAATATTGTGGATGAGATGAAGACGAAGCTAGGTTCCGCTGTTATCGTACTAGGCGCAGTTGCAGATGATAAAGTCAATTTGGTAGCTGCTGTCACGCCAGATCTTGTGGCTAAAGGCTTCCACGCTGGCAAAATCATTAAAAAAGTGGCTCAGGCTGTTGGCGGTAGCGGAGGCGGTCGCCCGGATATGGCACAAGCAGGCGGTAAGGATGCATCCAAATTGCAAGCTGCATTGTCCGGAGTTGAAGGACTTCTTTCCCAATTTGCATAATTATTTTTCTGTGGGACAGGAATTTTTAAACCCATAGAGAATATATCCAGTATACATGGTTTAATTTTCAAATATTTTTCAAGGTATCAAAAGGAAAGCGAGGTGCTCCTGATGAGTTCCATGGACAAAACGATGAAGTTTAACGTAAAGGCAGAAGAAATAGAGACATCGCCCAAAGACGTGTTATTAGCGGTGTACGATGCTCTTCAGGAAAAAGGGTATAATCCGATCAACCAGATTGTCGGGTACTTGCTTTCCGGAGATCCTGCTTATATTCCACGGCATAACAATGCTCGGAGCCTCATTCGTAAACGGGAACGGGACGAACTCATTGAAGAATTAGTTCGTGCTTATCTGGGTCAACACAAATAGAAGGAAAAGAGAACCGGCATGAGATGGATAGGCTTGGATTATGGGGACAAGACGATAGGTGTAGCGATGAGCGACGAGCTTGGTTGGACGGCTCAAGGGCTTGAAGTCATACATCGTCGTAAGCCTGGGGAAGACATCGCTCGGCTGGAGGCCATTGTCAAACAGTACGGTGTTACTCAAATAGTGGTAGGCTTGCCCAAAAATATGAACAATACTATTGGGCCACGCGGCGAGCTTGCTATCGCATTTTCGCAAGAATTAGAGCAAAAACTAAGTGTACCTGTACACTTGTGGGATGAGCGGTTAACGACTGTAGCTGCGACACGCACACTTCTAGAAGCTGATGTGAGTCGGAAGAAACGTAAGCTGGTTATTGATAAAATGGCCGCACAGCTCATTCTGCAAGGATACATGGATGCCAATATGAAGAGGTGAACGAACATGTCCAAAGAAGAATTGAATGAAGAACAACCAGAAATCATTTACATCCCGGACGATGAAGGCAACGAAGAAGAGTTCGAGGTTATCATGAAATTCGAAGTGGACGGTTCTGACAAGAAGTATATGATGGTAGTGCCTACAGACGGCGGAGATGAAGAATCCGATGAAGTGTACGCATTTCGCTATGAAGAGGATGATGACGGCGAGGATTTGAAGCTGTTCACCATCGAGGATGAAGAAGAATGGAATATTGTTGAAGAGACATTCAATACCTTAATGGCAGAATTCGATGAGGAAGAAGAAGCATGAGTACGACGCCTTCTGACGTATTGCGCAAAACTTACGGGGATGATATTATTTTGTTTGATGAGCAAAATGAATCAACGGTGTATCATCTTCTTAAAGAATTCGTTTATGGAAATTATACGTATGCTGTTCTGCAATCTGATGAACTCAAGAAGGAAGACGAGGTTGCTGTTTTCCGAGTAACGACAGATAGCGACGGACAGTATGAATTGGAAACCATCGAGGATGACGAGGAATGGGAAACCGTTTCAGAACTCTACGACGAGATGGTATTTCCAGAACAGGATGAATTGTAAGAAGCATACAACCGAGCGGAGCGCATCCGCTCGTTTTTGTTTGCTTTGGGGTATACAAATGCTTACTCTTAGGAGGATTATTGTGAACAACATGCTTGAACAGGAGAATGAACAGAATAAGCCTAGACGAAGTAAGCTTAAGCTCTTCCTTCTTGTCTTTGGACTATTGCTGCTCATAATCATTGGAACTGCAGGCGGCATCGGATTGTATATCGCGAGTGCTCTCCAGCCTGTAGCTGCTTCAGAGCAAGAAGTAAGAGTTTCTATTCCACAAGGCGCCGGGTCTTTGCAAATCGCCAAGGAGCTTGAATCGAAGGGACTTATTAAAAATTCTACGATTTTTACGTATTATTTAAAGGTGAAGAAACTAGGCTCCAGACTTCAAGCAGGCGAGTACAGTATGAAACCGGGCATGACCTTCGAAGAAATGATTAATAAGCTTAATAAAGGGGAGACCGTGAAGGAAGAAGTCATCCGTATTACGATTCCTGAGGGCTATACCATTGATCAGATTGCAGCCAAATTAAGTGAGCAGACTCCTTGGAAAAAGGAAGTTTTTCTACAGATGGCGGATGCGCCTGCTGGGCTCAAGGGAGAAACAATCGCAACGATTCCTGATAATAAAAGCATCAAACACCGTCTCGAAGGGTATCTGTTCCCAGAAACGTATGAGTTTAAGAAAGACTCCACGGAACAAGATTTCATTGAGCGAACACTGCAGCAGCTGGATAAGAAGTTGGCGACACTTCCACCAGACTGGAAGGACAAGCTCAAGGAGCGCGGACTTAACATACACCAGATGTTGACTATTGCCTCTTTAATTGAACGTGAAGTGGTTGTAAATGAAGAGCGTGCACTTGTATCTGGCGTAATCCAGAACAGGTTGAAGAAGAATATGCCCCTGCAAATAGATGCAACCGTGCAGTATTTATTTGATAAGTCTAAAGAGAGATTGCTGGAGAAGGATCTTCAAATACAAAGTCCTTATAACACGTATTTAAACACAGGTTTACCACCTGGACCGATCGCGAGTCCAAGCCTTGCCTCGATGAAGGCAGCTATTTATCCGGAAGAGACGAAGTATTTATTCTATGTAACAAAGAAGGATGGGACCAAAGGGCATTTGTTCGCAGAAACTTTTGAAGAACATAAGAAGAATATTGCAGAAAGCAAGAAGGCCGCGAATTAGTAGTACGAACTTATGATAGGAAGCTGACAGAAGGTAGGGTAAGCAATTGAAAAAACCAGAGTTAGTAGTAAGCTGCAGCACTGTGGCAGAACTGAAAAGATTGATCGAAGTAGGCGCAGATGCGGTTATTATTGGCGAAGCGCGCTATGGCATGCGTCTGCCGGGAGAAGTGAAACTGGATGAGATGCAGGAAGCTGTGTCCTGGGCACATGAACAGAAGGCTAAAGTATATGTTGCTGTAAACAATATTTTCGACAATAATGCCCTTGAGGGGCTGTATGATTATTTAGCCAAATTACAGGAATACGGTGTGGATGCAATCATTTTCGGTGATCCAGCGGTACTTATGAATGCACGTAGTTTACCTAAGCCCTTAGCGCTGCACTGGAATGCAGAGATGACATCAACCAATTACGCGACTGCGAACTATTGGGCTAAGCAAGGAGCTACCCGTGTGGTCCTAGCTAGAGAACTGAATATGGAGCAGGTTTTGGCTTTTAAAGAGCATGCCGAGTTAGCTGTTGAAGTACAGGTACATGGCATCACTAACATTTATCACTCTAAGCGAGAGCTAGTGAAGAATTATATCGAGCACCAAGGGAATGATGCAGCTGACCAGGATCGTTCCATTGAGCGAGGGCTTTTCCTCATTGAGCATGAACGCCGTGATCAGCGTTACCCTGTGTACGAAGATAGTAATGGCACGCACATTATGAGTTCCGAAGATATATGTATGTTGGAAAATTTACCTGAGCTTATGGACGGTCAAATAGATAGCTTGAAAATCGAAGGTCTTTTGAAATCTTCACTGTATAACGAAACGGTTGTGAGAAGCTATCGGGCTGTAATCGATGCTTATGCTGCTGATCCTGAAGGATATATCTTTCAACAGGAATGGTTGGATGAGATAGTTAAGCTGCAAGATCCTGAACGTGAATTGTCATACGGTTTTTTCTACAAAGAACAGGTATATTGATAGATGAAAGAAGGTGCGTTTTCGTGGTGACAACAGCCATAGAAGCCCGAGCTAGAGGAAGGCGTGTTAGGCTTAACAAACCGGAATTACTGGCTCCGGCAGGCAGTTTAGAGAAGCTGAAATTTGCGATCCATTACGGAGCGGATGCGGTTTACATCGGTGGCCAGAAGTATGGTCTCCGTTCCAACGCGGACAACTTTTCGTTGGAGGAAATGCGCGAAGCCGTAGAGTTTGCTAATCAATATGGGGCAAAAGTATTCGTAGCAACGAATATTTATGCTCATAATGAGGATATAGAAGGCCTTGATGATTATTTGAGCGGACTTCAAGAGGTTGGGATTTCTGCTATTATTGCAGCTGATCCAATTATTATGGAGACATGCAGAAGAGTAGCTCCTAAGTTGGAAGTTCATGTGAGCACTCAGCAATCCGTTATGAATTGGCAAACCGTAAAGTTTTGGAAAGACCAGGGTATTGAGCGAGTTGTTCTAGCCCGCGAAGTCAGCATGGAAGAAATCGATGCGATTAAAGATCATGTCGATGTTGAGATTGAAGCCTTCATACATGGGGCAATGTGCAGCTCGTACTCGGGCCGATGCGTGCTTTCTAATCATTTCACTGATCGAGATTCCAATCGTGGCGGCTGCTCGCAATCATGCCGTTGGAAGTACGATTTATTTGCCAAGGATCAACCTCTTTCTGCTCCTTTGGCCACGGATTTGCCTATGTTTGGCGAGGAAGATGATGCTTTCACTATGGGTTCGAAGGATCTGAGCATGATTGATCACATTGCGGAGATGATCGAGTCTGGCGTAGACAGCTTCAAGATTGAGGGCAGGATGAAGAGCATTCATTATGTGGCAACGGTTGTTAATGCATACCGTCAAGCTATTGATTCCTACTTTGCCGATCCAGAGCATTTTGAGGTTAACCCTGTGTGGCAGGATGAAATATATAAAGCGGCAAACCGACCTTTGAACACCGGTTTCTTCTATGAAGCTCCGGGACATGAGGATCATATTTTTGAGCCAGAAGATAAGGTCGTTGGATTTGATTTTGTTGGTCTGGTTATGGGATATGATGCTGAATCGGGTACGGCGCTCATACAGCAAAGAAATCATTTCAAGCCTGGCCAAGAAATTGAATTTTTCGGGCCGGATGGTACGCATTTTAAGCAAAAGGTTGGCATTATACGAAATGAAGATGGGCAAGAATTAGATGCAGCTAGACATCCACTTCAATTGGTCAGATTACAAACCGACAAGCCTGTAAAGAAATGGGATATGATGCGCAAAAAAACGGGAAAATAATACCATGGAAACTTTATCCAAACTCGAGTATATTGGATAAAGTTTCTTTTTTTATTTTATTTTAGATCGGATTTTGAAGGATAATGGTAAAGTATGTCGAAATTATTAAAAAACGTAAAGTGAACCCTTTACATTCTAGTCCAAAAGTAAGGGATAGACAGGAAGTAGAAACTAATGGCGGTGACAAAATGAAAGAGAAACTTCAACGTATTTTAGACAAAGCAGTTCAAGCAATTCGTAATGTTCCGTGGGGTCGTATTGTAGGCGTGGCAAGCAAGAAATCTAAGCAAATGGGTTCGATTGCTTTTAAAGAAATGAGGCAAGTCAAGGTAGAGAACCCTGTGAAATCCGTAGGTATGAAGCTGTTTTTAATGTTTTTTGTAAGTATTCTTTTTTTCGTCCTCACTGTGGGTATGATTTCTTATTCGGTATCGAAAAATGTGATTAAGAACAAAGTGTCTGCATCCAGTCTTCAAACTGTAACACAAGCGGGGCAAAAGCTAGATTTCCTTTATCAAACGTTTGATGAAGTATCTCTACAAATTATGCTTAACAAGGACCTGCAGGATTTGCTTACGTCAATTCCTAACTTAGACCCATCCTCTTACGAAGCTCTTGACGTTACTCGTCAATTGACAGAGAAATTGAATGTGGTGACTTTCTCGAACAAAGCAATTAAAACGCTTCATCTTTACAAACCTGATGGTAAACTGATTGTCATTACAGGCTCTGGAGGAACTGCATTTAGCGATAATTCAAGTGCGAATGATTGGTTTAAGAGGATTGTTGAGAACGGTGGAAAAGTGACTTGGTTAGATAGTAAAGTCAAAGGGTATTCCAGCAGCTCGACCAATACATTTGCCATCGGTCGTGTAATGAGGAATACGCTTACGAATTCCACATCAGCCATTCTTCTAATCGAGCTTAGCACAGATCTATTGACTAAAGAGATTACTGGGATGTCATTAGGTGATGATAGTAAGGTTGTCATTACGAATACAGAGAACAAATACATAGCTAATAAAGAAATCACGGAATTAGAAAAAGATTCTGCTGTCAAATTGACGAAAGAACAGTTAGAAGAAGAACACGGTTCTTTTATAACGAAAGATGATCACTTGGTTGCCTATTATAAATCGACCGTATCCGGTTGGAATCTCGTTGGTGATATTCCTGTGAGCGCCCTTGTGAAGGATGCGAAGAAAATCTTCAATTATACGCTTCTAATCGCCTTGTTCGCGGCTATTGCTGCCGTATTAATCGGATTATTCGTAGCTAGAATGATCGGACGTCCTCTGATTAATCTACGTAACTTGATGCAGCAAGGTGCTAAAGGGAAACTTACGGTGCGTGCGAACTACAAATCACAAGATGAAATTGGACAGCTAGGTGCAAGCTTTGATGTGATGATGCAGCAGATTACAACCTTGGTACAACAAACAAGCACTTCTGCTCAAGCTGTTTTCGAAACAGCACAAGAGTTAACGAATTCCTCAAAGGTAACGGCTACAGCTGCAAGAGAAATTGCTGTGGCGACGGATGAGATTTCCAATGGAGCCGGAGGATTGGCGACGGAGTCTGAGAGAGGCAATGAGTTGACTTATCATATTGGCGAGCAAATGAAGCAGGTCATCGAAGCCAACCTCGAGATGGGAACGGCTGCTGCGGATGTTCAAAGCTCCAGTGAGCAAGGTACGAAGTATATGACTGAACTTATTTCGAAAACGAACCTGACAGAAGAAATGATCCGTTCGATGGTTGATAAAGTCGATAACTTGAAAGACAGTACCCGTTCTATTCGTAAAATCCTGGATGTTCTTAATAATATGACGAAGCAAACGAATATTTTGTCTTTGAATGCGACAATTGAGGCTGCACGTGCTGGTGCAGCGGGTAAAGGCTTCATGGTAGTTGCAGATGAGATTCGTAAACTAGCGGATCAATCTAGACAATCCATTGATGTCGTAGGTCAGATTACAGAAACCATCACGAAAGAAATCGATGAGACGGTGAAAGTGCTTTCAACGGCAACACCAATTTTCCAAGAACAAATATTAGCTGTTAAAGAAGCCGACACCATCTTCAAACAAGTAACGAATCACATGGGTGGATTTATTACACAGCTAAGTACGGTAAGTGATTCGATCTCCACACTGGAGCAATCACAAGTTGTACTTTCCGATGCAATGACGAATGTCAGCGCAGTAGCTGAGGAATCACTAGCTACATCAGAGGAAGTTGCTTCGTTGAGCTCAGAACAGCTTAGCATCAGCGACGGTTTAGTTAAACTATCGGACAAGCTGGATCAGCTGTCCAAATCGCTTAACGACACTTTATCCAAATTCGAAGTATAAGTATCATAGAATACGTAGTCCACTCTCCTTTTAGGAGGGTGGATTTTTTTGTTTTATTGAGCTTTAACGTAGATCGGACAGTTTGACCAAGATCAGGAATGACGATACTGAAAGAAACAGCAGTTATTGTTAGTTAAAAGGAGTCAGTAGCATGAGGATTAAACAATTATCGTCTTTAGAAAAACGTCGAATCTTTCTTGTTCTCCTCACGATCTTACTCTTGTTTATAGGGATCGTTGGGAAGCTTTTTTGGATACAAATTGCGACATCGGAAAGCTACTCTTCACGGGGGGTTAATTTGGTCAAGAACTCTGTCGTACAGAGGCAACGTGCCCTTGTGCTAGAAAGCGGGCGTGGGGAAATCTTAGATCGTGATCTAAAGCCCATGACGGGAAAAATGATTAAAGCCCTTGTGGCATTTCCGATAAATAGCGATTACCAAGGTGAGCCGCAGCAAGTGAATCAATTGGCCCGGATTTTGCGGACGAATACAGATCATTGGCTTGCTTTCTCTCGTGATTTGAAAGAGCCGCAAGTGTGGCGCACTGCTGAGGGTGGGAAACCTGTTGTGCTAAGCGATCAACAGGAGGAGCAAATTAATGCCCTCGGCTTACCCTTTTTGAAAGTCGTGAAGATGGAGGATCGTTATCCTTCAGGTATGACAGCGCGTCAATTGATCGGGTTTATTGGGCAAAATCCGGATAGAGTGATGAGTATCTACGGTGCTGATCTGGAGAAAGGCAAGGTTGCGCTAACCTCGAAAATCGGAGGTGCTGGACTGGAGAAAACGTTCGATCTGTGGCTTCGAGGCATTGGTGAGACGTCAATCTCTTATTTTACAGACGCAGGAAAAAGACCGTTAGCTGGCCTAGATGCCCGAATGATTGCACCGGATAATACATTTTATCCCGTCAAATTAGTGACGACACTGGATTTAAGCGTGCAGCAGCGAATTGAAGTTCTTATGGATAAGCTAAATATTCGTGAAGGTGCTGCTGTTGTTCAGGAAGTGGCACAAGGGGATATCGTCGCGATGGCGAGCAGACCTAATTTTGATCAGACAGAAGTCGATCTAGCTAGCAATAACTGGAGTAATTATGCACTCAAGGCGACGGCGCCTGGCTCGATTTTCAAAACAATCGTAGCCGCAGCAGCATTGGATAAAGGGATCGTTGATCCCAAAGAAACTTTCAATTGTGAAGGTGCCCTCGGGAAATATGGCTTTACGTGCTGGAGAAGAGATGGACACGGGCCTTTAACTTTAGAGCAGGGATTTGCGCAATCCTGTAATATTGTGTTTGCCAGAGTGATGCAGCGACTGACGCCTGCTGAGTTGGAAAGCTATGCACATAAGCTTGGTGTATTGGATGAAGTGGGCTGGACAGGGAAGACAGACAGTGAGCAAATGCTCCGTCAATTGGATACAGAAGAGAACGGACAGCTATTTGGGGCCCATACTCCGCATAATGATGAGGGAGTGCTTATGCAAACGGCGATTGGTCAAAGAGATGTCAGGATGACCCCTTTACAGGCGTCTAATATGATTGTTACCTTGCTGCATGGTGGAAAGGCTTATTCACCAAGAGTTGTTCAAGAAATTCGGTATCAGACGGATCGTGTGATGGAGAAATTTCCTGTTCAATTATTAGATTCTGAGGCGGGGCGGGTATCTGCAGCGACCAGTCATACATTAATAAACTGGATGAGAGAAGTGGTAACCGATGGAACGGGACAAGGCTTAAAGGATGCCCAGTGGAAGCTGGCTGGGAAATCCGGTACGGCACAAATTGAGACTGGTAAGCAAGAAAAGGTAAATCAGTGGTTTATTGGTTATGGACCTGTTGATTCACCGAAATATGCCGTTTCTGTTGTCATTAAGAATATGGATCCTACTGAGAGTAATAAGGCCATCCCTTTGTTCAAAGGGATTATGGATATTTTAGCAAGTGACTCAAGCGGTAGGTAATGAAATCGTGAAGCAAGTTCCGTGGTCTGGCTGGCTTGTTACTTCTATGAGTCCGCCAAATGTTTTGATGATTCTATAGGAAACCATCATGCCAAGACCGGTGCCTTTATTTTTCGTTGAGTAAAAGGGCGTTCCGAGACGGTTCACCTGCTCTGGAGTCATGCCAATACCGTTATCTTTAATTTGTAAAATAACTTTAGCGCTTTTCTTGAAGCCTGTTATTAGCAATGTGCCTCCGCTAGGCATAGCCTCGATGCCGTTTTTCGTTAAATTAACTAGGCATTGAATCATTTTTTCGCTGTTGGCTTTAATTAGAAGAGAAGACTCCATGTCGATATGAATTTCTACACCGCGCATTGACGCGTAAGGATTTATGAGATTGCTTAATTTGAGAGATAACGTGGAAACATCCACCTCTTCAAGCTTCTCGGCTTGCGGTTTAGCGAAGGATAAGTAATCCGTAATAATGCTTTGTGCTCGGTCGATTTCTTCAATAACCATGGTCGTATAAATACGTTTTTTCTCTTCCGTGACTTCGGACTGGCTGAGTATTTGCATAAAGCCGCGGGCAACCGTCATCGGGTTGCGAATTTCATGGGCGACCGAAGCAGCTAATTCGCTTAATACATTCATCTTTTCGGAACGCTGGACTTCTTGGCGCATCGCTATATTTTCTCGGATACGAACAATTAAATAGGTTATTAACCACATCGTCAGCATGTGAACAATACAGCACATTAAGCCGTAAAGCAGAAAGCTCCTATCTATGGAGACATTCGAATCGATGCGATATAGCATCGTCATGCAGAAAGTAGCTAGAGCGCTAATAAAGGCAAGAAGACTGGGAAACATCACTTTGGGGGTTCGGTACTTCCAATTGCTTAGGGCAATGAAAGCCAGGATGAAGGGTACGAGCAGAGCGGACAAGGTGACCATCCATAAAAAATCTGAACCATCGATGTAGTAGGTATAGGCTAGTATAGCTGCGGAGACAGTAAGTCCTGAACGCATGCCACTGTAAAGGAAAGCAACAAGTACAGGAATCGT
The DNA here is from genome assembly GCF_013141785.1 of Paenibacillus germinis. Lineage (NCBI taxonomy): Bacteria > Bacillati > Bacillota > Bacilli > Caryophanales > Paenibacillaceae > Paenibacillus > Paenibacillus germinis. Next base: position 227,310 of record NZ_WHOC01000183.1, read on the forward strand.
GCGCAGATCAAAGTTGTTGCCTGTTATCGTAAAAAAGGGATGAGACATGCAAAATATGGCTGCCAACGAACAAATGAGCCCGACAAATGCTCGATTTGGGGGATTGGAGCTGATGGGTCCGGGCCGATCCAGCCATAAAATATGACAGAGCAGGATGGGGAGAGTTAACACAAGTATATTGAGGAGTAAGTCGTCAATTAGATTCAAGGATCTCGCCTACTTAATTAAATATTTGGGTTTATTTTTATTTCGACATAAAACTTGAAATTCCTTTGATTTCTTTCCAAAATTTTGATGTTTTTTGACAAGTTTTGACGGAAATTTGCTGTATATCCATTTTTCAGGAAAAATGTTGCTCTTCCTGTACATGCTCTTTATTGCAGCAAAGGCTTGTATCGCTTACAATTCTGTACATGGATACAAATCGTAGGCTCAGGAGATTAAGCTAATGACGACTTTAGAACTACCTTCTTCCATGGTCATTCATGATCGATCCGGTGAAACGGCAACACAACCGATCTTATATGCTTTTGCTCTGGAAGAACTTTTATGTCGAGCAATAGGTAAAACAGCACCACCGATTCTGCACATATGGAGGCATCCACGAGCCTTTGTGATGGGACTGAGAGATAGTCGCCTTCCCAAAGCGGCCGAAGCTAACGAATGGTTGCTAAGTCAAGGCTATGATACGGCTGTCAGAAACTCTGGAGGTGCAGCGGTGCCACTCGATTTAGGCGTCGTGAATGTGTCCCTGTTGTTACCAAAAAACGCGGGGGACATGGAGCATCGCAAGGATTTCGATTTAATGGTAGCCTTGATAAGAGACGTCATGAGCACTATTACCAATCGTATCGATCAGGGTGAAGTGATGGGTTCTTTTTGTCCGGGGGAATTCGATTTAAGTGTCGGTGGACGTAAGTTTTGCGGCATTGCACAGCGCAGACAACAGCTCGCCTTATCGGTACAAGCGTTCATTATCGTGGAAGGTCTAGGAGAGGCAAAAGCATCATTGGCCCGAGGCTTTTACGAGCGCGCGGCGGGCTCAGCATCACCAAACGACTATCCGGTAGTGGCGACTGGGAGTATGGCGAGTTTATCGGAATGCTTACAAATAGAGTTAAGTGCAGCACGTTTCACAGACAATTTAGTACAAATCATGGCCGCCAAAGGCGTGAAGGTACAGAGTCCTAGGGACATCCCCGGCTATCCGAGTGAAGAAGAGATACAGGGTATGATGGAGCTTTTGAAGCAGCGTTATGCGATTAAAGAATAAATAAATGCGGCCCAACTTCGCGTCAGAAGACGAAAAGTGGACCGCTTTTTTTTATCGTTATCATGCTAGAAAATAATGCAGAGCCGCGTCCAACTCTCCTTGCCAAAATCCCCATAAATGTTTCCCAGGCTTCTCGATATAGTGAAGGGTAACATTTTTATTTTCCATCTCAGCTTTGGCCAGACGGTTTTCTCTGACGAAATCAAAAGTCCCTCGTTCCGTTTTTACATCTGTCTCATCCAAGCCAATTAACATATATAGCTCCAGCCACGACAAGTCGTCCTCCGCTTTGATACGTTCTCTGGTAATGTCGAAAAATGCGCCCGATAAGGATATAACACGGCAAAAAAGGCTAGGATAATCTAAGGCGAGATGTAAGGATACGGTCCCCCCAAGGGAATCACCCGCCACAATGCGTTCGTTCCGTTCGGATCGAATCGGATATCGGCTTTCTACATAAGGGAGGAGTTCCTCTGCAAAAAAACGGCAGTACACATCATGGCGTTCACCCTCAGGCGCATATTCCGAAGTGCGGTTCATGTTATTCACATCGACACCGACAACAATGGCGGGCTCCAAGCCTTCATCCAGAATACAGCGAGTGATCGTCGTCGCAATTCGGCCGAAATTAAAGAATTGTTCACCATCTTGGCAATAAATGACCGGATAGGAGAGCAGTTCGTTGTAACCGGGAGGGAGATATATTCGCAGGGAGCGATTTTCTCCGAGAAGGACAGAGGTGAGTTCATCTTTCACAATCGTTCTTTTATAAAAGCGAGAGTCATCCGACATGGTTGTGCTCCTTTAACTTTCTCTTTAGATATAATTTGTTGTAGTAAGTGTAAGCTTGTCGTTTAGAGGGTAATGTGTATTATAGCAGTTGTAAATTTTGTGTTAACTGTATTATACATTTTCGTGAACTGTACTATTCACTCTGGCGAAAAAAGGTCATATACTACAGGGATGCTGGTGTACAATTCACAAAAACAGGTTTATAATAATACTATAACAGAAGTGAAGCTAGCAGGCATCAAAATCATATAAGAGGTGAAATGGTATGAGTAAGCCACTTGTCAGCCAAGCGAATTATGAAGTGACCACAGAGAAGGTTGAGCCTTTACAGGTTCTAGCTCCAGACGGCACAATTGTTAATTCCGACAAAATGCCTAAACTTAGTGACGACCAATTAAAAGAATTAATGAGAAGAATGGTATTCACACGCGTATGGGACGAAAGAGCAGTTAATCTCGGACGCCAAGGACGTCTTGGTTTCTATGCACCGGTATCCGGACAAGAAGCTTCGATGATCGGTAGTGAATTTGCACTAAATAAAGACGATTTCATTTGCCCGGGTTACCGCGATATGCCGCAGCTCGTTTGGCACGGACTTCCGCTCTATCAAGCATTTTTGTATTCCCGTGGGCATCAACATGGCGGACAAATTCCGCAGGATGTACACGTACTTATGCCGCAAATCATCATCGGAGCTCAAATTTTACATGCTACCGGTGTGGCTATGGCATTCAAGAAACGTAACCAACCGCGTGTAGCGATTACGTACACAGGCGACGGAGGAAGCTCCGAGGGCGATTTCTACGAAGGTATGAACTTTGCAGGAGCATTCAAGCTGCCTGTCATTTATTTTGTACAAAACAACGGTTACGCAATTACGACTCCTTATTCGAAGCAAACAGGTGCGCTTTCAGTTGCGCATAAAGCACTTGCTGCCGGAATTAAAGGCGTGCAAGTTGACGGAATGGACGTATTGGCTGTTGTTCAAGCTGTTACCGAAGCTGCTGAAAGAGGACGCAGAGGCGAAGGCGCTACGTTGATTGAAGCATTAACTTACCGTTTCCGTCCGCATTCCTTGGCGGATGATACGACGAAATACCGGACCAAAGATGAAGAGAGCGACTGGGAGCCTAAGGATCCACTTACGCGTATGCGTCTGTTCTTGACTAAAAAAGGTCTCTGGAGCGAAGAAGAAGAAGCTCAGGTGAAAGAAGAAGCGAAAGCAACCGTTGCTGAACATATCAAAAAAGCGGAAGAAACAGAGAAAATGACTGTTCCAGGCCTAATTGACTCCATGTTCGAAGTAACACCAGCACATCTCGAAGAACAGAAGCAAGCGTTTAAATAAATTAGGCTTACGATGCCAGTTTTTCTGGCGAAAAACTCAGCTTAAGCTTACGAAGCAAGTTTTCTCACGAAAACAATTAGGAGGCACGGAGAAGTCATGGCACAAATGACGATGATTCAAGCGATAAAAGACGCAATGCGCGTTGAACTGGAAAGAGATCCTAATGTAATTTTGTTCGGCGAAGACGTTGGCCATGTTGGTGGCGTATTCCGTGCTACGGAAGGTTTACAAAAAGAATTCGGCGAAGATCGCGTATTCGATACGCCTCTTGCTGAATCTGCTATTGGCGGACTCGCTGTTGGTCTTGGGATTCAAGGCTTCCGTCCGATCGCTGAAATTCAATTCGTAGGCTTTATTTATGAAGCGCTTGACCAAATTTGCGTGCAAGCAGCTCGTATGCGTTACCGTTCTGGCGGACGTTACAACTCACCAATCGTATTCCGTACACCATTTGGCGGCGGTGTAAAAGCGGCTGAGCTCCATACGGATGCACTTGAAGGCTTACTTGTTCAAACACCAGGTATTAAAGTTGTTGTACCTTCCAACCCTTATGATGCGAAGGGACTGCTCATTTCCGCGATTCGCGATAATGACCCTGTCTTCTTCATGGAGCATTTGAATTTATATCGCGCATTCCGTGCTGAAGTACCGGAAGGCGAATACACCGTTGAGCTTGGTAAAGCGAATGTTGTTCGCGAAGGCTCCGATGTAACGATTATTACTTACGGGGCTATGGTTCACACATCTGTGAAAGCCGCTGAAGAGATTGAGAAAACACAAGGTGTGAAAGTTGAAGTTATCGATCTTCGTACCCTAATTCCGCTTGATATCGAAACCATTGTAACTTCTATTAAGAAAACAAACCGTGCGATTATCGTACAAGAAGCGCAAAAAACATCCGGGGTAGCCGCAGAAGTAATTGCACAGATTAATGAAAAGGCGATTCTGCATCTAGAAGCTCCTGTTTTGCGAATTGCTCCTCCAGATACAATCTATCCGTTCGCACAAATCGAAGACGCTTGGTTGCCTAGTCCAGCAAGTGTCATTGCAGGCATTAATCAAGTACTCGAATTCTAATCACAGTCGAAGGTAATAGGAGGTTGTGCACGTGGCTTTGTTTGAATACAAGTTCCCAGAGCTTGGTGAAGGCATTCATGAAGGCGAGATCGTAAAGCTGTTGGTTAAAGCGGGTGACACCGTAACAGACGAAACGATTCTTATGGAAGTACAGAACGATAAAGCGGTTGTTGAAGTTCCTTGTCCGGTTGAAGGTAAGGTTGTTGCTGTTGCCGTTAAAGAAGGACAAGTTTGTAATATTGGCGAGCTCGTTATGACGATTGAAGTGACAGGCGAACTGCCTGCTGAATCGATGCATCACAAGACCGACAGCCACGCTGCGCCTGCAGCGGCTCCAGCTCCAGCTGCTGCCCCTGTGGCGGCAGCACCGGCACCTACAGCAGCGCCTGCAGCAGCCGCGCCAAGCGCAGGCGCAGGCCGCGAAGTGCTTGCGACGCCTAGCGTACGCAAGCTGGCAAGAGAGCAAGGCATCACACTCGCAGAGGTGACGCCTACAGGTAAGCACGGCCGCGTAACACGTGAGGACGTGCTTGGCTTTAACGGAGCGGGCACGGCCGCAGCTCCAGAAGCAGCAGAACCAGCTGCGTCATCAGTAGCAGCTGGTGAAACGGCACCTGCGGCGGCAGCGCAGCAGGTTGTCGTAGGCGATCGCGTTGAAGAGCGGGTTCCGTTCAAAGGAATCCGTAAAATTATCGCGAACGCCATGGTTAAATCCGTGTACACGGCTCCGCACGTGACATTGATGGACGAAATCGACGTATCGGCACTTGTCGCTCTGCGTGAGCGCACGAAGCCACTCGCCGAGAAAAAAGGCGTGAAACTGACTTACCTGCCTTTCATCGTGAAAGCATTAGTTGCGGCTTGTCGCCAATTCCCAGCGCTCAACGCGATGATCGACGAAGAGAAACAAGAAATCGTCTACAAAAAGTACTACAACATCGGAATTGCAACAGATACAGACAACGGATTGCTCGTTCCTGTTATCCATGATGCAGACCGCAAAAATATATGGTCGATCGCTTCTTCGATTAAGGATCTAGCCGTTCGCGGACGCGAAGGCAAATTGGCTCCTAACGAAATGAAGGGCGGGACGATCTCCATTACGAACATTGGTTCCGTAGGCGGTATGTTCTTCACACCGGTTATCAACTTCCCTGAAGTTGCAATCCTAGGTGCAGGCCGTATCACAGAGAAACCAGTTGTGAAAAACGGACAAATCGTTGCAGCACACGTTATGGCGCTTTCCTTGAGCTTCGACCACCGTATCGTGGATGGGGCGACAGCACAAAGCTTCCTGAACTACATCAAACAGCTTCTGGCTGATCCAGAGCTTCTCGTCTTGGAGGTGTAACAGCATGGTAGTAGGAGATGCTTCTTTAGATATTGATTTGTTGGTCATTGGTGCAGGTCCCGGCGGTTACGTAGCCGCTATCCGTGCTGCTCAGCTTGGGCAAAGCGTTCTGATTGTTGATAAAGCGGAATGGGGCGGCGTGTGCTTGAACCGCGGCTGTATCCCTTCCAAAGCTTTGATCTCTGCCGCTCACACGTATGAACATGCACAGCACGCTGACAGCATGGGTATCTCAGCCCAGAACGTGAAAGTGGACTTTGCGAAGGTACAAGCATGGAAAAATAGCATTGTTGCTAAACAAACAGGCGGCGTTAGCGCGCTGCTCAAAGGCAACAAGATTCAAACGTTCCAAGGCGAAGTGATGTTCATTAATGAGCATGAAGCACGTGTGTTCAATGATGCAGAAGCTCCTCGCTACCGCTTCAAGCATTGCATTATTGCGACGGGTTCCCGTCCGATCGAGCTGAAAGCATTCCCTTACGGCGGAAGAATCATCTCTTCCACGGAAGCGTTGAACTTGCCTGAAATTCCGAAAAGCATGGTCGTTATCGGCGGCGGCTACATCGGAATCGAGCTCGGTCAAACGTATGCGAAGTTCGGTACAAAAGTAACCGTGCTTGAAGGCTCCGATCATGTGCTTCCAGGCTTCGAGAAAGAATTGACGAAGCTTGTAGCGCGCAATCTGGATAAAGTCGGCGTTGAGGTTCATACCGAAGCACTGGCACAATCCTGCACGAAGACGGAAAACGACGTTACTGTCACGTTCACAGTAAAAGGGGAAGAGAAACAAGTAACAGCGGATTACGTATTAGTAACCGTTGGTCGTCGTCCGAACACAGATGGCGAGCTTGGTCTTGATCTCATTAACTTGAAACTGACAGATCGCGGTTTGATCGAAGTCGATAACCAAGGTAGAACGAGCATTCCCCATATTTTCGCGATTGGTGATGTTGTACCTGGTCTTTCATTGGCACACAAAGCTTCCTATGAAGCTAAAGTGGCTGCTGAAGCGATCGCGGGTCACTCCAGTATCGTAGATTACAAAGCAATGCCTGCTGTTGTATTCTCGGATCCGGAAATTGCTGGCGTAGGTCTAAGTGAAACAGAAGCCAAAGCACAAGGCATCAATGTTACAATTGGTAAATTCCCTTATGCCGCTAACGGTCGCGCTAACTCTTTGAACGCAGGTCAAGGCTTCGTGAAGCTTGTCGGCGACAAAGAAACAGGCCAACTGCTTGGTGGCCAAATCGTTGGCCCAGAAGCATCGAACTTAATCGGAGAGCTTGCTCTTGCGGTTGAGATGGGCGCTAACTTGGAAGACATCGCACTTACGATTCATGCACATCCAACATTGACAGAAATGATCATGGATGCCGCGGAAGGTGCGCTTGGTCACCCGATTCACCAACTTGGCAAATAACTAGCTTTATTCCTTTATTTTCCCTTACCTTTAGATAAAAAGTCCCGAGAGTTAGGCATTTGCCGCTCTACGGGACTCTTTTCTTTTTATTCTTTAAAGCTTGGGTTTTTGATACCCTGCAGCAGCTTCTCAACCGTCTTGGCGACTCGCGCGCTGCGTGTTTCCTCACGTTTGGCTTCTGTAATCCACTGCACGTATTCCTTGCGGTTGCTGTAGGAAAGCGTTGCAAAGAAATCAGCTGCATTAGGATTCTCGCGAAAAGCTCCTGTAAGATCATCCGGTACAATAACCACTTTCTCACCGGGAGCTGATTCTGCTTTAACATTTGCCCAGTTAGCTAATCGTTCGCTGCGCGGCGTCTTAACGAGGCCGATAGGGCGAAAACGCATAGCTGACCACGTCTCATCAATGGACACCAGACTCACGCCTTCAAACTGTAAATCGGTGACCGTTTGCCAACCAGAGTCGCGATTAATGTCCGTTTTTATTTTAGAGGTTCCTTTGGGATAGTTAATCCATAACATGCCCTCAGGTGTTACGGCCTCAATGGCTTTGGGAGCCAGCTGCTGGACCTCAGTAAGCGTGTGGACGAATACCTGGACAAAGTCATAAGCCTCACTGCCTTCTATTTGGTCCGTCAGAAGAATGCCTTCAGGGAGGGGATTCAACATGTCCAGATACCCCTCCGGCGCGTTCATGATGAGTGCTCGTTTACAACTTCCTAAACGTAGCTTCTTAGCGAGTGCGTTTTCCACTGAACTTCCTCATTTCTTAATGATCTAACCATTTCTTCGCGCAAAATCTACCATGAAATCAGCTAAAGCCTGACAGGCTTCAAATGGAACAGCATTGTATGCCGAAGCACGCAGCCCCCCTACACTTCGATGACCGGCTAAACCTTCAAAGCCGTTAGCTTCTGATTCTTCGATAAACCGACGTTCGATTCCTTCATTGGCCATGCGCCAAGTGATATTCATATGCGAGCGATCGTTAACTTCAATGATTCCGTTGTAGAATCCGCCGCTATGATCAATAACATCATAAATTAAGCCAGACTTTATGCGATTAAGCTGTTCTAATTGCTCTACGCCGCCTTTATTCACTACCCATTTAAGTACTAAATTCATCATGTAAATGGCATGAACAGGTGGCGTATTGAACAGTGATTTGTTTTTGGCAAATGTTTCATAGCGCATGATCTCAGGGATCTTCTTGGACGCTTTCTCCAGCCAATCTTCACGGATGATGGCAACTGTGACACCTGCTGGTCCCAGATTTTTCTGGGCGCCGGCATAAATCATCGAAAACCTCTCTAGATCCAGCTTTCTGCTGAGGATTTCACTCGTTAAATCGGCTACAAGGGGCGTGCTGCCCACCTCTGGAATTTCATTGTACCGGGAACCTTCAATCGTGTTGTTCATGGTGATGTGAATGTATGCCGAATCAGGTGCTAGTTGGGCTGCAGATAACTCAGGAATACTGCGCCATTGCTGGTCTTTGGAGCTTGCCGCGACATGTGTGAGCCCGAGATAAGCAGCTTCCTTATAAGCTTTTTCCGAAAAGCTCCCAGTCAATGCATAGTTGGCCGTCTGATTCGTGTTTAAAAAGTTTAATGGAAGGAGAGCGAACTGTGTGCTTGCCCCTCCACCCATAAAAAGTACCTCATACCCGCTAGGCAGGCCGAGTAGTTTCAGAAGAAGCAGCTGGGTTTCTTGATTCAGCTCCTCAACCGTGTGGCTTCGATGAGACATTTCAAGCAAAGAAATACCTGTCCCTTGATAGTCCACAAATTGCTCTTGTGCTTCTTCAAGTACCTCCAAAGGCAGTGCAGCGGGTCCTGGGTTAAAATTGTACAGTCGTTTCGTCATTTTAGTTACCTCCCGAATGTAAGTGGTAAAACGAACAAAAAACGCCCTCATCCATATTGGGACGAGGAGCGTTTGCTCGCGGTGCCACCCAATTTAAGAAACATTCTGGTGAATGCTTCTCCACTTGGTTCCGCGGTAACGGGCGGTGCCGGTTAACTTAGAATGACTGACTTTGCTGAACGCAAAGGGTTGTTCTTGGCGAAAACGCCTCCGAGTTGGAATCTCTTCATAGGCACGGTCAGGTATGGATATTGAGTAGAAGTATAAGCCTATTCGCAGAAAAGGTCAATCATTTTTGAGAGTTTCTGGACGTTCCGTTTTTCGTACAGGGGTTGAAGTTCATACTATTGTCCTGTACTCTTGTCATTGAAGAGAATACTTTGGATAAAGATAATTACGATTGAAATAAACGGAAGGAGTGAGGTTATGTTCAACTTACGAAATCGACTACAGAACTATTTACTTGGAACAAGCCTTCAGAAAAAGCTCATTATCCTATTCCTTCCGTTAGCTATAATCCCCTTATCTATTCTGGGAACCTTCTCCTATTACAAATCGTCACAGGTCGTACAAACGCAAGTGAGTAAGACGATTCTTGAAAGCTTGTCTCAAGTGAATTACAGCTTGAACTATTTCGTTAAAGATATCGAACAGTTGACTATGTACATTTATAGTAACAGAGAAATACAAGACGTACTGTCTAAAGATCAGGGCAGAACGCTAGCGGAGAAGCAGCAGGATGAGAAAAGGGTCAATGATATTCTCGATACCTTCCTGGGCTTCAAAAACTGGAATATCGCCATTTACTTGCTTGGGGAGAACGGGGATCGTTATTTTACAGGTAACCTTCTGCCTAATCAGTACGACGATTATAACTTGAATTGGGGATTGTTTCGTAAAATGCGGCTAGCAGGCGGCAATATCATCTGGGATACGCATTACAGCATGAAGAAGACGGAGGATTTTGGCATTGTTTTAAGCAGTGGCAGGCTGCTGAAGAAGATTGAAACGAACAAACCGCTTGGTTTCATGGTCGTGGATATTATGGAAAATGCTTTGGCGGACAAGTATAACAAGGCCCATTTACAACCAGGCGGACAAATGTTGCTGTTGGACCGCAATGGGTATGTCATTTCGAGTACGCCATCCAAGCATATCGTGGGTACGAAGTTAAACGAACCTTATTTAGATAAAGTATTAACAGGTAATAAAGGTTTTTTTGAACCAGCTAACAAAGGCTCTGCTCCTGTTATGGTCGTGTATGATACTTCTGAGATTACGGGATTTAAGCTGGTTAGTATTGTGCCGGTTGCCGTTTTGACAAAGGAGAGCAGCAGCATCCGCAATTTGATGTTATTTATTATCATCTTGTTCGGCGTTGTGTCCTGCTGGGTTGCCTATGTGTTATCGGTGACGATTACGAATCCGCTGCGCAAGTTGAAATCTCTGATGTATCTAGTGGAAAACGGCAACATGGACGTAGCATTTTCTTCTAAATATAGGGATGAAGTTGGGCAGCTAGGTCTCAGTTTTAATAAAATGGTACAGCGGATCAAGCAGTTGATCGATGAGGTCTACAAGAAGCAATTAATGTTGAAGGAGGCGGAGATCAAAGCGATTCATGCCCAATTCAACCCGCATTTTCTCTATAATGCTCTGGATTCGATCAATTGGATGGCACGTATAAATAAAATGACGGATATTAGTCAAACGGTTATTTCACTTGGAGAGCTGCTGCGGTTTAGTATCCGCAAAGGACAACCCTTCATCCAAGTGAAGGAGGATATGCATCAAATCCGCAATTTTCTTTTCATTCAACAGATGCGCTATGGAGATAAGTTGGAAGTCGAGATTCAAATCGATGAAGAAATCGAATCCTTATACACGCTCAAGCTGTTGATTCAACCGATCGTGGAAAATGCCATCACACATGGATTAGAGATCAAACCCGGAAAAGGGCAGCTTTCCATTAGGGGATGGCGGGTCCGGGAATGTGTCCGCTTCGAAATCCGAGACAACGGTGTAGGTATGTCATCAGAAATGGTGGAACGTGTCCTTAGCGGCAAATACGTATCGGATAGTGAGCAGAATACGGGTATTGGACTGGAAAACTCGATCAAACGGCTTCAGCTATACTTCGGCTCGAACTATCGTTTCGAAATCGAGAGTGAGATCATGCAAGGAACGACAATTCTTATCGAAATTCCCATTATGCGCTCAGGAGAGGATCATCGTGTATAAACTATTCATAGTGGAGGATGAGTGGCTCGTCTTGCAAGGGCTGAAACTAACAATTCCTTGGGAAGAAATGCGCTGTAACGTGATTGGCGAAGCAAGGGACGGACAAGCAGGTTTAGAAGGAATTATTGCTAACCCGCCAGACATCCTACTGACGGATATTCGGATGCCTGCGATGGACGGCATTCAGCTTGCTGAGAAAGTGGCGGAGCTTCTGCCACAAGTGAAAATTGTATTTCTTACCGGCTTCGATGATTTTATATATGCCCAGAAGGCAGTTAAGCTGGGGGCTGCTGATTTTGTGCTTAAGCCCACCAATCCGGATGAGCTCATCCAAGTTATTGGACGCATTACGTCAAAGCTTGATGAGGAACGTCGATTGCAATCACAGCAGGAGCGATTGAAGCTTAAGTATGGTTGGGAGCAGCCGCTGATTGAAGAAAAGGTTCTCTATGATCTTATGCTGGATTATGCGGGAACGCTTGAAAGAGAATGGTTTGTAGAGTTTGGCACGGGTATAAAAAATAATGAAGACGGAGCTGTTATCCCTCCTTATCGCGTTTTACTGCTTCAATTGGACGGTCTTAAGGATATGGGGACGGATAGCACCAAGCTTCGGGATCAGATCAAGGAACGGATCAAAGAGCTGTCCACCCTTACTTTGGTGCGAATAAACGAGACGCGATATGCGCTTTTGGCCAATCGTCAAGTCGAACGAGACGATCTGGCCGTCTTACTTGATAACTTAATGGTGTTATTGTCTTCCTTTGCGCAAAGATGCGTTCTAACGGTCAGCCACTCGTTTACAACGATCGATTTGATTCCAGCTGCCTATATTCAAGCCATGCGTGCCTTGTATCAAACTGTTTTTTTAGGCGGCGAGAAAATGATTTGGTTTGAAGATATCGAACGGCAGCAAGAAACGGTCAGTGTAAATCACACCGTACTTAAGGAATTGATCGAATTGGTCAAATGGGGAAGTCCTTCATCCATCGAAGCCCAAACACGGTTGTGGTATTCTCATCTCATACACCTCCATGCAGATGGACTTACGGCAAGAAGAAGCTTTTTCGAATTTATCGTAACGTTAAATTCCCTCCTGCTGCGAGATAACGAATTGCATAACATCGTTATTGATAGCGGATTTCTCTTAACATCAGCTGAGCGAGTGGATGACTCACTTGAACAATGGCTGATTCGCTTAAACGAAACGTTATTTGAGTGGAACCGGCAATGTACAGAGCAATCCGATCCTCAGAAGAAGAGCGGGTTCGAAGAGATCGAGCTGTTTATCCGAGAGCATTACGCTGAGGATATTTCTCTGCAAGGTATCGCGGAGCGCTATCATATGAGTGAAAGCTACTTCAGTAGACTGTTTAAAAAGCAGGTTGGAACCAGCTTTCTCGAATACGTGACTTTGATTCGTGTACGACAAGCAAAGGAGCTTCTGACGAATCCCCGTCTTAAAATTTATGAGGTCTCCGTACAAGTCGGTTACCAGGATCCGCGATATTTCAGCCAACTATTTCGCAAGTATACAGGGGAAACTCCTACAGAGTTTCGCAAACGGCTTGGGATTGAGAGCCTTCCGCTATAGGCATAATAGGAATTCTCCACTTCATCACTTGGTGGAGTTTTTATTTTGAACAAAAATTTCAACAAATACGAAAATTCGTCACATTGAGAGTGCTTTCATCTGAACGTATAGTAAAACTAGAAAGATAAAGACACAAAACATATGGAGGGTTAACAAAATGAAAAAATCACTAACCAGTCTTCTATCCCTGCTGCTTGTCGGTTCTCTGATCGGATGCAGTGCAAAAGAGACCCCAACGGCGAAACCGACAGATAGCTCTGGACAACCTGCGACTAGTAAAACCTCACCAAAGACAGGCGGAAAGCTTACCTTGTATTCCCCGAATGCAGCTGAGCTCAATAACCCGATTATTAAAGAGTTCCAGGATCGTACAGGCATTGAGGTACAGTTGATTTCCGGTGGTACAGGTGACCTCCTGAAGCGTGTACAAGCCGAGGCTACCAATCCGCTTGGCGATGTATTTTGGGCTGGCGGTGCTGATTCCCTCGAAGCATATAAAAAATATTTTGAACCTTACAAAACAAAAGAATACGACAATATTTCTCCGCAATATGTAGACAAAAACAATGTATGGACTCCATTTGCTGCACTGCCAATGATCATCATGTACAACAAAGAACTGGTTAAAGCAGGCGAAGAGCCTAAAGGCTGGACAGATCTGACGGATCCGAAATGGAAAGGGAAGATTGCTTATGCGGATCCTGCAAAGTCCGGTTCTTCCTATACGCAATTAATTACCATGCTGACAGCAAACGGAAAAGACCAAGGGTGGGGTTTTATTAAGAAGTTTGTAACCAACCTGGATGGTAAAGTATTGTCAGGTTCCGGCCAGGTTTATAAAGGGGTAGCTGATAAAGAATTTGCGCTTGGAGTTACACTCGAGGAAGCCGCGTATCGTTATGTTGAAGGTGGCGCGAAAGTCGGCATTATTTATCCAACTGAAGGAACTTCAGCTGTACCTGATGGAGCTGCAATCATCAAAGGTGCTAAAAATATGGAAGATGCGAAGAAATTTATCGATTTCCTAGTAAGTAAAGACGTGCAGTCTCTCATTCAAAAGGAATTCAAACGCCGTTCCGTTCGTAAAGATGCGGAAGTGATTCAAGGTATCGCACAAGCCAAGGATATCAAGCTCGTCGACTATGATTTTGATTGGGCTTCCAGCAAGAAAGACGAAAATATTAAACGTTTTGGCAAAATTGTATCTGGACAAGAATAAGATTTGATCAAATGAGCGGTGCCTTACTTTAACGGTCTGGCACCTTTTTCTTAGACATCGGAGGTAAATAACATGCAAAAAATCGTCTTTGACCACGTGACCAAATATTTCGGAACCGCCAAGGCGGTCAATGATGCTCATTTAACAATCCAAGAAGGGGAATTCTTCACCTTGCTTGGACCAAGCGGATGCGGAAAAACAACGCTGCTAAGGACAATTGCCGGTTTCTACCGTCAAGAAGAAGGCGATATTTACTTTGGAGATCGTAAGATAAATGATGTGCCGACGCATGAAAGAAACATTGGGATGGTTTTTCAAAACTATGCGATTTTTCCACATATGACCGTGTTTGAAAATGTGGCTTATGGATTAAAGGCTCGGAATGTGAATAAGAAAGAAACGGAACAGCGCGTAATGGAAGCGTTGGAGATGGTTCAGCTGCAGCACTTGCGAGATCGTGTTCCTTCTAATATGAGCGGCGGTCAGCAGCAGCGGATTGCATTGGCACGAGCTATCGTTATTCGTCCAGGCTTGCTGTTAATGGACGAACCTTTGTCCAATCTTGACGCCAAATTACGCATCAAGATGAGATCGGACATCCGGAGACTGCAAAAGGAACTGAACATTACAACGATTTATGTGACGCATGATCAGGAAGAAGCTTTGGCTGTTTCCGATCGCATTGCCGTAATGAGTGAAGGTATCATTCAACAAATTGCTCCTCCAGAGGACATTTATGCCTATCCAGCTAACCAATTTGTAGCTAACTTTATCGGTACATCGAACTTTATCGAGGCTGAGTGCCGCGGCAGTAAAAGCGATCAAAGCGAAGCGGAGATTCGGCTGCTTGGAACGTCCTTTCGACTGCCTATTTTGAAGCCGTACGAAGGAAAATCGATGTTCTCTCTGCGTCCCGAACGTATTCGGCTTGAATCCGAGAACACAGGCGAGAATTTGATTCGAGGTACTGTCGAATCTGTTACTTTCCTTGGAGAAAAAGTAAGCTATTTAATCGAGCTTCCAAATGGTTTTGTGATCGACGTTCAAGAGCATGCTGTTGAGCCCCATCAGCTGCGTAAGGTGAAACAGGTTGTTTATGTGAATTTACAGCTAGATAAAGCAACGATGTTTGATGAAAGCGGCAAGGAGGCGGTCTACCGTGCAAGCCGTTAAGAGAAGCCGGTGGTTCTCCTTCAAACAATGGGACTTCTGGTCTTGGGTGACATTGTTTGTGTATCTCTTTCTACTCGCTTTTATCGTTTACCCTTTGTTCTCCTTGCTATTCAACAGTTTTTTTAATGACCAAGGGATGTTCTCATTAGCTAATTACGCGAATTTCATCAAGCTGAAGTATTATTACAGTGCGCTGTGGAACAGTTTGAAGGTATCCGTACTTACAACTGTGTTCTCTATCCTAATAGGTGTTCCTCTCGCGTATATCACTACTCGCTATAATGTGAAATTTAAAGGCATTATTCAAATTCTTGTTATTATGTCCCTACTTTCCCCTCCTTTTATCGGAGCTTATTCTTGGATTTTGATGTTAGGGAATAACGGATTTCTAACACGCTTCCTGCATGATATTGGGATTCCATTTTCCTCTATATATGGATGGAAGGGCATTGTGTTCGTCTTTACACTTCAGTTCTATCCGCATATTTACTTATATGTTTCTGGTGCACTGAAAACGATTGACACTTCGCTCGAAGAGGCGGCAGAAAGCTTGGGACGTTCAAGCTTCCACAGGCTGCGTACGGTTACGATTCCGTTGATTTTTCCTACACTGTCAGCTGGCGCATTAATGGTTTTCATGGCGTCGTTTGCAGATTTTGGTACGCCGATGCTGCTGGGCCAAGGTTTCAAGGTATTGCCAATCTTAGCTTATGAGCAGTTCATCAGTGAGATGGGCGGAAACCCAGCCATGGCTAGTACGTTAAGCGTGATCCTTATCATTTGTTCTACGAGTATTTTGTTTCTTCAACGGTACTTTGTCTCCCGCAAAAACTATACGATGACGGGTATGCGTACACCGAAAGTTGAATTACTGGGGCCGCTGAAGAAATGGCTGTTTACTGGCTTTGCTTTGTTGGTCGCATGTGTATCGATTATTCCTCAGGCGACGGTCATTGTGACCTCCTTCATCAAAACGAAGGGACCGGTATTTCAAAATGGATTTAGTTTAGATAGTTATAAAGAAATTTTGTTCCGCGTACCAAAGGCTATCTTGAATACGTATACTTACTCCTTAATATCCATCGTGATCATGGTCGGAATGGGGATGCTCGTAGCCTACGTGTTGGTGCGCAGGAAATCGAAGTTGACGGCGATGCTTGATTCCTTGATCATGATACCTTATGTCATGCCGGGAACTGTTCTGGGGATCAGTATGATTATTGCTTTTAATAAGCCTCCTGTAGTTCTAACGGGGACATGGGTCATTCTAGTCATCGCTTACGTGGTGCGTAAGCTGCCATACACGATTCGTTCCAGTACGGCGATCCTGTATCAATTGGATCGCAGCGTAGAAGAAGCTTCAATCAGCCTTGGCGTTCCACCGATGAAGACATTCTTCAAGACCACGGGACGTTTAATGGCACCCGGCGTTTTGTCCGGAGCCATTCTGAGCTGGGTCACGACTATTAATGAATTAAGTTCTACGATTGTTCTTTATTACGGGGCGACAGCAACCATTACTGTGACGATTTACAGTGAGGTCTTTACCGCTAACTACGGTACAGGTGCAGCTCTAGCATCGATTCTGTCCCTCACCACGTTAATTTCTTTGATCATAGCTAATAAGCTAAGCAAGAAGGGGCTGCAATTGTAACGGTTTGCGTGAGGAGCCTCTTTCATGAAGGCTCATGATTTCGGGAACTTGTCGTGCTACAATGAAAATGATTGTCATGATGAGCTTACCGGGAGGAACCATGAAGCTAAATAGATGGATAATTTGGGGCATAGCAGTACAACTGATCCTTATAATTGCAACCTCTTTTATGTTTAATAATAAGAAATTGACGACTACAAGCGGAGAATCTGTTCGTGGAACGGCTCTATCCATCTGGGTTTACAGTCAAAGCTTGGAAACCTCTATTAATGAGTTTCATCAAACCTATCCGAATATTGATGTGGATGTGAGATACTTCCGCTCGAGTGATCATTTATTTACCGAGTTGATGGCAGCAATATCCGCTAATGCTGCGCCACAGATCGCTGAAATTAAAAGTTATTATGGGATTGCCCAGCTAGTGGATGCCGGAGCGGTGCTTCCCGTAGATAATTTAACCATACCGGAATGGAAGAGCCTGCAGCCTACGTTTACCGAACCTTTTCATTATTCGGACCTGGATTGGGCAGTGCCGATCGGTGGGAGCATACCAATGCTTTATTACCGGGAAGAACTGTTAAAAAACTCTCAAAAAGGCTCGTTTACCGGATGGGATGAAGTGTCGAATGCTGCATTGGAAACAAACCTGATTGGGAACGACGGAGGTATCAAGGGGCATTGGGGAATTGCCATCGACAAGGAATTGCCTTGGTATCTGGAAAGTTTACACGTAAAGGAAAACCATGGCGAAACCGAGGAATATGGTAAATTCGACTCCGCTATATCCATGTGGGGAGAGTGGGTTCATAGCTTGCAAATTATGAAGCCGCTCACTCACCGTCGGGCTGCGAGTGATTTTATTAATGGAAAAATCGGTTTATTCCTAAGTACTTCTGAAGAGCTGATGACCGTAGAACGATATATTGGAGGTAAGTTCCAATATAATGCCCAGTTGTTACCCGGGTTGGAGCAACAGGGAATTGTGCCTAGCATCGATGGGATGATTGTTTTAAATTCAACAGCAACCAAAGTGAAGGCGGCTAACAGCTTTATTTCTTATATGATCCATGAGAACACGCAAAATGCTTTATGGCGCAGCCATGGTTTAATTCCTTCGCGGTCCGATGTTCTACTAAAGCTGCAAGAAGAAGGACAGTGGAATGCGAGTCAAAAGATGATTCTTGATTCGGTGCGTATGTTCTCGGCAAAGAGGCCCGCAAAGATGGACTTCGAGCGGTGGAGTTACACCCAATCCATGCTGGAGCAATTAGAACAAGAACCAAATGATACGAAGGAAAAACATTTTGAGGATGAATACGAGACTTGGTTTCGCAAATAGACGAAGAATATACAGACATGAGATGAAGGTGGCGTACAACTATGCATGTAGAAAAAATATCCTTACCGGGTAGCGGTGAATGGAATGAAGATGCACTCGTTGACAATGAACAGTTACATTTATTTGGGGTACTGGACGGTGCAACTTCTCTGCATCCCTTTCGTGGTCCTAACAACGAAACGGGGGGGTACTTGGCCTCACAAGTGATCAAACAGTATTTGGAGTCGCTTCAAGCGGAGGATGTCGCTGATTTGGATCTCAAGCAGCTGGTTGTTCAAGCTAATATCCGGTTGAGGGAGAAAATGGAAGCAGCCGGGATCCATACATCGGATAAAGGTGCTTTGTGGACGAGTTCGCTCGCTCTCATCCGAATTGAGGATAACTATATCGATTATGCACAGGTTGGAGATTGTATGATCGTGGCAGTTTATCAGGACGGGTCGCTTCGGACGATATCGCGTGATCAGGTCGCACATATTGATCTTGAATCCAAACACATTTGGGAGCAAGGCATCGAGAATGGCATTGTGAAGCGAGAGGACCTTTGGGAACTCGTTAAACCGATCATTTTGCAAAATAAATCGAAAATGAATACGATGGCCGGCTACTCTGTTATGAGTGGTGAACCGCATCTGGCCGAATTCATCGAATACGGTAGAATCAACCGTATTCAGTTGAAGTCATTGCTGCTTGTTACTGACGGTCTTTTCCCGCATACAGAACGCGGAGGCGAGCCGATTGACGTCATTCAGGAGTTAACTACTTCCATTACAAATAGCACATTGGCCGGTTATGCGGATTGGTTGTTCAATCTTGAATTAGATGATAAGGATTGCCTGCGTTACCCTCGTTTCAAGGTGTCGGATGATAAGACAGGGATATGGATTCAATTTGAATAGAGTGAGCAGCCATTTTATTTTATGAATAGAAGGTAGTTGATATATGAGATTATCTGTCGGAAAAAAAATCATGCTCGGGATTGCCATCATTTTTGTGTTAATGCTTATCATGGCTCTATTTTCAATCAATCGAATGAATATCATGAAGGAACGGATTGATTCTATAACGGCTGTTTCTTTGCCCGGCGTAGAGTTAATCAATGAGTTGAATTTCGAGGTGGAGCATGTCATGCGGTTGACCGTCATGCATCTAGATGAAACGCTTAAGACTGGTAAAGACAGACAGGAAAGCAGTATTGCTCTCGTATACCGTAAAATCGATCAGACATTGGCCGAGTATGAAAAAAAGGCTGTTATGGAGGAAGATCGCAAAAATCTGGATGAATTTAAAGACAAGTGGAAGGAATTTAAAGACGTCAATAAACAGACTTTAGAAGCAAGCCAAGCTAAAAACGGCGCCAAGGCTGCGCAATTGCTTGCACAAGCGGAAGAGTTGAATGTGACGATACAGGCTATCTTTGACAAAATGAAAATATACAACGATAGCGAGGCCGTCCATGCAACGAATGAAGCAATCGGCGCCTTCTCTTCAGCGAAGACAGGTCTGACCTTATTGTTGATCTTTAGCTTGCTTGCAGCGGCAGCAGTCATTGTGAGTGTTCATCTGCTAGTTTCCAAAACCTTACATAAGGTTACTTCCCATATTGTCCAAGTAGCCAAAGGGGAACTAGATGTACAGCCTTTAAAAGTAAGAAGCAAGGACGAGTTGGGGCAATTAGCCAAAGCAGCGAACGACATGGTTGTTCATTTGAGGGAAACTTTGCAGCAAACGGCAACAACCTCCGCTCAGGTTGCTGTTTTATCCGAAGAGCTTGCAGCAAGTGCTAATCAGACAGCAGCCTCGTCGAGACAAGTGGCCACCGCTGTTCAGGAAGTTGCTGGAGGGGCCGCCGATCAGCTCATCAGTACAGAGGAAGCAGCTAAGGCGATGGAAGAAATGGCAATAGGAATCGGACGAATTGCAGAAACGTCTTCCGTCGTTTCGGAAAAGTCCGTTGAAACCTCGACACAGGCTGAGCAAGGAAATGAAGCTATCCGACAAGTCGTTACTCAAATGGGATTCATTCAAGATTCAGCAACCACAACGGCAGAATTTGTTGGGCGGCTGGGGCAGCGATCAGAGGAAATTGGCGCGATTGTATCGATGATATCTGACATTGCAACCCAGACGAACTTATTGGCACTTAATGCCTCCATTGAAGCAGCAAGAGCGGGTGCAGGAGGAAGAGGGTTTGCGGTCGTCGCGAATGAAGTGAAAAAATTATCTGCACAATCTAGTTCATCCGCTAACGAAATTGCTGCGTTAATCCATGAAATTCAATCAGAAACAAGGCTTGCTGTAGAAGCCATACGATCCGTTACTCGTGAAGTTACGATAGGGATCTCTGTGGCTGAAACGACTAGTGAAAAGTTCGGCTCTATACTCGATTCCATTCAGCATATCAACAACGAGATTCAAGAGGTTTCAGCTATCTCAGAGCAAATGGCTGCTTCATCTGAGGAAATTACTGCATCTATTATCTCTACTGCATCCATTGCTAGAAATGCTAACGATAACACCCAGGCTGTAGCCAACGCATCTGATCTGCAGTTGGTTTCCATGGAAGGTATTTCCTCATCCGCCTCACATCTGTCTGGTATGGCTGAAAGTTTGCAGCACTTGATCCTCAAGTTCAAGCTGTAGTTTCAAACCATCTAAGAACAAGTTGAACTCAAAAAGCGCGCACCGATAAGTATCGGCACACGCTTTTTGAGTTTATTTCTATTAGTCAAATCGTTGTTTCCATTTACTTCACTGTCTTATTATAAGCGCCAATTTTCTCTGTGATGCTCTTCGCAGCAGCGTCCAGTGCTTCTTTCGGCGCTTTCTTACCTGTAAGAGCTTCTTCGATCGCCGTTTCTACAAGCTGACGTGCTTCTGGGAATACACCCATTACAGCACCTTGTGTGGCTTTATTAGCTTTTGTATTGTGTAGTTGATCAATTGCGGTTTGGAATTGCGGATATTTGGCAAGGTTATCCTTAACCAGCTGCTCGTCGTAAGCTTTCTTCGTAATTGGGAAGTAACCAGTGTTAACGTGCCACCAAGCTTGTGTTTGTGGGTTTGTCAGGAATTTAATGAACTCCCATGCACCTTTTTGCTCAGCTTCGGATTTGTTGTTTAAGATGTAGAGACTTGCACCACCGACAACAACTCCGCCATCCTTCGCATCAGCTGGCTTAGGCAGGGTGCTGGTTCCGACTTGGAATTTGCCGTCAGCACCGCTTACGATCCCGCGGAGTGAGGCTGTGGAATCTAATGTCATAGCGACTTGTCCAGCCAAGAACGCTTTCTTCGTATCGTCTGTTTTGCGTCCTAAGTTAGTAGCTGTTTTGCTGTCGACCATTTGCTTCCACCACGTCAAAGTTTTCACGCCCGCTTCACTGCCCACCATAGATTCCGAAGCTGCGGTCGTACGACCGTTACCATTGTTAAGGTACTCGGCACCTTGTCCAGCAAAGAATTGCTCCATGAACCATCCGTAGATGGCGAAGGATGCACCTGCTTTACCGTCTTTGCTTAATGCTTGAGAAGCTTTGGCGACGTCTTCAAAGGTTGTTGGCGGCTTTTCAGGATCAAGACCGGCAGCTTTAAACATGTCTTTGTTGTAATAGAGGATCGGATTCGATGTGTTGAAAGGCATGGAATACAGTTTGCCATCGAATTTGTAGTAATTCAGAATATTATCTTCAAGTTGAGAGAGATCGAATTTATCAGCATCGACATACTTTTGGACTGGCGTAATGGCCTTGGAGTCAATCATGAAACGGGAGCCGATTTCGTATACTTGAATAAGAGAAGGACCGCTTTTGCTATCCATAGAAGCTTTCATTTTATTTAAGCTTTCATCGTATGTACCTTGAAAAACAGCCTCAACTTGCACCTCTTTTTGGGAAGTATTGAAGTCTGCAACAAGTTTATCTACAGCTTTGCCGAGCTCACCGCTCATGGAGTGCCACCAGATAACTTTAACTGGTTCTGCCGATTTTTTAGTTTCTGCGGCAGCGGGAGAAGCGGATGATTTGGTATCTGCTGTACTGCCAGATGTCGTCGGTTCAGCTTTGCCGCATGCGCTAGTCAATAGCACCATGAGTGCTGTAATTGCGATAGCAGTACTTCTCATTTTCAATGTCTTCATTTGTTTTGTTTCTCTCCCTTTTGGTTTCTTTATTTTTTATTTATGGAAATCTGGGTCAGCTTATTGCTGAACAGAGCAGCCATCACACATGGGGACTAACCTTTCACAGCACCAGCAGTAAGCCCTCGAACGAGCTGCTTCAACCCAAGTACTAAAAGTAATAGTGAAGGCAGCAAGACGATAGTTACACCTGCTAAAACCAAGTTCCAAACGGTTAATTCTTCGAATTGAAGCATAGCGATGCCAATCTGAACCGTTCGCATTTCCTCGCTATTCGTGATGAGAAGCGGCCATAAATACATGTTCCACGAGTTTAGGAACGCATAGACGGCTAGCGTTGCAAGTGCTGGGCGGCCTAGGGGCAGTACAATTCGGAAAAAGCAGCGGAAGTGCCCACAGCCATCAATTCGTGCTGCTTCGAACAGCTCCTTAGGCAGCTGTAAGAAAAATTGGCGCAGTAAGAAAGTGCCGAAAGCAGTCGCCAGGAATGGAACGGTTAAGCCCTGAATGCTATCGAGCCAGTCCCACTTTTTGACCGTCAAATAGTTGGGAATGATGGTGACTTCCCATGGAATCATCATGGTGGCCATGAATATCGCGAAGAAAATAGCTTTACCCTTGAAACGAATGTTAGCAAAGGCGTAAGCGGCCATGCTGGATGTAATGAGCTGTCCAGCCGTAATGATAATCGAGACGACCAAGCTGTTGGCTATAAATTTGCCGATGGGGACTAATTGGAACACGGCGACGATACTACCGAAATACAAGCTGCTCGGCCAGAAGCGGGGCGGATAGGCCGATGCTTCCTCCGGTGTCATGAATGCTGCGGTAAACGTATAGAAAATAGGATACAGAACGAGTGCAGCGAATACGACAAGTAGTACATATACGAAGGTATTTAGTAATCGATGGGTCATTGATAGTGCACATTCCTTTCAAAAACTTTAAATTGTATAACAGTGAAAATAAGGATGATGGTGAACAGGACGAGGGCTTGAGCACTACCAGTCCCGAATCGGAAGTTAATGAAAGCATCCTGATACAAGCTGTATACAAGGACATCTGTGGAATTAACAGGTCCGCCTTTGGTCAAAATGTGAATCTGTCCGAAGGACTGAAAAGCTCCAATGATCGACACAATGGTGACGAAGAACACCGTCGGTGAAAGCAAGGGGAATACGATTTGGATAAAGGTACGGAATGGACCTGATCCGTCGATTTTGGCGCTATCATAGATTTCTTCTGGAATTCCTTGTAGGCCACTTAGAAGAACGATGTAAGTAAAGCCGAGATTCATCCAGACTGTCATCATCGAGACGGAAAGCAGTGCCCATCTTGGATCTGTTAACCAGGCCACTGGCTCTAAGCCAACCATGCTCAGTAAGTAATTCAACATCCCGACACTCGGGTGAAATAGCATCATCCAGATCACCGCAGAGGTTCCTACGGATAGAACAACAGGCAGCGAGAAGATGAATTGAAAAATCCTCATGCCCTTCAAGTGATTGTGTGTAAGTGCGGCGAGTAAAAGCGCAAGAGCAATGCCGGTTGGCACGGTAAGAAGTGTAAAAAGACTGGTGACTTCCAAACTTTTATAAAATCGCTCGGAAGTGAAGATAGCAATGAAATTATCGAAACCGACGTAAGAAGCAACTCTGCCTCGCGGATCCGTCTCGTGTAAGCTCAGATAAAAGGTTTGAATCAGGGGGTAAAAAAGAAAGATAGCAAACAGCAAAATCGAAGGGAGTAAGAAAACATAACCAAGCAGCGTTTCCGCCAATTTTTGATTGATAAGCGCACGGGGAGGTTGTCCCGCTTTTGCTTTTGGCTTAGTTGTTGTAAGCGGTAAATCTCTATCCATCGTATTCATGTGGTGCTCCTTCACGAACATTATTAGACTAGTACTATGTTATTAGCTTAACGATGCATTATTTGACCCGTGTTAAATAGGGATTAACTTATTGTGTATTTTTCCAACATATTTACGTAACCTTTACGAATAAATACTGGGCAAGAGCGAGTCATTTCATCTATAATTTGAGCATAGTAGAAGAAGCTTACATGTTGGGAGTGTTAACAATGAACAAACATAAACCGATTGTAATTGGACATCGCGGAGCGGCTGGGGAAGCACCGGAAAATACGTTAGCTTCTTTTGCTTTAGCTATGAAGCAAGGGGCAGAAGGCATTGAGCTAGATGTACATATAACGAAAGACGGAGAGATTGTCGTCTGTCATGATGCTGCGCTCGATCGAACGACGAATGGCTCCGGACTTATTTGCGAACACAGTTGGAGTGAGTTGAAGTCGTTGGATGCTGGGTCTTGGTTCTCAGAGGCGTTCACGGGGGAACGGTTACCACTTTTGCGTGAAGTATTCGATTTATTGCCACGAGGGTTGTTCATTAATGTGGAAGTGAAACATGCTTATGAAGGGAGAATGGAGAAGGCGCTTCTAGCATTTTTGCGTGAAAGCAGCAGAATGGAGGATGTGGTCATTTCTTCTTTCGATCACAAGGTGATTCGCCGAATTAAGCAGGCTGAGCCTGGGGCGAAGGTTGGTTTGTTGTACGCTGCAAACCTTATTGATCATGCTGCTTATGCAGAGCAAATGGGTGTAGATGTGTTTTCGTTGCATCCTCATCACCACTGCATAGAACAAGAAGATGTTGCTGCGGCAGTATCCTCTGGACTTGCTGTTTATCCTTATACGGTAAATGACTTGGCCGATTATCATAGGATGATTGCTTCCGGCGTTTCAGGCATAATTACCGATTACCCAGCTAGACTTAGGGAGCTATTAAACCTGTAGTATGGTAGAATATGGGTATCAAAGTTTGGAAGGGGAACCGTATGAGCGAAAACAGCTTAACTCAAATTGGGCAAATTTCAGTAAATGCAGTTGACATTCCTAGAGCCGTCGCTTTTTACCGCGACACATTAGGCATGAAGTTTCTGTTTCAAGCTTCTCAAATGGCTTTTTTTGATTGCAATGGTATTCGATTGATGATAAGCCTTCCTGAAAAACCTGAATATAATCATCCTGGCTCTGTCATTTATTATAAGGTTGAGGACATTAAGCAGGTCTATGAGGCTTTTCTAGAACGAGGAGTGTCCTTTATTAGTGAGCCGCATATGGTAGCTAATATGGGCAGCTTCGATATTTGGATGGCTTTCTTCCAGGATACAGAGGGAAATACCTTGGCAATTACCAGTGACGTCCCTAATGGAAATTAAAAATGTTTGTAGAGAGACCTATGCAGTTGGATGCATGGGTCTTTTTCATTGAAAATAAATCCTCCAAGAGCGGGTACTACGCAAAGTTAGTACTATCAGATTCCAGGCAAATGCATACAATGGAATTATGATCAGGTATTAATAGAAGCCCAAAAAGCTTATGCGTACGAATCCAGTTTAGCCAAAGCAAAGCTCAGTCGATGCTTACGAAGATAGCTTTGCTAAAGCAAAGCTCAGCCCATGCTTACGAAGATAGCTTTGCTAAAGCAAAGCTCTTAGGAGGAGTCCCAATGATCAAATGGTTGTTTGTTGCTCTGTTAAAGCTGTTGCTTCCCCTATTGCGTCCAGTCTTGATGACAAGCTTTAAGGTTAAAGTTAGGGGGATGGAGCGGCTCGATTTGACGGAGAAAACGGTGCTTATTCCTAATCATGTCTCTTTACTGGATGCTGTGCTCTTAGCTTTGATCCTGCCGAAGGAAGTGGCATTTGTAGTAAACACCAAGATTGCAAAGCAGTTTGCTTGGTTGCTCCTTTTTCGGACGAATATCGCGGTAGATCCTTTGAATCCCTACTCGGTACGGACGATGCTCAGAACCGTTCAAAGCGGAACGCCTCTTGTAGTATTTCCGGAAGGACGAATCACAACAACCGGGGGCATGATGAAGGTATATGGTGGGATTGGCTACATTGCGCTGAGATCACAGGCACGCATGCAGCCAATTGCGATCAATGGACTGGAGCATTCGAAGCTATCTTATCTTCGCGGCAAATTGAAGCAGTTCTGGTTTCCGGCAGTGAGCATCACGTTTGGCGAAGCTTTTCAAGTACCCATGAGTGAACATATCTCGAGACGAATTCAGAAGGAGCGGGCAACGGATATCATTCGCAGCCGCATGCAGAATCATTTGCTGGACAGCCGGATGAAGCCTGAGCTTAATTTATTCAACGAGATGCTGATAGCTGCTAAACTTCATGGCATTTCTACGGTTATTTGTGAAGACATCATAAGTGACTCCGCTTTAACATACCGCAAATTACTGCTCACAACGTATACGATGGCGGGGGTTCTAAAGCAGCTTCTTAAGGAACAGAACCGTGCTGCAGTTTTATTGCCTAATGCTGCTGCACATGTGGTCACCTTGTTTTCATTATTCCGATTAGGAGTAACACCGGCGGTATTGAATTATTCGGCTGGTAAGCAGACGATGTTGGATGCTTGCGAAACAGCCGCTGTGAAGACGATTATTACGTCCAAAGCGTTCATCGACAAAGCGGGACTTGCCGATTTTATCGATACCGCAAGCGGCGCTCTCAAGATTGTTTATCTCGAAGATGTTAAACAAAGTATCACTTTTAAACATAAATGTGTCGGGATTTTTCACTATCTACGGAAAGTTCAAGGACCTGTTGGCTCCGGAAAGAATGAAGTTGTTCTTTTTACATCAGGCAGTGAGAGTAAACCGAAGGGGGTCGTCCTTACACACCGCAATGTATTTGCTAATATTCAGCAGGCTAAGGCTGTAATTGCCTTTAACGGGTCGGATATTGTGCTTGGCGCGATGCCGATGTTTCATTCCTTTGGATTGACCGCAGGAACGATGCTGCCCATCCTTTCCGGTATGAAAGTGGTGCTTTACCCTAATCCCTTACATTATAAAGTCATTCCGGAGCTAGTCTACGATCGCAATATTACGATTCTGTTTGGGACTTCAACTTTTCTATCGGCTTATGCGAGAACCGCGCATCCGTATGATTTTGCCCACTCGCTGAAATATGTCGTGGCTGGTGCTGAGAAGTTGAAGGAGGAAGTCCGTCAAACCTGGTCTGATAAATTCGGGATTCGTATTCTAGAGGGGTACGGGACAACGGAGACAGCGCCCGTCATTTCGCTTAACACACCTATGTACGCAAAGAAGGGTACAGTGGGGCGAATCCTGCCAGGTATGGATTACCGTTTGGAAAAGGTGGAAGGAATTGAGCTTGGCGGTAACTTGTTGGTGAAGGGGCCGAATGTGATGAAAGGTTATCTCATTCATGGTCAAGGCTTCGTCCCATGCCCAGAGTGGTATAGCTGCGGAGATGTTGTTCAAATGGATGATCAAGGGTATATCTCGATTCAAGCAAGGTTGCAGTCTTTTGCCAAAATTGGTGGGGAGAAAGTGTCACTGCCGATGGTGGAGGAGCTTGTGACTGCAAGCTTGCCGCCTGAGGCGATATGCGCAGCGGTTAGTGTGCCAGATATGCGAAAAGGGGAGCGAATTGTTGTCTATCATAATATCCCCGGTGTCCAGCTTCAGCAAATCAGAGAGTCGATGAAACAGCAGGGTCATCCCTCCTTCTACATGCCTTCGGAGCTTCGTTATGCAGAAAAACTGCCGCTTCTAGGAAGTGGAAAAGTAGACTATGTGACGATCAAACGATCGGCTTTGAAGGATCATCAGGAAACCTAAAAGGAGCGAAAAGTTATGAAAATGAATCCACTTCAGACGCTGTATGTGACGCAATTTCTTTCCGCTTTTGCCGATAATATGATTCTCTTCATTACCTTGGCGATCATTAAACAACAGGCATTCCCTGATTATTATATTGGCGTTGTGCAAGCCTGCTTTCTTATTGCCTTCGTCATTTTCGCACCGTTCGTTGGGGCCTTTGCAGATAAAAACGCGAAATCACAGGTCCTTCTCGTCGGAAACGCCATCAAAGCCATTGGAATTATAGCCCTGTTCCTACATCTTGATCCTGCTGTCAGTTACGGAATTGTCGGGATAGGAGCCGCGGTATATTCACCTGCCAAATATGGCATCCTGCCTTCGCTTACGCATTCGGAAAGCGAACTGCTGAGAGCCAATGCACGTATTGAGGGCTATACGATTATGGCTATTCTCATTGGCTCTGTGTGTGGCGGCGTTTTGGCGAAAATCTCGCTTACTGGGTCTATTGTTGCTTGCTTCGCGCTATACTTGATTTCATTACTTTTAACGCTGCAAATTCCTAGAATTTCAGGCAATTCGAGTATACGCTACGTCAAAGAGGCCAGAGCATTTCTAACGGATATGAAGCTCTTGTTAAAAGATCGCACGACTCGCTTTTCTCTGGTAGGTACGGGTTCATTCTGGATGACTTCCTCCGTCGTCCGTCTTGCGATTATCGCATGGGTGCCGGCGCATCTAGGCATACAGTCTGTTGATCAGATTTCGATGCTCGTTGCCGTCACAGGCATAGGTATTATGGTTGGAGCACTCATGACGCCCAAATTGATTCCGGCACGTAAATATTATAATTCCTATGTATTTGGGATTGTCATGATTATCAGTATATTGCTGTTCCCGCTTATTACTAACTTATATCTCACCATATGTCTTCTACTTCTCGTAGGCTTCAGCGGCGGCGTATTTATCGTACCGATGAATACAGTACTTCAAGATAAAGGACAGGGAATGGTGGGGGCAGGCAAAACAATTGCTGTTCAAAATTTCCTCGAAAATTCCATGATGCTTGCAGGTGTAGGTATATATACACAAATATCCAAGGATGGTTTATCACCTGATATCTCGATCATGGGAATTGCTGTTATACTTGCTGGCTTCGTAGGATACCTGATAATACAGCGTCAACGCTTGAAAATCGTCGTGTAAGTTAACCTTCACTCAGAAATGACCCGATAACAGTTAATGCAGAAGGTACAATCTCGATTTGGAGCGGTGTTGATCCGGAGAATTCCCCGTCCGCTTGGACGAGTAAAGGAATTTGTGTACTTAGTGAAATCGACGTCCCTTTATAGAAAGAAACAGCGGGATGATGAATATGCTTACCTTGATAAACTGTGAAAAGAATCGGCAGCAATCGGTATCGCCCTCTGCTTTGAATCACGGCAACATCGGCTACGCCGTCGTGAGGAGAGGCAGCAGGGCATATTTGTATGGAGCCACCGTAAAAGGGGATATTGGCGACAGCTGTCAGCCACATGTTTGGCAATTCATGAACCGTGCCGTCAACTTCTAACCATGCTGTGCAAGGCTGATAAGTGGCGAACACTCTTAGGATCGAGATAAAGTAGGACAGCTTACCGAGTCCAATGCGATTGAGAATTTTTTTGTAGCCAGCCTCGTTTGTCAATTTAGCCACCATGCCATCGAAACCTGCCCCAATGCTATTCACAGCAATCATTCCGTTCTTTGTACGCAGAAGATCAATTTGAACTTTCGTAGTCTCCGACAATGCGGCTTCCAGGGCTTGTATAGGTTGAGTAGGAATGCCATAAGCCTTGGCGAAGTCGTTACCTGTTCCAGCAGGAATGACCGCAAGTGGACAGTTAAATCCGGTATTTTGTATTTGCCATAACCCTCCGGCTGCCTCATGAATCGTTCCATCCCCACCGATCACGATCAGCTTATCGACACGGTGCTCTTGAACAAGTGTGATGGCGTGCTCAGTGGCTTCTCCTGCTTTTGTCGTTATTTTTGCCATATAAGAGATATGGTTTAACTGTAGATAAGTCTCTATTTCTCTCCAAATGCTAGCTCCTCTACCATCCCCCGAAAGAGGATTCACGATAATTCCGATCAACTTCATTTCATTTAGCTCCGATCTATCCTGAAAATGGAATAAATTGTATACGAAATATGATACTTTTTACCTAATTTTGTCTTTACATCGGGAACGCTGTTTTGTAGAATAAACCGTAGGTTAATTAAAATCTTTTGTGTAAGGTTTTATTACATCATGGAAATGAAATGGTTTAGTAGTGCAGTGGACAAGTAGTTAGACTACAAGATCTATCACTCGGGAGGAGAACGGGAGACTTTGAAATTCAAAACGAAATTGAATGCGGGTAACTTGAAGAACGTAAGAAATATGAGAGCTAACCTGTCCATCCTTCGAAACCTTAAATTACGTTTTAAACTGCTGCTTATGAACGCTATCGCTATTTTGTTCCTACTAATTGTAGGTATTACGGGTTATTATTATATGGATAAGATGTCTAGTAATTCTACTAAAATGTACGAGGAAAGTCTGCTATCTGTCAAATGGATTAATCAATTGAAGTCAAATTTTAATGAAACCGAAGCCAATCTGCTAGAGATGATGCTTTCGACTGATGTGAAATACAAGGTCAAATTAAAAGTTAAATTAGATGAAAACAGTGCCAAGAATAAAGAGTTGGTTACTAAACTAGCGGGAATTGCTTTAAATCAAGAGGAAACTGATGCTTTTAAAAGCTTTGAGGAACTGAATCTGAAGTACCGCGATGTTATCGTTAGAACGATTGAACATGCTACCCAAAATAATCAAGTAGCTTACCAAGTGTATAACAATGAGGTTTCACCTCAAGGTGATAAAACGATTGAAGCATTGGACAAATTGGTTCTGCTCAAAGAATTTGCTGCTGAACAATTTCAGCGTTCGAGCAGCGCAGACTCAAAGACTTCTCACTGGGTCATTATCCTTACCATTGTTATCGCAATCATCGTAATGACAGCAAATGCACTCGCTTTGAATATGATTATTACGATGCCAATTCGCAGACTGCAAGAGCATATGGAGAAAGCGGCGAGCGGTGATCTCTCTATAAAAGGTGACTATCCTTATGAGGATGAGGTCGGTAAATTAACAGGCTCCTTTAATGTCATGACCGAAAGCTTGCGCAGCTTAGTCAAACAAATTGCTGAGAATGCGTTGACACTCTCAGCGAGTTCAGAAGAACTTCTAGCGAGTTCGGAGCAAAGCTCCATGGCTGCGAAGCAGGTAGCGGCATCCAGCCAGAAGCTATCCGAAGATTTCGATAAGCAGTTTGCTGGCGTGAATCAAGCGAACGAGGCTGTTCACCAAATGCTTACAAGTACGAAGCTCATTGATGAGTCAGCCCAAGAGGTTGCTGAGCTCGCAGAACAAGCAACCCAAGCCGCACAAAACGGCAAACAATCCGTTGTCTCGATTGCCGGTCAAATGACGGAAATCTCCGATGCTGTTCGCGAAGTCAACGATGTGATTGAAGCATTAGGTAAAAATGCATACAAAATCGGTGAGATTGTCAATGTGATCAACGAAATTTCTACTCAAACGAATCTTCTCTCTTTGAATGCTGCAATTGAAGCAGCACGTGCTGGTGAAGCGGGTCGCGGCTTCGCGGTTGTAGCAGGAGAAGTGCGTAAGCTTGCTGAGCAATCATCATCGTCTGCACGCAACATTACACAGCTTGTTTCCACGATTCAAAGACAAATCAATCACGCTGTAAGTTCCATGCATGCAGGAGCAGGCAAAGTGGAAGTTGGTTTATCAATTTCGGGGAAGGCGCAAGAATCCTTCGTCCATATCGAATCATCCGTTGAGAAAGTGAATGCGAAAGTGGAGAGTGTGAACACGAATATTCACCAACTTGTTGATGCTAATTTACGCATAGAACAAGTGATGGGTATCGTGAGTGCTGTTTCGGAAACAGGGATTTCCGTCAGTCAAGAGACATCGGCTGCCAGCCAACAGCAAATGTCGACGACCGAGGAAATTGAGAATTCGGCCAAGTCCTTGGCAGGACTTGCCGAGGAATTACAAATTTCTTTGCAGAAATTTACGGTGTAGAGAGATGACCGCGGGCGGTTTGCCTGCGGTTTTTTTGTTTGGGCCGCCGCGGAAACGGATGTATTCATCGCTAAAGTGTGGGGAGCGCGTGGAAGTGACTTGATAGTGAGAAAAACACGCTTAAAATCGGAGTATCCGTCCTGAACCTCCGTAATGTCTGCTGAGACGATGAGATTCATTGCTAAAGTGTGGGAAGTGCGAGAAAGTGACTCCATAGTGATGAAAAACATTCTTAAAGTAGGTGGATACGGCCAAATCCTCTGGATGAGTTGCTGAGACGATGAAATTCATCGCTAAAATGTGGGAAGTGCGAGAAAGTGACTCCATAGTGATGAAAAACATGCTTAAAGTAGGTGGATACGGCCAAATCCTCTGGATAAGTTGCTGAGACGATGAAATTCATCGCTAAAGTGTGGGAAGTGCGAGAAAGTGACTCCATAGTGATGAAAAACATGCTTAAAGTAGGTGGATACGGCCAAATCCTCTGGATGAGTTGCTGAGACGATAAATTTCATCGCTAAAGTAAGGGGAGTGCGAGAAAGTGACTTCATAGAGATGAAAAACATGCTTAAAGTAGGTGGATACGGCCAAATCCTCTGGATGAGTTGCTGAGACGATGAAATTCATCGTTAAAGTGTGGGAGGTGCGAGAAAGTGACTTCATAGAGATGAAAAACATGCTTAAAGTAGTTGGATTCGTGCAGAATCGTCCTAATGTCTGCTGAGACGATGAATTTCATCACTAAAGTGAGGGGATTGCGAGAAAGTAACTTCATAAAGATGAAAAACATGCTTAAAGTGTCATATTAATTAAAAATATGTAAATTTTGAAGTACCGCGGGCGTAAGACGGTAAGTGCGAATTCGCTTTGTTCCTTTACCTGCGATTTGGATCAACTCTTTTTCTAGCATGTCTTTCAAAATCAGTCGTGCCTTTTGTTTTTCTACGGAAAGAACATCGCATACATCTTGAGGTGTAAGTGATCTACTTAGTGTAAGTGCAAAGCGAAACACTTCTTTTTCTATGTAATTCATCCTCAAGTTTTGTGGCGACGTTCCGCCGAGGTAACGCCCCATAAACTGCTGCAGGGTTTGTTCACACATGCGAGGGCGATCTTTGACATCATCGTATGAGAAGCGTAGAATTTTCCATCCATCGATAATGAGGTGGTTTTGGCGATTGCATTGGTCGGCAAATTGAGTGCGGCTTATTTGGGAAGAGTGTGTACCGTAACCATCAATTTCGATGGCTAGTTTAAGGGAGTGACGTAGAAAAGCGAAGTCTAGGAATCGAGTTCCATCGCGAAAGTCTTTCACTTCATACTCGGGGTGTAGGTCGTTAAAGTTACCGAAAGCTGGCCACCAAACCTGATGAAGAAATGCTTTTTCAGCATGACCGTGGCCTTCTTTGAGTCTTCGAAATCGTTCCCCTTTTCGGATAGCTAGATGCTGAGATAGGTAATTTTCATGTGTAGTGTTCATAATATCGTTCATTATAGATGACCTCCCAAAGAAATAAATAAGCCGCTTTTCGAGATCAGCAAAGTGCTGAACTCGAAAAGCGGCGTGTGCTTCACGGCCGTATTTTAGAGTGAATGTGTAAGTGTATGTGTCTATTGAACCCAATTGTTCTATGTGCTACATGTCTATTGTCTTAAACAGATAATATCATAAGAACCTTTAAAGAGATAGTATCAGCCTTCATTTTTGAATGTATATTGGTCGATGGCAGGTAACTCTGTTTTAAGTGGTGAAGTTAGGCAGTATGCTTTGATGATGAGTTAAGGTTAACATGTTTGAATGTAAGAAGTTAGGGTTTAAATTTTGATGCGCTAAGCAAAAGCGCAGCCCCGTAGATTGGTGTGTACGACTGCTAAAAGAAAAAAATGTTGAAAAATAAGTACATCTGTATGTTGACATTTCGCGTTATTCCATATATAATTTATGAATTGATTGAAATGAACCATATAAACACTTAAAACCAAACCTCATTTACCCCACACGAACGATTAGCGAGAAGAAAGTAACCCCCTCTCCTTGTTTGTTTTTCTCCCAATGTGCAGTAAAAATCAGCTCATTTATGGTAAACCCGAGGCTACGTCAAGTGTTTCGGCAGCAGGTGTTTGTTAAGCAATTCGTACTGGCGCGGTCATTGGAGCCGCAAGGATGGAAGAGAGGTAGGGCTTTCATTGTTTTGATTCCAACACATTAATTATGCATTTTCATAGATATCAATGATAGCAAGTATAAGGCTGTTTTTATCTATTTTAGGGATAAGGATGGCCTTTTTCTATTGTAAAAAAATAAAATCGTTCTCGTCCTGACACCAGGAGTGAGAACGATTTTTGCTTACTGGTGAAACAAAGCGCATTCCTTTACAATTATAATTAACAGTGTATATGTAAAGGATGGTTGCTATGATTTGGAATATGAATTGGACTTTTTTACTGCTGGCAATACTATTTGAAACCGTAGGAACGACGGCCATGAAGATGTCGTCAGGTTTTACAAGATTAGGTCCTGCTATTGTTATGGGCATCTGCTATATTCTATGTTTCACTTTGCTGACGCTGGCTCTGAAGCAGCTCGATGTCAGTTTGGCTTATGCCATATGGTCTGGTGTAGGGACAGCACTTATCACAATAATCGGTATCTGGTGGTTCAATGAATCGGTTTCTACTCTGAAGGTGATTTCCATTGTTCTCATCATCTTAGGGGTAATTGGTCTACATATAAGCAGCACTGGGGACGAAGATCAATCGAAGGTCTCGCAAGCGCAAAATTCTTCAACGGCAATAAACTCGGACACGAAGGAATAGATGAAAGTGAGGCTCAAAAACCTATGAGCGAGCATCGTTTTGAACTAAAAGCGGAGTGGTCCGGAGGCTTGGACGGCACAGGTCACATCCGAGCGGGTAACCTGGTCTCGGACATATCAGTGCCAAGCCAATTAGATGGTCCTGGCATAGGGACGAATCCTGAGGAGATGCTGCTTGGCGCGGCAGCGACCTGTTATTTAATCACACTCGGCATGCTGCTGAAGCGTCAAGGCATTTTAACAATCGAGCTAAACTCAGAGATATTCGTCCATAGCAGTCCAGCAATGAAGGTTGATAAAATCATTCACCGGCCGCGAATCTGTATCCCAGCTCATACTTCACAAGAGATTACGGATAAAATAAGCAAAGCCGCCTATCGTGCTGAGCAGACTTGTATGATCAGTAAAGCTTTAAAAGGAAATGTTGAGGTCATCGTGGAACCTGAGATTCATCTATCGAAGGAGTAGAGGATTTTATCCCTATTGCATCCAAACCTATCCCTAGGATCATAAAATGCGGGTCATTTATAATCAATAGTAAGCAATGTAAAGGCGCCAACACTAGGATGGTGCCTGATTCGGTTTGGAAGGAGTCTGCCTCGACGATGAATTTGAACAAAAAAGTGTTTATCGGTTTTTTAATGTTCATTATTATTCCTTTGTTCGTACTAGGCTCCGCAGTTTATACGGTATCTCAGCAGCTAATTGAGAAGAAGTACGGCGATTTGACCGAGGTCACTTTGCAGGCGATTTCCCGTAATATTTATTACATGTTCAAGGAAGCCAATTACTTTTCGGACTTTTGGATGGTAAAAGAGAGTATTCAGGGTATTTATCGAACGATCGATGAGGTGAAGCCGAATGAAAACACGCTCTCGTCTTATGACTTGAATACCTTTGATACCTTGCT
The DNA here is from genome assembly GCF_013141785.1 of Paenibacillus germinis. Classification (NCBI taxonomy): domain Bacteria; kingdom Bacillati; phylum Bacillota; class Bacilli; order Caryophanales; family Paenibacillaceae; genus Paenibacillus; species Paenibacillus germinis. The sequence continues at coordinate 263,335 of NZ_WHOC01000183.1, forward strand.
GCGCGGCTCCATATTGACCTATTCACCTGTGCAGTCCGTCGCGATATATAATAATGCCGGCAAATCGTTTAGTGCGGGGCGCGGGGGTGGAAGCGCTTTGCCATGGACAGCGCTGACGCAAAGTACCGCATTCCAGCACATACAGGAACTGAACGGAAGCCCACTCTGGATTGGACCTTCCGAATATAAGGAGTTCGGGACGGGCCGCGGGGAATTTTATCAAGCGAGATTGGTCAAAGATTTCTGGACGATGGACAACCTGGGGTTCATGCTGCTGAAGTTCAAATTCAATGAGCTTGATCAAATTTTCAAATCATTCAATACGAATGAGGAAAGCTCGAAGCGTTATTTACTCGTCAACAAAAGCGGACTTATTTTTTATGATAATAAGCAAAATCTAGAAGGTGCCAATGTGCTGCAACTGCTGCCCGGCAAATTGGATTTGCAGCTAAACAATAACAGTTTCCAGGCGAATTTTCAGAATGAAAAAAGCTTAATCTCACTCTATCATTTAAATATTAATCAGATGGGTGTTCAGGATTGGAGCGTCGTATCAATCACCTCCTGGAAGTATGTGGCCGGGGAAATTGAGACGATTATGAAGCTGGTCGCTGGGATTACGTTCGTCTGTTTATTTTTTGCACTTGTGTACAATCTGGTTTTCGTAAGGCGAATTGTTCAGTTGATTTTGCGTATGCTTTCCTCAATGAAAAAGGTTGAACGCGGTGATTTGACGACTCGCATGGAGGAAAGCGGGAAGGATGAAACGTCCGCTCTCGCTAGAGGATTCAACAGCTTGGTTGTGCGTGTAGAGGATCTTCTGGAAGAAGTCAAACGTCAGCAGGACCGTAAAAATAAGGCCGAGCTTATGCTGCTGCAAGCCCAGATCAAGCCGCATTTTCTTTTTAATACACTCGAATCCATCAATGTGCTAGCGATCCAAAATCAAGGGAAGAAAGTCAGTCAAATGGTGTATCGACTTGGGAATCTGCTGCGCATTGGAATGGAAAACAGAGAAGAGATTTCACTAAAGCAAGAGCTTGAGCATCTGAAAAGCTACCTCGAAATTCAAGAATTCCGATTTGAAGATCAATTTCAATATGACATTCAAGCTCCGCCTGAGCTTTTGGATTATTGCATTCTCAAGCTTACTCTCCAACCATTGGTAGAGAATAGTTTGCAGCATGGTTTTGAACCCATTGATTATATGGGCATGATCGCCATAAAGGTTGTGGATGAAAGAGAACGGATTGCTCTTTATGTGACGGATAACGGCATCGGTATAAGTGCGGAGAAATTAGCTAAATTCCATTACAAAACAGAGCTTGAGACGCCATTTCACGAAATATTGGGCGCAAATGAAGAGCGAAGAGGACTTGGAGTCAGCAATGTAGCTGACCGTATCAGGATCCAATATGGCGCAAATTATGGCATGTTCATTTGCAGTCAAGAAGGTCACGGTACGACGATGAAGATCGTGATCCCAAAAAATAAGGGGGAAGGCTTATGAGGCTAAAAGCGATATTGGCAGATGATGAGCCTAACATTTTGCGTAATTTGCAGGCGGTTATTCCTTGGGATGAACTGGGGATTGATATTGTTGGAACGGCCAAAAACGGTGTGGAAGCACTGGAACTTAGCAGTCAGCATGTGCCTGATCTAGTTATGAGTGATATTCGTATGCCGCTAATGGATGGGATTACGTTCGTTCAGAAGCTGCGTGATATCAATGAGAATTGTACGGTGCTTATGGTGACGGGTTATCAGGATTTCGAATATGTACGCTCGTTGATGCGAGTTGGCGTTAGCGATTACATATTGAAGCCTATTAACTATGAAGAGTTAGAGAATTCTATAAGCAAATTGGCGAATGAAATCAGGGTTAAGAAGCTAAGTGAGCAAGAGGAGCAGCAAAAGTGGGGAAAAATGAAAAATTTGGCCTATGAGAAGATCCTGCAGGACGTTTTGATGAATTATACGGAAATTACGCCGAAGACGCTGCTTCCGATTGATGATATGGACCTAGAAACATTGACCTATTTATTTGCGATGATCGATGTCGATGATTACTCACAGAAATCACTGCCTTGGACCGAGCAGGAGCGGAAACTATGGAATTTCGCAGTACGAAATGTATTACAAGATTCGTTAACGGATGAGAAATTGAAGTTCACAGTACTCCAGATCCGAGAAGGCGAGTGGTGTGTAATCATCCAATGGGATGAAAAGGGCGAAAGCACTGCATTGGTGAAGTTAAATGAAATAGCTGCTCAACTGCAGCATAACGTTTCCCAATCGGTTAAATTAGGCATTAGTGTCGGCATCTTCCCGTCAGCGGTGGGACTACGTCAGCTCTCTGAGGCCTATCGGAAGCTTCAGCGATTCATGCAGCTTAATTTGGGGAAGCAGGAATCCGTGCTGTTGTATAAAGAGTCCAGAGAGCCAGCTGATGCGAACAGCTCCTTATGGTATTTAGTAGAGGAAATTGTAACAGGTCTTAAACAGCTGAACCGTCTCAAAACGGAAGATGCCTTAAAACGCTTGAAATTACTGCTTGAAGGTTTGTCTGACAGCTCCTTTGCCAGAGCCTATCAGATGCTGCATTTCCTCATTCTTCATCTGCTCCGCGAACTGCGAGAAATGAATTCCCTTGATTTTCAGGAGGAAGAACAGATCTGGTGTCAACTGGATAAGAGCGAGAGCATTCAACATTTGCTTCAGGTTATGGTACAGCTTGTAGCACTTGGGCTGGAGGGGACGAATAAGAAGAAAAACAGCGAACTGCTCATGACAGCGGCGAAGGAATACATAAGAACGCACTATTCAAATGATTTCGGGATCGAGGATATAGCGAGCTCCCTAGGGATTAGCTCCAGCTATTTTAGTTTATTATTTAAGCAGCATTTTGGAGAAACCTTCGTTGAATATGTCACGAAACATCGGATGGAATTGGCGAAGTCGATGCTGCTCCACAGTGATAAAAGTATTACGGACATCGGAAAATCAGTAGGATACATCGAACGGCGATATTTTACCAAAGTATTTCAAAAGTTTACTGGCGAGATTCCATCGGAGTTTCGCGAAAAGCGCAAAGAAGCAAAGTAGAGGATTTTGCCCCTTTATAAGGAATTTGTCGGTCTTTAGGACAAACAACCGTTATTTTATACTTAGATGGCAAGCAAAAAAGGAGATCAATAAATATGAGAAAAGGAACGTTGATTTCGGTAGCAGCGGTAGTGGCTATGACGTTCATCGTGTCTGCTTGCAACAGCTTAACTTCGAACAATGAACAAAGCCTTCATGCAGGCGAGACTCCCGACCCCTCGGGGACAAAAGGAGAGCCGATCCTACTGACACTTCGTCATACGCAGGTGAAAGATACGCAGAAGAAGCGCTTCGCGATGCTGCAGGATGTTGTGAAAGCAACGGAGTCGAAGGTGCCTGGCTTATCGATTACGTTAGATGGGGTGGAGGATAAGGTCAATCGTTTCGAGAAGCTGAGAGCGGAGATGGCAGCTGGGAATCCACCGGAAATATTCGACTTGTTTGGCGGAACGGATACGAAGGATTACGTCAAAGCGGGTAGGCTGCTTGATCTTACGCCTATCCTGAATGAGCTTGGATTAATCAATAAGTTTTATAGCTTCGAGGAATTTACGGTTAACGGTAAAATTTATGGCATTCCAATGGCAGGGTACGTCGAGGGCTTGTACTATAACAAAAGGATTTTGGCGGATCATCAAATAAAACCACCTCAAACGTGGGAGGAACTGCTCGCTGCTGCCGCGATACTAAAAGCACAGAAAATAACGCCATTTGCGATGGCGGCTAAAGATTCATGGGTCATTAACATGATGAGTAATACCATGTGGGTACGCACGGCCGGGCCAGATTCTGTTCAGGGCTTATTGGATGGAAGTAAACGATGGACGGATCCGGATGTTGTGGATGCTTTTGAGAAATATCATACGTTGATTCAAAAAGGGTATCTCCAGGAAGGCAGCTTAGCACTGGCCTATGCCGAGCAGCAAAATAAATTTAGCAGCGGTGAAGCGGCTTTCATGTTCGATGGCAGTTGGGCGAATACGCCGCTGCTTGACCCTGAGAAGTCATCCATCGTAAAGGATGTAGGCTTCATGAGTTTCCCAGCTATGGGGGGCCTAGGAGATGGTTATATCAATGGAGGATGGTCTAATGCCTATGGATTCTCTAAAAAAGTGACGCCAAATCAGCTAGTGGCCATCAAGGAGTTTATCAGGCAAATGTATAATGAATCCATGCAAAAAAGACAGCTCGTCGAAGAAGGTATGCCACCTGCCATGAAGCTGCAGGATACGAGCAATGTAAACCCGCTCATTACGGAAATTTTGAATGTATTTGCAAGCAGTAAAGGTGCTTTCCCCGCATTCGACTCACGCATTCAAACGAAAGTTCGAGAAAAATTGGAACGCGGTATGCAAGAATTAATAGGCGGAAGAACAGACCCATCCACCTTAATGGCAGACATACAGAAGCAGCAAGAGGCTTCGAATAAGGAAGAAACCCATACCAAATAGTAGGATGAGACATGAATAAGATAGGAAGAAACCCATTTGCTTATGCGATTTTTACGTTACCAACACTGCTGCTATTCGTGATCTTTTTCTTATATCCCATGATCATGTCGCTGCGCTACGGATTCACAGAATGGAACGGAGTCTCGCCGGCGAGATTTAATGGTTTGGATAATTTCGTTACTGCTTTTCAAGACAAATATTTCTGGGTTGCAGTGCGGAATAACCTGTATTTCATTGGTTTTTCAGTTGGATTGCAAATCCCCTTTATACTCGGTTTAGCACTTCTGGTGAGCAAAGTTAGGCGATGGACTAGCTTCTACAAAACGATGATTTTCCTCCCGACAGTTCTTTCTACAGCTGTGGTTGGTGTATTGTGGGGGTTCATCTATCACCCGCAGGCGGGGCTGCTCAATCAAGCATTGGAAGCTGTAGGGTTACTGACTTGGCAGCACGTTTGGTTAGCAGAGGAAGCGACAGCGATGCTCTCTGTACTTGTTACCAACGCATGGCAGTGGATTGGATTCTATGCCGTGCTGGTTTTATCGGCAATCTATGCAATCCCCAAAAATATCTTGGAAGCGGCTGAATTAGACGGGGCGACAAGCCTGCGAGAGGCTTGGTCGATTACGCTTCCGCTGCTGCGTCCCGTCATCATGGTCATGATTTTGCTATCGATTACTGGAGCTATGAAGGCCTTAGACATCGTCTTTGTGATGACTGGCGGCAATCCGTATGGGATTACAGAAGTGATGGCCACTTATATGTATAAAAAAGCTTATCGCATTGGTGAATATGGGTATGCAAATGGAATTGCCGTACTTATTCTCCTTTTAACCGGCATGTTAACATCCTTGTTTGGCTGGTTCACAAGGAAGCAGGAGGAGGTGCGATATTGAAGGGAATTCCCTATCGCCGTGTCTTCCTGCATGTTGTACTCATGTTGTACATAGGCATTATTTTGTTTCCTCTTCTTTGGGTATTGAACTCCTCTTTTAAAACTAATAAAGAAATCATTGCCTCGCCGTGGTCCCTTCCAGAGCAACTCTCTTTTTCGAATTATTGGAATGCCTGGACTGGAGCACATGTAAGTCACTATTTTACGAACAGTTTGGTGATTTCTGTGATATCCGCCATGGTAACACTACTTCTTGGTTCGGCAACGGCATACGCCTTAACACGAATGGAATTTCCACGATTAAGCAAGTTCTTGAAGCGTATATTGATGCTCGCATTGCTTGTTCCCGCGGGATCCTTGCTTGTTCCTTTATATATGCTGCTTCGCAGCATGTACTTATACAACACACCGCTAGCCTTGATCCTGCCCTATATAACGATGGGTTTACCTTTGACTGTGTTTATTTTTAGTGCTTTTTTGAAATCCATACCGAGTGAGTTAGAAGAAGCGGGAATTATGGATGGATTATCGATCTATGGACTTTTGTGGCGAGTCATTATTCCAATTACGTTACCTTCACTCGTCATGGTTTTTATGCTCAATTTCCTCAGCAATTGGAATGAGTTTATGATGGCCAATCTGTTTCTAGCGAAGGAAAAGTTTAGGACACTTCCTGTGAGCATGGTAGCCTTTTACGACCAATTGAATATGAACTACGGTTCGCTCTGCGCGGCAATCATGTTTAGTGTTATTCCAGTCGTGCTGATGTATTTTATTTTGCAGAAACGTATCATTGAAAGCATTAAATCTTAACTTACTCAAGGAGCGTGTCATTATGTCATCTTCATCGCCCAATAACCAACATCCTTTAACCTTGCGTCAAAAAGTGGGTCAAATGTTTATTTGCGGCTTTGAATCTTTAGAACCCAATGCGTCCATTACCCAATTAATTGAGGAATATGGACTTGGCGGTGTTATCTATTTTCGTCGAAATGTAAATGATGCGCACCAATTGGCTCATTTGTCAGCCGAATTGCAAGCGATAAGTCTCCGCAGCGGCGGACAGCCGTTATTCATTGCAGTAGATCAAGAGGGAGGTATGGTTTCCCGTATTGAAAAAGGAGCAACTCTGCTGCCAGGGAACATGGCTTTAGGGGCTGCTTTTGCGCCCGCGGGTGTTTATGCCAGCTCCAAAGTGATGGGTAAAGAATTACGCCAAATGGGCGTGAACATGAACTTCGCCCCTTGTTTAGATATCAATAATAATCGATTAAACCCTGTTATCGGCGTGCGCTCTTATGGTGAAACAGCTGCGCTAGTGGGTGATTTGGGCACACATGCGGTGAAAGGCTTGCAGGATATGGGCGTTATAGCCACAGTCAAGCATTTCCCAGGGCATGGTGATACATCAGAGGATTCTCATCATGACCTTCCCGTTGTGCCACATAGTATGGAACGATTGATGGAGCTAGAGCTAGCCCCTTTCATTAAAGCGATTGAAGGTGGTGTAGACGCGATTATGACGGCGCATGTCGTCTTCGCGGCACTGGAAGAGAAAGGTGTTCCATCGACGTTGTCGTATCGCATTTTAACGGAATTGCTTCGTGAGAAGCTTCATTTCAAAGGGTTAATTGTAACAGACTGCCTGGAGATGAAGGCGATCTCAGAAGGGATTGGTGTGGCGGAAGGAGCATTTCGTGCCATTGAAGCTGGATCGGATCTGATTCTGGTTAGTCATTTGCTGGATCGCCAAGTGTCTGCAATTGAAGCGGTTATTGCTGCGGTGGAAAGTGGACGGATTCCGGAGTCGCGAATTGATGAGTCCGTGCTGCGGATTATGACCTATAAATATAAGCGAGAGATTCGATATGATACGTTAGAACCCATCCCGACCGAACCTATCTCTACACCCGAGCATCAACTGCTGGCCAAAGAACTGAGCCGTAAAAGTATTACAAGGGTTAAGGATGAAGTAGGTAAAGTGCTGGATCTGAACGAGCCGACCTTGGTCATTTGGACGGAAGTACAAACGGGAACTGAGATTGATGAAGTTGTGGAACGGAGCGGGACACTGGGCATTGTCTTATCTGAGATAGCCGGAAAGCTTATTAAGGAGGTTTACTTGGGGCTATATCCTTCGGATGCGGAGATTGCATCGGTTCTGGAAGCTTGTGAGAGTAACAAGCAAATTGTCATTGTCACATATAATGCAACATTCTCAGCAGGACAAACCAGGTTGGTTAAAGAATTAGTTCAAAGGAAAGAACCGTATGTTATCGTGGCTGCCGGGAGAAATCCTTATGATTTACTTGAATTTCCTGAGGTAAAGACTTATTATGCATGTTATGAAAACCGTCCGCTTGCGATGGTTTCTCTCGCGAATGTGCTTCTTGGGAAAGAGAAAGCGGTTGGAAGGCTGCCTGTGACATTGTCGGAGGAGTATCCGCTTGGTTGGAGGTTAGATTGATGGGGAAAGGGGAAAAAGAGATGACATTGGAGCAAGACAATCAGCAAGATGTTTTTGTAAAGGGTAAAAGCATGGAACAAGTTGGGGGAGAACAAGATGTCTTCGTTCGGGAGTACTTTATTGGGGTAGATCTGGGAGGCACGAAGATGTTGGCCGCCTTGGTTGCGTATGATGGCAGCATCATCGCAAGAGAAGAGATCCCCACCCTTGCGCAGCAGGGAGAGGTAGCTGTGCTCGATCGACTGGGTAACTTGATCGAGGGAATTCTCGCGGCTGTGCCCGGCAGCCGCAGCGCTCTGCGCGGTATTGGCGTCGCCACCGCGGGCACGCTCGATACGGCGAACGGTGTCGTCACCTTCGCCACGAATCTCGGCTGGCGCGACGTTGCCGTCGCCGCCGTGTTGTCGGACCGCTTCGCTTGCGAGGTCCGGCTCGAGAACGACGCCACCGCCGCAGCGGCTGGCGAATGGCTGGCCGGCGCGGGCGAGGGCGCGCCGGACTGTATCTTCGTGACGATCTCCACGGGGATCGGCGGGGGCATCATCTCCGGCGGCCGCTTGATCGCCGGAGTCAACCATAACGCAGGGGAGCTTGGCCACATTTCCATAGATGGAAATGGGCCACGCTGCCTCTGCGGGAATGTGGGGTGCCTGGAGCTCTACGCGTCAGGCACCGCCATTGGCCGCCGCGGCGCCGAACATGTGCGCCGCGTTGCGGGAGGCGACGGCGATGCAGCCGGCGCCCTGACAAGGCTTGCGGGAGGCGACCCAGACCGCGTCGATGCGCGGTTGGTCGCGGCCGCAGCCGCGGAAGGGGATGCCGAAGCAAGCGGCATCCTGCGCGAAGCGGGACGAGCCCTCGGCATCGGGCTCGTGAGCATCCTTCACCTGCTCAATCCGCAGGTGGTCATTCTTGGCGGCGGAGCTTCGCACATCGGCGAGCCGCTCCTGGGTCCGATGCGTGAAGTTATCGAGGATCGCTGTCTGCCTTCGATTCTTAGCCCGGTCCGATTCGTAACATCCGCTCTTGGTTCCTCCGCAGGAGCTGTAGGCGCAGCCCTGCTCATGTCGAGGGATGGACGCTAAGTCATTTCACTTTATGACCGGTCATATGACAAATTGCACTAGACGTTAGACACCTTTTTCGTTACATTTGATGAGGCTTATGAAACTTTCTTGGTTCCGATTACGTCGGAATGAAGTTGACGTTTTATAGACCAATCTATTGTCGAAGGGGTGTTTTTTTTCTATGTCTCAAACCGTATCTAATTCTGCGCCAACGATGCGATCTTTTTTTGCTAATCGTTTCGTGCAGTCCATTATGTTATCGGGTCTTTTCCTCCAAATCGGGATTTGGATTCGTAATTTCGCGATTCTCCTCTATGTAACCGACATGACGAACAACGATCCTTACTCGGTTTCCTTGATTTCTGTTGCCGAGTTTGCGCCGATATTTATTTTCTCTTTCATTGGCGGTGCCTTTGCAGATCGATGGAGACCTAAGCTCACGATGGTCTGGTGCGATATTCTCAGCGCTGCCTCGGTGTTTGTCATTATGGTTACCCTGTATTATGGTTCATGGAAGGCGATCTTTTTTGCCACATTAGTGTCGTCCATCCTGTCCCAATTCTCTCAGCCGTCCGGGATGAAGCTGTTCAAGGTTCATGTGCATGAATCCCAAATGCAAATGGGGATGTCATTATTTCAATCGATGATGGCTATCTTTATGATTTTGGGTCCAATTATGGGGACTTTCGTGTACTATACCTTTGGAATCGAAGTCGCTATAGCAATCATGGGAATTTGCTTCGTGCTTTCCGCTCTTGTCCTAACGTTTCTACCATCTGACCGTAAAGCTGAAAAAGGATCCGCTGGACCATCCACGCATATTTTTGCTGAGATGGGTGAAGGTTTCCGGTATGTGCTCAAGAATAAAATGCTTGTCACTTTGGGAGGCTGTTTTGCCGTTGCCGGTCTTGCGATTGGTCTAATCAGTCCGCTTGGTATCTTCCTTGTTACAGAAAATTTAGGCTTGCCTAAAGAGAACTTGCAATGGTTTATGGCCACGAATGGTGTCGCGATGATTATCGGCGGAGGCTTGACGATGGGCTTTTCCAAAAAAATGTCGTCGCAAGGGCTCCTTATACTCGGGATGTCAGTCAGTGTCGTGGCGTTTGCGGTTATTGGCATGACACATCTACTATGGGTAGCACTTTTGATGCAATTTATGTCCGGTCTCGTTATGCCTGCTATTCAAATTGGTATCAATACAATGATTCTTGGCAACACGGAGGAGTCGTTCGTGGGTCGTGTGAATGGTATTCTGAATCCATTGTTCATGGGTGCCATGGTCATCACAATGAGTTTGGCTGGAAGTATCAAAGCTTCTTTCTCGCTTGAAACGATTTATCTCACTTGTGCAGCTTTGTTTCTAATCGGAGTCTTCATTATGGTGCCTTCGTTGAAATATAAGCAAAATGTGGTGCCGCAAGCTAGTAGTGAGTGATGCATAAACCCTCCCGATATTCGGGAGTGCACGGAATAAGGACCATGTTTTCTACAAACCGAGCAAAGACCCGGAGGATGGACACTTTGAAAAAAGTGGCTTCTCTCGGGTCTTTTACGTTTATGTTCGATCTTCCTTCACAAAGCTGCTGAACGACTCTAAAATCGAATTTTGGAGTTTGCCTACAAGTTACTGCAAGGACACCCGATTTCTGCTAGGATTATTTTAAAAGAAGTTAAAAGAATGTAAAAAGGTGTGTGAAAGATGCTTCAGTTGTTCGTCGATATGATTGAAAGGGTTGGATTCTTGATAGCACTTGCTTTTGCCTTTTCTCGCAGCCGTTGGATGCGCAGTTATATGAGCTATCAAGGTAATAGGACCTATCAATGGCGTTTTCTTTTCTTTTTCACTGCTTATGCAATTCTAGCCACCTACTCGGGTGTGACGGTATCCGACTATACGTATCGACCGGCTCCATGGATCGGCGAAGTTTCCCCAACAGCGGCCATAGCCAATGCACGAACCGTTGGTGTCGTCATTGCCGGTTTGCTTGGCGGTGTGAAAAGCGGGTTCATCGTTGGTGTCGCAGCCGGCCTGCATCGATACAGCTTGGGTGGATTTGTTGCCGTAGCCTGTATGATTGCGCCTATTCTGCAAGGTGTCTTGGCTGGACTTTGCCGCAATGCGTTCAAGAAACGCTTCCGCAAGGTGTCGTCGATTAAACTCGCCTTTCTTGTAGGCTTCATGGCTGAATCTCTGCAAATGGCACTCATTCTAGCGCTAGCTAAGCCCTGGGGGGATGCTTTAAACCTGGTTTCGCTCATAGGTTTGCCTCAGACCCTCGCTAACAGCATCGGGGTGGCGCTTTATTTCGTTCTGTACAACACGATGGAGCGAGAAGAGGATCGCATCGGCGCAGAGCATGCTCACAAAGCACTGCAAATCGCGGATATGACGATGCCGCTTTGGCGATTGGAATTCGAGAAGGCGGTACGTGAAATCGCGAAAGTTTTGAATGAGGAAATGAAGGCCGTTGGTGCATTTTTCAGCAAGAATGGCTCGGCATGGGTAGCGGAAGGAAGAAAAACAAAGCATTGGATCGACCTGTTCATTCATATTCCGAATCAGCGTCCGATTGGGCAATTTCGCTTGTATTTCGAACGAGAGCAGGATGATAATCCATCTCGTAGACGAATGTTGTCCTCGCTTGCCGGTCTGCTTTCTCAGCAGTATGCGTTTGTCGAGTCCGAGAGACAGTCGCAGCTGCTGGCCGATGCGGAGATTCGTTCGCTGCAGGCGCAGATGAATCCCCACTTCCTGTTTAATGTGCTGAATACAGTCAAATCGTTTATTCGTACTAAACCGGAAGAGGCCCGTCAGATGGTGATGCACTTGTCTAAGTTTTTGCGCAAAAACATGAGCCATAGTAACCAGCGGATGATTACGATACGTGACGAATATGAATTGGTCATGTCTTACCTTAGTTTGATTAAATCACGTCTTGGGGATCAAATGGAATTTTATGCTGAAATCGATGAAAGGTTACTGGATCATCAGATACCACCTTTTACGATTCAACCTCTTGTCGAGAACGCCATTGTTCATGGCATCAAAAACAGGAAGGGAATCGGTGTGATCAAGCTTATTGTGAAGGAGGAACTGGACGATGGAAAGCGACATGCACGTATTACTGTCGAGGACAATGGAGTTGGCCTAGAAACTGCCCGGCTTCACAGTCATGGGGAACACGCCGGTATGGCATTGCGGAATATCGAACAGCGGCTACTCTACCATTACGGAAGAGAGCATCCGCTCGAGATAGAGAGTAAATCAGGCGAAGGCACAAAAATAAGATTCTGGGTGAGGTGATGGTAGGTGGGCTGGAATATCGTGATTGCTGATGATGAAGCGCCAGCAAGGGAAGAATTAGTATATCTCTTAGAGCAGTGCGAAGATGTAGACAAGGTGACACCGGCTTCCAGCGGAATGGATGCAATTAAGAAGGTAAAAGAGCAAGCACCGGATGTCTTATTTCTCGATATGGACATGCCGGATCTTAACGGGCTTCAAGTGGCGGAAATCGTAGGAGAGATCAATCCGCAGGTGAAGGTTGTGTTCTCCACTGCGTACGATCAATATGCTGTTCATGCGTTTAAGCTGCGTGCTTTTCATTATATGCTCAAGCCCTACGACGAAGAAGATATAGCTATCGTCTTCCGAGAGCTGCGTAAAGTTCGCATGCAGAACGGATCAGGCGTCCTAGTCCATCCTTCCACCGGAATGACAAGTATAAAGCTAGCGCTAGAATTGGATGAAGGTATTACCTATGTGTCACCGAAGGATATCATGTATATCAGCAAAGAACTTAAACATGTACAGGTTCATCTTCGTGATAAAGCCTATAGCGTTTCCTACACATTATCAGAGCTGGAACAAAAGTTGGAGCCATTCGGTTTTTTTCGCTGCCACAAAAGCTATCTCGTCAACCTGGCTTCCATTGCTGAGATGAAGACCTGGGTCAACGGCGCTTACAATCTGCTGATGGATGACGCCAGGCGAAGCTGCATACCTGTTAGCCGAAATTATGTGAAGCTGCTGCGTTTGAAACTCGAAATTTAACATCATAAGGCCCCAAAATGGCATGATGCGTTCCAGCTGTTTCACTCGGAAACCAAACAAGCTATACTCCTTGTAAGCGTTATCAACCAATAGTCAATTGAAGAAGAAAACACTTACTAGGAGTGATAGGTATGAAAAACAAATTTACTTCGTATGTGCTCTGGGGTGCGATTGCAGCGTTAGGTGCAGCTGGTTTCGCTATGCTCGCGCTTTCGAATGGCGAGAAAATTTCGGCAGCTTGGCTAATCATTGCCGCTATCTGTACGTATGCTTTTGGTTACCGTTTTTACAGTCGGTTCATTGCTAAGAAAATTTACGAGTTAAATGATCAACGGGCAACCCCAGCCCATGTTCATAACGATTCCAAAGACTACGTTCCGACCAATAAATATGTCCTTTTTGGCCATCATTTCGCGGCCATCGCCGGAGCAGGACCGCTTGTTGGTCCGATATTAGCCGCGCAAATGGGGTATTTGCCCAGCATTCTCTGGATTATTGTCGGGGCCGTTCTTGCTGGCTGTGTACAAGACTTTGTGACCCTTGTTGGATCCATGCGTCGGGATGGAAAGTCACTGGGGCAAATGGCCAAAGACGAAGTCGGTCGATTCAGCGGTACGTTAGCATCCATTGCAACGTTAGCGATTCTCATTATTATCGTAGCCGTACTTGGACTCGTCGTCGTGAAAGCGCTAGCAGAATCACCGTGGGGCTTGTTTACGATCGCCATGACCATGCCGATTGCCATATTTATGGGCTTTTATATGCGTTATATTCGACCTGGTAAAGTGATCGAGGGCTCCATCATTGGTTTCGTTTTGTTGATGATTGCTTTATGGTCAGGACAGTACGTAGCGGAAAGTCCTATGCTGTCCCAAATGTTTACCTTCACAGCTCCGCAAATCGCCATTTTGATGGTTGTCTATGGCCTAATTGCTTCTATTTTGCCGGTTTGGGTCCTTCTTGCGCCGCGTGACTATTTGAGTTCTTTTCTGAAAATCGGTGTTATCATCTTACTTGCTGGCGGCATCATGGTCCTTTTACCGGATCTGAAAATGCCGGCGGTGACCAAGTTTATTGATGGAACCGGGCCTGTATTTTCCGGTAACTTATTCCCTTTCCTATTCATTACGATCGCTTGCGGCGCGGTTTCCGGATTTCATTCCTTGATTTCTTCCGGTACGACTCCGAAAATGATCGATAGAGAAAGTCATGCGCCTTTTATCGGCTTTGCCGGTATGGCTGCCGAATCCTTCGTCGCCGTTATGGCATTGATCGCGGCGTGCTCCTTAGAGCCCGGCATTTACTTCGCGATGAACTCTTCACCTGCTGTGATTGGAACAGATCCGGCTGCCGTCGCGGCCAAAATCTCATCATGGGGCTTCACGTTGACTCCTGATCAGATTACAAGCACGGCAAAAGCAATCGGAGAAAAAACGATCCTTTCGAGAACAGGCGGGGCACCAACGCTTGCTGTAGGTATGGCTGAGATTTTTTCAACGTTCCTAAATGGAGCCAAAGCATTCTGGTACCATTTCGCAATATTATTTGAAGCTGTCTTTATCCTAACAGCAGTAGATGCCGGTACGCGTGTTGGCCGGTTTATGCTGCAGGATTTGATCGGTAACTTCTACAAGCCATTTGGCCAAACGAAAGATTTTAAATACAATTTCATTGCTTCGCTGCTTGTTTGCTCGGCTTGGGGTTACTTCTTGTATCAAGGAGCGATCGATCCATTCGGGGGTATCAATTCCTTATGGGCGTTATTCGGGATCGCGAATCAAATGCTAGCTGCCATCGCCTTAGCCGTAGCTGTAACGATTATGATTAAAATGGGCAAAGCCCGGTACGCTTGGGTAGGTATCCTTCCTTTTGTGTTCCTCTCCGTGACGACATTGACCGCTGGCTTCCAAAAAGCATTTTCCGGTAACGCAAGTATCGGGTTTTTAGCGGCAGCAAAGAAATACCAAGAAGGAATTAACAAAGGCCAAGTCATCGCGCCTGCTAAGAACATGGATGTCATGCATCAGATTGTGACGAATAACTATATTGATGCAGGGCTGACGATCTTCTTCGGTATTGTAGTCATTCTGATGATTATCATCTCTTTACGGGTATGGTACAATATCTTAATTCAAAAGCAGAAGCCTAAATTGAATGAAGCACCTTTTATACAATCCACATTTGGAGCCTGATGCCATGAAAAAAATAACAAGCTTTACAAACAAGGTCAGCACGACAATCAAGGTCATTTTCAATATACCGGACTATGAAAGATACTTGAAGCATCAACAGGATCATCATCCCAATGATACACCAATGACTGAAAAAGAATTTTACATGCTTTCCCTTTACGAACGTTATGAAAGCGGCAAAATTAATCGCTGCTGCTAAAAGAGAAACGGAGCATTACGGGAGGAATGAACCCGAGATGCTCCGTTTTATTTTTTTATAAAAATGGAGCTCCAGCATCTTTAAAGGCTGCCTTCATTTCCTGTGTTATGGCAGAATCGCTGATAATTCCGATGGTTTCTTGGACTTCCCCTATCACAAACAGGGAGCTGCGGCTGAACTTGGAATGATCGGCAACGAGGTAAGTTTCCATGGACTGCTTCATCATGCGCCGATTGGTCTCGGCTTCCAGCTCATTATAGATCATCATGCCGCGGGATAACGAGACACCGTCCACACCCATGAAAGTTTTGCGAATGCTGAGATTTTCTAACGTTGCATTGGCGAGTGGTCCCGATAGCTCGAAAGTTTGGGTGCGAATCACGCCACCCGTAAGAATGAGCTGAAGCCCTGGCGTTCCGATCAGTTCATAGGCGATATTAACCGCATTCGTGATTACGGTAAGGTTCTTGAATTGGTTAAGCTTTTTCGCGATAAATGTGGTTGTCGTACCACCGGTTAAACCGATAATATCGCCATCCTCAATGTAACGCAGCGCCTTGTCGGCGATTTCTTTCTTCTCATCCGTGTAGAGGTCCATTTTGTTGAAAAAAGGGACTTCGACCTTCAAGCTTTCAAGCACGGCGCCTCCAAAGGTGCGGATGCAGCGCTTTTCTTGTTCGAGTATCTCAAGATCCCGCCTAGCCGTTGCTTCGGATACAGCAAACTGCTTGACGATATCGGTCAAGGCAATGGAACCTTTATCTTTAATGGCTTGCATAATCGCATCGCGGCGAATGTCTGTCTTTCCCATGGTACCTCCTAAAGCAGATCCTTATTCTTCCTGTAGGTAACGCTTTCTTATATCTTATCATGTCAACGGATAAGCCGTCCATTGGATGGCGTCGAAGATTGGAGGAGCGGAGCGTGATCCACCGCATAAGGGATGCTAGAGACTTCTATTTGAGTGGAAAGTGCCAGAAAAGCAATAATAGCAGTCTCTAGAGACTCTTATTTGCTCAGATTTAATCCAATTTAAGCTCAATTTGCTAAATAAGAGTCCCCAGAGACTCCTATTTGAGTGGAAAGTGCCAGAAAAGCAATAATAGCAGTCTCTAGAGACTCTTATGTGAGTAGTTGTTGTTGTCATGTGTTACTTTAGCGATGATTTACATCGCTAAAGTGAGTGTGAATGCGAAATTTGTTGCGGTAGCGATGATTTATAGCTTTAAAGTAGCTGGAAGTGGGTAGTATGGTTGTCATGGGTTGTGTTAACGATGAATTACATTGCTAAAGTGAATGTGAATGCGAAATTTGTTGCGGTATCGATGATTTATAGCTTTAAAGTAGCTGGAAGTGGGTAGTTTGGTTGTCATGGGTTGCGTTAACGTTGAATTACATCGCTAAAGTATATGTGAATGCGAAATTTGTTGCGGTAGCGATGATTTATAGCTTTAAAGTAGCTGACAGTGGGTAGGCGGTAGTGGATAGTGAGTAGTTTGAGAGTCTGGAGGGGTGAGCGGCTGATATCCATCGTTTGGGCTTAACACAAAACACACAAAACCCCCGGCCCAATACAGGCCGGGGGCTTCAAGCGGCACACAAGCGGTGCCGCAAAGGATGCGCAGCTGTTACACAGTCGCTGCCGTCAGATCAAGCCATGCCAACTCCTGCGGAGTCAGCACAAGCTGCGCGCCGTCACGGCATGAGAGCATTTCGGCTTCGCTGCGCGGGCCAATGAGCGCGCATGCCGGGAACGGCTGGCTCAGCACATAGGCGAGCGCGATTTGGATCGCGCTGACGCCTTTTTCCTGCGCCAGCTGTTCGGCGCGGCGCAGCCGCGTCCAGTTCTCGTCGCTGTAGAAGACGCGGACGAGGTCGGCGTTGTCACGGTTCTCCGGTGTGAACCGTCCAGTGAAAAATCCGCGTGCCTGCGAAGACCAGGACAGCAGCGGAAACTGCTTGGCTTCATGCCAGCGCAGCGCCTCTTCATCAGTCGATACGCAGCCGGCCCAGAATGGCTCGTTTGCTTTGGCGAGGCTAAGGTTAGGGCTGCTGAAGCTGAAACCGATTAGATCATGCTTCTCGGCATAATCGGCTGCTTCTTGCAGACGTTCATGTGTCCAGTTGGACCCGCCAAAAGCGCGGATTCTTCCAGCTTCCACATGTTCATTCAGCGCTTCGAGGATAACGCCAACTGGTGTTGTCGGATCATCACGATGAAGCGCATAGAGATCAATATAATCAGTGCGAAGTCTCTCGAGACTGGTGAACAGGTCACTGCGAATTGCTTCCGCGTTCACTCTGGGCCCGCTAGCATCATGATGTGCGCCCTTGGTAAAGATATTGATGTCATCTCGATTACCCATTTCATCCAGCCAAATCCCAAGCGCTTGCTCACTCTGGCCGCCACAATAGATGAAGGCTGTGTCAATCGTATTTCCGCCGATAGATAGATAATGCCCGAGGATATCGCTGACTTCTTGACCATTATCCAGTCTAAAAAAGTCGGATCCCATGATCAGTTTGGATACTGGTTTATCTAATCCTTTAATCTGAATGTGCTTCATATGATATCATCCCTGCTTTCTTTTTATGAATGATTATTGATTAATCACAATTCGCGAGCGCTCTCTAGCTGACTTCAGACACGCATCAATCACTTTCATGTTGCTAATAGCATCACTCGCTGGGAAGCGAGGTGATTTCTCACCCCAAGCAGCATAAGCCATGTCGTCCGCTTGCAGGGAGTATTGGTTCAGGAATGGAACCTCTTCTACGCGCTGGTCATTTCCTACAAATACGTTAAAGTGACCAGATTCTTCAGTTGGCGTTACAAAAGCCGAAGGGATTTCAATGCGTCCCAGCGTGCCTAGCACTTCAACATTATTTCGGAAAGCCGCCCACATCCCGCAGTCAAAGGTTAGCGCGACATTGCCGCTAAATTCAACTAAACCGGACATCATCATATCGACGTCGTCATGCTCAGGTGAGAAGAAAGCATGGGTAGTTACAGCTTCTGGTTCTCTGCCTAAGAGCATTCTAGCTGCGCTCAATGGATAACAGCCTACGTCATAGAGTGCGCCGCCCCCCCATTCGCGTACGAAGCGAACATTTTTGCTATCACCTGGATTACAGAAGGTAAAAACACCATGAATTCCGCGAATATCACCGATTTCACCGGAGTCCATAATGGCTTTGATCCGCTCGTACCGTGGATGGTGTCTATACATGAAGGCTTCGGCAAACTGCACCCCTGCTTGTTCGCATGCCGTGACCATTTCTTGAACATCATCTGCTGTAAGAGAAGCTGGCTTCTCACACAGAACATGCTTACCAGCCTGGGCAGCACGAATCGTCCACTCTTTGTGCAGATGGTTCGGAAGCGGTATGTATAAGGCATCAATATCTGGGTCCTCGATTAATTCTTCATAACTGCCGTAAGCCTTAGGAATATCTAGCTTAGCTGCAGTTTCCTGTGACTTCTGCAAATTGCGGCTGGCAATAGCGCTTACAATGCCAGTTTGAGACTGCTTGATACCAGGAATACAAGCCCTAATCGCAATATTAGCGCAACCTAAAATTCCCCAACGAAGCTTTGTCATTACAGCACTTCTCCTTTTGTAAAATAGTTGATAACGGTATATTGTTATTATAAAACGAGTTATTTAAAATGAATATGATAATATATTGCACCAAGTATCGGAATATTGTCATTAGAAGAGGAGGCGTAAAGATGCAAAGGCAAGTCATGCTGCCAAGGCTGCAGCAATCTTCTTATTTCATTTTTCCAGAATCTGTTGGCTGGTATCGTGATTTCCCCAGTCATTCTGTCTATCGTCCCGAAGGGTTATGTGAAACCTTCAGCTTGCATTTCATCGTTTCAGGTAAAGGGTACGTCGAAATTGAGGGGGAGCAGTATCCCATTCAAAAAGGGGATGCTTTTCTGTATTTTCCGTACCAAGAACAAAAATACTACTGCTCGAAGGAAGATCCTTGGGATGTCCGGTGGTTTCATTTTTATGGCAATCATGTAAAGGAGTTTATGCTGGAACGAGGATTTCTACGTACCTTGTGGACGTTAAAGCGATGGAATGAGCTTGAAGAAGCATTTCATGAGCTGCTGCTAGAGGCGGAGACGAATAACATTCTTCGGACAACGAATCTCTCGACGCTGACGTATAAGATATTGTGCGAATTCATGAGCTATGCGGCGCCTTTAACGGGAAATCGCGGGATGGAGTCCGTGGATCGCATTCTCGCCTTACTTCCCTCGATGCAGCAAAGAGCCTGTGAACCGTTCATCTTGGAAGAATGGGCGGAGCTCACAGGCGTAAGCACATACTATTTCTGCAAACTATTTCGGAAAGCCATGTCGATGACACCGCTCTCCTTCATTACACTTTGCCGCATTCAATTTGCTAAGCAGCGCTTAATTGAAAAGGAGAACTGGCCGATCAAAGATATCGCCAAGGAATCAGGTTATTCCAGCGCGAGTTATTTCAATCAGCGGTTTCAAGAGCATGAAGGAATGACGCCTAGCGAGTTTCGAAGCTTTTATGCCAAAAGCTTATTTGGATAGGCGAGAACGAATCGGTTTTCCATCCCAAATGATTTCGGTCACCGCTTGGCGCGCTTTCACTTCCGGTTCTTCCAGCAGGAGGAAGAAGTTTTTTGTAGGCAATTCACCGAGTTGATGCTTGGCCGAGAGCATGTCCAGAAAGGGACGCATATTGTCTAATTGACCCGACATGTTGCTGCTGCCTTGCTGCGAAAATGCATAGAGTACACTGGCGATTGGCGCACGTTTCACGCGGAATTGTTCAGCCGCTCGTAAGAAGAAATCCCAGTCCCAATAATGAAATACGTCCGTGTCAAAAGCGCCCAAAGCGTTGATAACCTCAGGACGAAATATACAGCCAGAAGAAAAGAAAGTCGAAAACCTGCGCATCGCAGGCACATCGAATTCATAAGCAAAAACGAACCGATCTGTGATGGAACGGGCGTTGTTTTCATAAACGTAATCGAAAATTTCTACGTCTGGATAGACGAGATCATAGCCTTCAATTTCTTGCAGCATACGCTCGATATGGATCGGGAGCAGCAGATCGTCGTCATCACAGAGCATGATGTAGTCGCCTTTCACCTCTTGCAATCCGCGGTTGCGCGCATGAACATGCTTCAAGTTTTGCGGCATATTAACGATCTGAATAGCCAGCTCCGGGTATAATTCCTGAATGAAATCGACGGAGGGGCCGCAATCGTTAACGATGATGATTTGCAGGTTTTTGTACGTTTGGCGGTATAATGATTCTGCGAGCTCAGCGAGTTCAATTTGGCGATTATACGTAGGGATAATGATGGACACTAACGGCTGATAGGACATGAAAAAGCGCACCTCCGAATTATGGTATTTTAAGCTTACCTCAATTTTGGTGTACTTCTCAAATATAAGTAATAAAAACTCTAAGATTATGCTTAAGAGGCTAGTTTTCTTCGAAAACTCTAAGGAGGTTCCTAATGCTGGAGGTACCGCATACAATTATAAGCTCATCTGATATTCATTTATGGAAAAAGGATCGCTTTCTAAGCGGTTTGATTGGCGAAATCGACGCTATTGAGCTGCTCAGTTTGGATATTTTCGACACGCTATTATTTCGCATTTGTGCGAATCCCTCAGACGTTTTTGTTCTTGTTGCTGAAAAAGCACACCGTGTTGGCAGCCTGAAGGCCTCCATATCGTCGGCAGCTTTTAAAGAGATGCGGATTCGTGCTGAGAACAATGCTCGTGATCGGCAAGCTGCCGTGACGGGCTTTGGCGAGGTCACTTTGGAACTCATTTATGCTGAGATGCCGGAAGGGGTCTGTATCAGGGACAAGATGGCTCAGATAGAAGTCGAGACCGAGGCGGAAGTTTGCTATGTGAATCCGCATGTGGCGTCATTGTTAGCTGCTTGTAAAAGCAAGCAGATTCCGGTAGCGCTGTTATCGGATATGTATTTATCCTTAGCGCAGCTGCGCTGGATTCTTGCATCAGCAGGTCTAGATTTATCAAGTGTGGATACGCTGCTTGTTTCTTCGGAGGAGCATGAAGGGAAGTCATCGGGACATTTATTCGCCCGGTTGAAGGAACTTTACCCACAGATAGAGAGTCACGCTATTGTACATATTGGCGATAATATAGCCGCAGATGTGGAAGGTGCCTCCAAAGAAGAGATAAGGAGCGTACACTACAACGTCGTTCCTGAACATTTCGAGAGCTTGCATCATTGGGAATATGTTAGACACGGACATGTATTGCCGGAATGGAAATCCCTGCGGAAGTTAGCAGAAGCCTCGGATAAGACGGTTGGAATGGGCGAGCTGGACCGAGTATTTTATAAGATGGGTACCAGTGTAATAGGACCGTTCTTGCAAGCCCTGTGTGAGTGGGTCATTGATCAATGCGTGGTTGAGGGCATCCGGACTGTACATCCTTTAATGAGAGAAGCTTATTTGTTAGCGCCAATGCTTGAAAATGCTGCGCATATTCGAGGTGTTGACCTCCAGATAAAGCCGATCTATGTTTCCAGACAAGCTACTTTATTGGCGGGACTGGAGAGCTTTGGTGATAATGAGCTAGCGCTTTTACTAAGCATTCACGGTTTGAAAATAGGCGAGCTATTCGAGGTACTCGATATCAGCGAGGAAGGCGTTCATTTCGAACCATTTTTGGAAGAAAGAATTGAGAATTGCAAGTATATAATAGGTGAAAATGGAAGCTCAATCTATGATCAAGTTGGTGGTTTTCTACGAAGTGCACCCATACAAACTAAAATTTTGGCGTCTGTGCAGCGGCATAGGCAGCTTTTTGTAAGTTATTTGAAGCAAGAATTTGGTCAGCCTGAACGGCTAGTAACGGTCGATATTGGCTTTCATGGAACCATTCAGAAAGCATTAGAAAAAATCGTAAGCTTAGCGGGACATAAGCCACAGATGATGCATTTGCTTGCTGTTGGCGCGAATCGGCTGGATGAGTTGAGCATGCGTGGTATGGATATCCGTAGTATGCTGCGCTCGGGCAGCGGGGGAAGTGATGAAGGGAAACGTATTGCAAGGACGCCAGCCTTTTTGGAGGAGCTCATGATGGGCGATTTTGGTTCGACGCTGCGTTATGCTGAAAATGAGCTCAGTCAAATCAGACCGATTACGGCAGAACTGAAACGTACGGACGAAGAGTACGCGATGAAACGGGCGTGTCAAGAAGGGGCATTGGCGTTCCAAGGTTACTATGCCTATCTGCTGCAGCAGAAAGAGGGGCGATTGCAGCGCGCATCCTTACAGCCAGTGGAGTGGAGCAAGCCGCTGCACCGTGTTCTCGATATGCCGAGGCCTGAGGAAGCCAGATTGTTGGGGGATTTGACGCATCAGGATAATTTCTGTACCGAGTACATTGCACCGATTTGTGAAGATGTGGCCGAAGAATGGTTCGTACAAGGGCCAGAAGCATTTTTGAATAGCTGTAACTATGGGCCCTCGATTTTGAATGCGAATTGGCCGCAGGGTCTTGTCACCAGACGATTTCCGTATTATTTATATAAATTCTATTTGCGGCTTAAAGATGGGTTCGGCAGCCAGGCGATGCTGTTTGAGACGATCCAAAGGGTCAAAGAGGATGGCGTAAGTGCCGTTCATCTTTATGGAACGGGCGCTTTTGCCGAGCAGGCCTTGAAAATGGCTTGGTTTCATGGACTTCAGATCCGTTACTGGATTGATCCGCATGTGGGATTTACTGCTGCGCCTTGGGGGCGGTTTGCTTATGTTACTTTGGAAAAGGTGAGGGATGGGCGTAGTAAAGCAGAGATAGGGACAGGGACAGGTGAAGGTGCAGAAATTGCCTCTCACGCTTTCTTGATCGCGACGTTGTCTGAGATGAAGGAATATAAGAACCATATTTTGCATGTATATGAAGGTAGTGGGGTAACGCCGATCTTTTACGAGCTTCGTCCTTAGGAAAATTACACCTTCAGTCATTGAACCAAATCGATGGATGGAACATCTTAATTAGTGAACTATTTACTTGAAGGGTGAACCTATTTTGGTTGAAAAAGGAAGGTGAATGGGATGAAGCAAAAGTTACTAAGCTTGTTTCCCGTACTTTATCGCTTGCGAATTGTTCAGTTGAGACTTAAACGGCATTTCTTGAATTTGAATCCATCGATTACCTACGCTAAGCATAGAGTTGTCCATTCACTTCCCTATACGTGCAAAAAGCACCAATCCTTACTGCGAAGAAAGCTCGGTTCTTCCGATCCTATTTTACAAGAAAACAAAATTACAAATCTGCGGATCAGCGTTGGACGTATGGACGGCATTGTGATTCGACCGGGGGAAACCTTTTCCTTCTGGAAATTAGTTGGGAAAACTACGTCGGCTAAAGGCTACATCGAGGGCCTGCTGTTATCGCAAGGTGGTGTGAAGCGAGGTGTCGGAGGCGGGATATGCCAGTTGGGCAATTTACTGTTTTGGATGGCTTTGCATACCCCACTTCAAGTCGTGGAGCGGCATCACCATAGCTTTGATCCATTTCCGGATGATCATCGAGTTCTGCCTTTTGGGAGCGGAGCGAGTGTATTTTACAATTATATAGACCTGCGCATTTATAATCCTACCCAGCATACTTTCCAGTTCCGGTTGTGGCTGACGGATGAGCATTTGAAAGGCTCTGTTCATTGTGACGTGCTTTTACCGCATGCTTATCATATCGAGGAGAGAAACCACCGTTTTCTTGCGAAAGAGGGCCGGAACTATCGTGAAAATGAGATTTGGCGCAAAGTGATTGATAAAAGAACTGGAAACATAGCTGCGGAAGAGCAAATGATTCATAACTTTTCGGAAGTGAAATATGACTTGTTCAATACGTCTTAAGAAGGTACTAGTTGAAGTTAGTACTTTTGGAAAAGATAGTGGCGAGGTAACCTGAGTTTATAGGAAATAACAAGGGGGACTAAACCATGCAGACCATTTCATTCACTAAAAATTGGTTTTTGCAATTGATGATCGTTCTGTACGTAGGGATATGGATTTGGCTGGCGGTGGAGCCTTACAGCAGGTATGACTGGGTACTGGAAAATCTACTGATTTGGGCTGCGCTAATTGGACTTGTAAGTACATATAAGTTTTTTTCATTTACAAATCTGTCTTATGCATGGATTGCTTTATTCCTGGTGCTGCATACGTTTGGGGCTCATTATTCGTATAACGAGAACTGGGTGGATGTTTGGTTGAAGCTAATTTTAAACTCGGAACGTGATGATTATGACCGTTTGGTACATTTCAGCTTTGGATTGCTGCTCGCCTATCCGATTCGGGAAGCGATGAGTTCATGGACGCGGCTAAGCAGTAAATGGCTTTATGTGATTACCTGTGTCATCGTTTTGGCAATGGGGGCTTTTTATGAGCTAATTGAAATGTGGGTGGCGCTGCTTGTGGCTCCTGAGATTGGAACGTTGTTCCTCGGAACACAAGGTGATCCATGGGATACGCACCACGATATGGAGCTTGCTCTGTATGGGGCGGTGATTGCGATGGTTGTAACTGCGGTTTGGCGTAAGGTGCGGGTAGGTAGTAAAGCAAAGAAAGCAGGATTATGAGATTAAGTAGGGAAATGTGAGAGTAGGTTTATGAGATTAAGTACGAGAATAGTAAGACATGACTAATGAGGTCAAGTACGAGATTAGTAAAGCGGGATTTGTGAGAGCAAGTAGGAAATGAGCATTGTAGAAGTGTCAATATTTATAGCAAAAATCGCTATCATGGAGGTTGGTTGCCAATGTCAGTAGGAGAACAGAAAGAATTGTTTGTCTATGTGGGTTCCTATACAGATGAGCGCAATACAAATGGGATTTCATTGTATGCGTTCAATCCTTTGAGCGGAGAAATGAGGTTGGTGGAATCGTACTCTGATTTGCCAAATGCTTCGTTCCTTGCTCTGAATGATGCACGGACGATATTGTATGCGGTGAGTGAGACAGCAACGTACAACGGTCGTTTTGGAGGCTCCGCGGCCGCTTATGCGGTAGAAGCCGGCACTGGGAGGCTGGAGAAGTTGAATCAGCAGCCTACCGACGGATCTGCTCCTTGTTATGTCAGCTTGAACAAGACTAACCGAACGGTCTATGTAGCGAATTACTCAAGCGGCAGCGTGACCGTTTATCCGGTAGAAGCGGACGGGCGGCTTGGTGAGCATGCACAGTTGGTGAAACACGAAGGCCCATTGGGGCCGCGTGCGGATCGCCAAGAGGCTCCGCATGCGCACTCGATTGTTCCGGCACCGAACAATCGGTATGTAATTTCAGCCGATCTTGGCCTCGATCGGCTGGTGGTTAGCAGCATCGACGCGGAGAGCGGCTTACTTCTGCCGCATGGCGATGCGGCGATGAAGCCGGGCGCAGGCCCGCGGCATTTGGTTTATAGCGCGGACAGTCGGTACGTGTACGCGATCAATGAGTTGGACAGCACAGTTACTGTGCTGGGCTATGAGGCAGACGCGGGAGTTCTGACCGCGCTGCAGAGCATTTCGACGCTGCCGGAAGGCTTCAGCGGCGAGAGCACATGCGCGGACATCCACCTCTCTGAGGATGGCCGCTATGTGTATGCATCTAACCGCGGACACGACAGTATCGCGGTTTATGGGGTTGACCGACAAAGCGGCACGCTGTCGGTCGTGGGTTGGCAGGCGACGCTCGGGCGGACGCCGCGGAACTTTGCCCTGTCGCCGCAGGGGGAGTTCCTCCTCGCGGCGAACCAGGACTCGAACAGCATTACGGTATTCCGCATTGATGCGGAAACTGGAATGCTGCGTGAAACAGGGCAAACGGTAGCGGTATCGCGGCCGGTTTGCATCAAGTTTCTCTAGGACATAAAGAGCGAGCACCCACACAGCGTATGCTGTTGGGTGTTCGCTCTTTTTTTGTCCTGCTAGGCAGGACGCAAGTTCCAGCCTTGTTAGGGTTCTCGTAACGATAGGCTCTGAAAACGCTCTTATTTCAGTCAAGTCTAGAAATAGGAGCGTTTTCGGAGCTTATTCATGTATGCTTCATTACTCACTATTGCCCGACTGTTCGGAGATTGCTGAACGGCCCTGACGGGACTTCTCTACCTCACTTTAGCGATGTTTTTCATCGCTAAAGTAAGGTAGAAGACCAATTTTGCCCTCATAGTGATGAAAATCATCCTTAAAGATGGCACTTTTACGTATTTTGACTAAAGAGATGGTCTGAGACGATGTTTTTCATCGTTAAACGCATGAAAAATTGAATTCAAGTCTCGTTAGAGATGAAAAACATGCTTAATGCCTCGGAGTTACCTATTCCAGCTAAAACTCACTGATATAGCAGCAATTTAGTAAGCAGCCTGCAGCAAAGTAGGCTATATTTTTTAGGTTTAGAGTGTTGGGAGTTGGGTGTTGGGTGGGTATAAAATAGGCCCGAAAATTAGTTGCACATGCAACTAAACAGGCGTATGATAAAATAGTAGCAAGTGCAACGATTCGGAAAATCACTACAATTTTGTTCAAACAGAGGAGGCATGATTATGATCGAAAACAGAAATTCGATACCAAGGTGGGTCTCACTCATTTACCGTTACGGACAGATGTATATTGGAGAGCATTTGAAGAAATACGACATCGGGAGAGGGCAGCATATTTTCATCAACGCACTGTATAAAGAGGATGGTCTTACGCAAGAAGAGTTAGCGGATTATTTGAAGATTGATAAAGGTACGACAGCAAAAGCGCTTAAAAAGTTAGAAGATCAAGGCTACATAACCCGCACGGTCAGTCAAAAAGATAAGAGATGCAACGAAGTTCATCTGACCGAGAAGGCACTGCTGATTAAGGGGGATGTGCGGAAGGTGCTAACGGACTGGCGAGAACGTCTAACGTTTGGTTTAACGGATGAGGAGAAGCAGCTGGCTTTGACTATTTTGGAGAAAATGGGAGATAATGCGTCCCGTTTCGCAGAGGAGCAGGTGGAGTCATGAATATGAAGCTTGCAAGTTCGCTGTTTATCGATAAGCATTTTCATGCTTTAACGCATCGTAATTATCGGTATCTTTGGTTAGGTCAGTGTGTCTCGCTCATTGGAACGTGGATGCAAAATATTGGGCAGTCTTGGCTCGTTCTTACGATCACTGGCTCGCCTCTTAAACTTGGGATTGTTGCGGCATGTCAGTTCCTCCCAATTCTCTTATTTTCCTTATTTGCAGGCATCATCGTTGATAAGTTTCCAAAGAAGAACATCCTGCTTGTTACGCAAACGGTCGCGATGATTCTAGCTTTTACATTGGCTATACTCGTCTTAACGGATACGGTAAAGTACAGCTATATCATTGTGCTAGCGCTGCTGCTTGGACTTAATAATACGCTGGATATGCCAACGAGACAGTCGTTTAATATAGAAATCGTGGGAAAAGAAGATCTCATGAATGCCATAGCTCTCAATTCAACGACATTTAACATGGCAAGAATCGTTGGTCCAGCGATTGGTGCGGTGATGATGGCTTGGCTGGGTGCTGGATGGTGCTTTTTGCTTAATGGGGTTAGCTTTCTGGCTGTTCTGTATGGATTGTTTCATATTCAAGCAGCACCTTATGTTCGGAAGAAGAGCTCGCGCGACGGCATGATGAAGGAAATAAAAGATGGAATTGTCTACATTACGAGAGATCCTTTGCTAGCACAGACTGTCCTGATCGTAACTGTGATCGGCACGCTAGCTTTTAATTTTAATGTACTGATTCCGGTTTTTACTAAAAGTGTGCTGCACATGGGAGAGACGACGTATGGCACGTTAATGTCATGCCTAGGTGTGGGTTCTTTCGCGGGGGCTCTTACGATGTCTTTTCGCAGTAAGCAAGGGCCAATGCTGAAATTAAGTATTATTGCTAGTTTAGTCGTTGCGGTTTGTTTGGTCTTAAATGGACTAAGCACTTCCGTTTGGGTCTGCGGTGGATTGTTAGCTTTAACTGGATTTTTCAACATCATATTTGCAACGAATAGTAATTCTTCCCTTCAGATGCATGCCAAAGAGGAGTATCGAGCGCGGGTAATGAGTGTGTATTCACTTGTATTCGCGGGCTCTACGCCGATAGGAAGCATATTTGCTGGTTTTGTCGCAGATCGATATGGTGCGAATGGGGCTTTCGTCTGTTGTGGCGTGTTAACTGGTGTGCTTTGTCTGATTATTATTTGGAATTATAGGAAGAAAGATGCTAAAAAATCACTTGGGGAGATAGGTACTGCCTCATAAATGAGAAGGAATATTATTTTTTATTGCAAAAATAACCATTTTTTGGATTGTCAATTGTTGGTGTATCCGCTACAATATGAGTTATATTCATGTCGTTATTGGGGAGGGAATCTTGTGCTGGGTTTTTTGAAGAAATGGATGCATACACCAAAGCAGGAACCTACGAACGCTGTGGATTATAAAACGATGGAAATCGACGTTGTTATCAAGTGCTTTGTGTCGGATAAAGACAAGCCGTTTCGTGTGATTTTTAAAGTGGAGAAACAAGGCTCATTCTTTTCCAAAGATATTTTCGTGAAAAATGTGGATATTAAGACACCCTACGAACTGGTTTATAACTTCTCCACACTTGGAATGAATTATGAAGAGCTGAAGAAGTACGAAAGCACAGATCATGCTGAGTACAGCTTCGCGACTTTGGAAGAAGCCAAAAAGGTGAAAGATACAACAGTCGACTACATACGCTTTCTCATCCGTGAACATCAACAAGAAACACTCGCAAAAATTTCATAGGATTCGACCAAAAAGGAGCTAGCGAGGATTCTCGTTAGCTCCTTTTCTGTATAACCACGTGGCCGCTGTAGTTTGTTAGACGGTGCGCCATTAGGCAGGTTTCATTATTTTGCTGATTCACCTGCAGCTGCTTCCGTTTTGTGCTGCTGCACGATTTCTTTCAGTCGGTGTTGGCGAAGCTTCGTAATCGAGGCAAATTTGGAATCAGCACCCTTGATTTCGAAAAATACTTTGCCATCCTGAATCTGCAGAATTTTCCTTGTGTTCACATAGCAATCCGTGTTGACCTTGAAAAAGGAGCTATTTGCAGTAATTTCTTGAATTTGCTCAGTGTTCATGCGTTTTTTAATGTGATAGTTTTTCCCATGGAAAGAGACGAGCCCATGTTCTCCGACACGGAAGTACATAATATCCTTCTCAAGTGCGAAGTCTTCATAGGTGTTTCTTGTTTCGAGCGCTACATTCATTTTGTAATCCCCCTTTAAAAATGATAACGCTTACATTGAGAACGTTTTCATCTTACCATATTTTATAAGAGATTTAAAGTAGTTTTAAACTTAAAATTACCAAAGGACCTAACTCTAATGAGTTAGGTCCGATAGATAACAGCAGATTTTGACGAAGGAAATCGTATTTCCCCGGAAATAATTTAGACGACCACGTTGCGTGCCACCCAGACACCTGCAGCTCCAGCTTGGGCCAAGCCTCTTGTAATACCAGCCCCGTCACCACCACAAAACAAGCCTTGTATCTCGGTTTCGAAGCTTCCACTAAGTTTAGGACGAGCGGAATAGAATTTCGCTTCAACCCCATAGAAAAGAGTATGCTCTGAAGCTATACCTGGCGTTACCTTTTCAAGCGCATGAATCATTTCAATTAAACTTTTCATGGTATTGTAAGGAAGAACAAGTCCTAGATCACCTGGAACAGCTTCTGATAAAGTCGGCTCAAGGAAGCCTTCGCGAATCCGATCAGCCGTTGACCTTCGTCCGCGCACGATGTCCCCAAATTTCTGCACGATAACACCGCCGCTGGATAAGTCATTCGCATGTTTACATATTTCCCGCGCATATTCATTAGGCTTATCGAAAGGCTCAGTGAATTTATGAGAAACGAGAAGGGCGAAGTTCGTATTACTGGAACCTAAGGCTGGATCCTTGTAAGAGTGGCCGTTCGCTGCCATGACGCCGCTGTGATTCTCGACCACAACATGACCGGAGGGATTGCTGCAGAATGTACGTACTCGTGTACCCACCGATGTATTATAAATAAACTTGCCTTCATAAAGATGCTCGTTGATTTCGCGCATAACGACATCCGACGTTTCTACGCGGACGCCTACGTCAACTTGATTGTTATACATTTTGAGTCGACGCTTTTTGAGTACTTGCGTTAACCATGCAGAACCATCTCTACCTGGAGCTAACATCACTTGTTTACTATGAATTTCAGTGCCATCCTTCATACGAATGCCTTGGATGACATGTTTGTCTTCCCGTTTGAAAGTTAGGATATCTTCAACTTCAGCTTTGAACTGCATATCGATACGTGTTTTCAAATGTTCATAGATGGATTTCAAAATCATCAAGTTTTGCTCGGTTCCCAGATGTCTAACCTGAGCGCGAAGCAGCTTTAGTCCTGCAGCATAGGAGCGCTGTTCAATATCTTTTACAGCCTCAGTCGTAGGGTCAGTAATATTCTCGGTTGCACCATGCTGTAGATTTATGCCATCCACATAACGAATCAAATCGATAACTTTGGTTGGTGCCAAATAATCCGTCATCCAGCCGCCGAATTCGGTGGTGATGTTGAATTTGCCGTCACTATAAGCGCCCGCGCCTCCGAAGCCAGCCGTAATGGAACAGGCAGGAAGACAGCCAGAGAAGTCCTTTTTGCCTGCTGGAGGAGGACACAGTTTGATTTTACTTTCCAGGATCGGACAACTGCGATGGTAAATATCATGGCCTTTGTCTACGAGCAATACTTTAGCGCTAGGGTGAAGCAATGTCATTTCATAACAGGCAAAAATACCGGCAGGTCCTGCACCAACAACGATAAAATCATATGTTTTCATTGCAATCTCCTCTGGATCATTCAATTTTGGACACAAAAAAACCCAGCCACACGGGTATGCGAAAGCAAGTACCCGTCGTAGCTAGGAAGTTATGGCTTCCTCTAGAGACCCTTAAGCCAATCCTCAAGGATATACGAACGATTTATACGTATGTGGCTATTACTTACTGCCTTGACTATCATAATACGAACATTAAACGATGTCAATTAGATAATGTTCGTGTAATCTCCTTTATACGACAATGGAAATCGTAAAGCTGGTTTCTGCTTCTGAGCTGCTGACATGAACGGTTCCGTCATACTTGTCCACTAGTTTTTTGACAATGCTTAAACCTAAGCCGGTGTGGAGTCCGGATTCTTGTTTCGTAGAGAAGCCAGGCTCGAATATACTTTCTAGACGATCGCTTGGGATAGGGTCTCCGTTATTGATGACCTTGAATGTAAGTATATTTCCTTCCAAAATACCAATTAAACGGACTTCTTTGTCCTCAACCTTTTTGGAAACAGTAACGGCATCAAACGCGTTATCGATTAAATTGCTGATGATTCGAACCAAATCTGTCGCTTTGACAGCTCCAAGGTTGATCTGATCTAAATTACCGACTTCATGGAAGAATGTAATTTTGCGCTCAACGGCCTGTATGACCTTAGATTGTACAATCGCGCATAAAGCGGGAACGTTAATTTGAATAATGTCATTCAAAGCGGTCGTTTCACCTATGATCTCGGTGGTGTAACGATCTAATTCCGTATATTCTTTCAAATGAACGAGGGAATGTATCGTAGCCACATGATTATTGAAATCATGACGCTGTTCTTTCATGGAACGGAACAGTGAACCGATATGATCAACATAAACTTCTTGGATGCTTTCCGCGGTCGCTTCACGATTCCGATTGATGAACCGGATGCTCAGAATGACTAGGATGAATGCGATGAGTGCGGTTGATCCGATCAGAATGAGCAGGTTCACTTGCTGTTGTTGAATTGATTTTTGTACGGTTTCATAATCGGCTGTCAAACCGATAACAACAGGGGAATCCAGTTGAAGCGGAATGAACATTTTGAGATACGTTTTTCCGTCGATCGTGGTGATAAGCTGCTTTGTTTGCTTCGATTGCATGACGGATTGCACCATCTCTTGATCCCGATTATCTTTCATCGTATAGGATCCGAACAATATTTCGCGATCAGTGAACCAAGTGTAGCCTTCCTTTTTATACTGTTCCTGCTGCTTAAGGAAAATCGGCGGATTGTAAACGGCAATTTCTTTGGCGCCATGGTTAGTATAGCCATGAATCATTTCATTAATAACAGCATCCACACCCGTCTCCCGTTGATAGTCTCGGAAGAATGTATCATGCACGTATGGATCGAGAATATAATTCGTGCGGCCATCGTAATAATAGCCCCATTTGTCGACAAATTGAGGGTTCGTCATGGACGTATTCATGGGTCCCGACCAATAATGAGGCAGCGCTTGGCCGCTTTGTACTTTCGTTTCTTTGGTGTCTAGAAGCTGATTGAACGCTTGGAACCAATCTCTGCTCCAGGTTTTGGTACTCATATTAATTTCCTTGGGCTCGGAGGATTTGTAGCCAATGATGTCATCACCGCTTCGTTTCATTAGCGTAATATGATCGATCATTAACTCTTTACTGAGAACAGTAAGCTCTTCATTCGTCACTTTCTCAATGTCAGGATCGAGTCGGTATTGTGCTGCTAAAGAGGCTGTACGCAGATTTTGGCCGATTAGATTTTCAACATATTTCTCTCCCGTTTTGGAATGTTTAATGGAAATAGCGACGTTATCGGCGATAAGCTGCAGCTTGGTTTCAAGCTCAGATGTTAGCATTCTCTTCGTATAATAGTAGAATACGCTATCCGTAAGTAGTACAATAATTAAGGAAATCATTAGGATAAAGATCGAGGAGCGAAGGTGGATTTTCGGTTTTGGTTTGTGTGGTCTGTACATGTTATCCTCCTAAAAATGGCCATATCTACCAACTATCATAGTATAAATATACATAGAATCACACACGAAATATGGAGGTTATTATGAAAGTAACATTTCTAGGTTGTGGAGACGGTTTTAGTATCGAGCAAGGGCATAATAGTGCACTTCTTACCTTTGCAGATACGAATTTATGTATAGATTTCCCTGAGTCTAGTCATTTTGGGCTGCATCAATTGGGAATGAAGCTCAATCAGATCGAGCATATCTTTATCACTCATCTGCATGAGGATCACGTGAATGGCTTGCAGAAACTTGCTTTGTATCACCGGGTGTACCCAGGCAGAGTGAAGCCGAAGCTTTATGTACCTACCGGTTTAAAAGACGATTTGTGGCAAATCTTGCGCCACGGATTAGAGCTGACAACGCGGGGCAAGCGCGTGTTTGAAGATTATTTTGACGTCGAATGTGTGGAAAATAAGTTTACGGTAGAGGGTCTGACATTCGAGCTTGTCCCAACCCTGCATGTGCCGGACATGCTTAGTTACGGTCTTCTATGCAAGCCGTACTTTTACTTTAGTGGGGATACTAGGTTAGATGAAAACTACATTCGGAGTATCGCCGATGAGGTGAAAACCATTTATCACGAATGTCATATGCAGGATGATCAGCTGCCGTCGCATACGTCACTCGAAGAACTGCTGACGCTGCCGGAATCCATTCAAGCGAAGGTGATTCTTATGCATTACGTGGATGATTATTTGGAGCTGAAGCTAAGGGAGAAGTTTCATCAGCAATATAAGTTTCGGTTGGCTAAGCCTTTGCTAGGGTATTCGTAGAGTACATAGCTTGCAGCTAATGAAGGACCTACCTTATAATAGTTCTTACAAGGGAGGCGGTAAATATGGCAAATCAATTTGCCGGAATAAGTAACGACTCATGCAAAGCCTTTCATTAGGGCGATCTTTGCATGGGGTGATTGGGAAGTCGTGATCGCCCAAGAAAGCTTAAATCGTTTCTAGTAATGGGGCTTTGCAACTTATTTTGTTTTTATCAAAAATAAGGGGCTGAAAAGCAATGAATCAACCATTCATTAGAAACCATCAATATAACGATATCAAGAAGCAGGTCGGCCTGCTGCAAAGTACCTGTAACTCCGTTTCCGATCGGAAAGTGGTAGAGTCGGTGCGATATAACGCGCAAGCCAAACTAAATGAGGTGTTTCCGGAAGCGAATGAGATGCAAAAGCAAGCACTGGGGAATATATCGCTACTGCAAACAGCAGAAGAGTTTCAGCGCTATTTGCGTTCTTTGGAGCCTTATTTGGCGGAATTTGCGCACGTGACGGAAAATCAGCTGAAGAAGCTTTTTCCCAAAATCAAAAAATTGAAGGTGCCCGATTTAACGGCCATCGACTATCGGTACGTAACGTATCTCGGCTGGATCGATATCGCGACGAATAAATTGTTCCTCGTTTATCATCTGAACGGGAAACTCGTTGGAATAGAAGGGAAATATACGCCGACGAATAAGAAAGGCGTTTGCTTTGTGTGTAATCGGCATGAAGAGGTTGCGTTATTTACGGCGGTGACCAAATGGAAACCGGCAAGCGCTACGCCTGATTACTACAGAGCAATCGGCAATTACTTGTGTGTGAACAGCGAGGCCTGCAACAAGAATATAACTGATGTTGCCGTGTTGGAGAAATTCATACAGGGCGTGTTGATTGGTCCGTAATTGCTGCGCGCTGTCTATATGAGGAAGAAATAAAGGAGCTGCCCCGAAGGTCATCAAGACCTAAGGGACAGCTCCTTTTTTCAAATGTGCTGCTTACCTGAAAATATGTCCAATGGTCCTTGAATATTGTTATGGCAACGCTTTCTGAAAGCCATTAAAGTTTACTGAGTAATTTCTGGAAACTTTTGTGTACGTGCACTTCTAGGCATTCCCCCACATAGACTGATAGTAATCTCTAAGCGGAGGCTACCGAAGCAGTCATGCTCCGCAATACGCTCAAGGGGGTAGCTGGAATGCCTGGATTGTTTGGTACAATTGCTTTGTTGATCAAGCAGCTAACGCTACTTGTGTCCTACGTCAAAAATAACGCGTTTCCACAACCTCTCACAGAGGAAGAAGAAGAAAAGCACTTACGGTTAATGGCGGAGGGGAACGACAACTCCCGTAATAAGTTAATTGAACATAATCTAAGACTCGTTGCGCATATTGTTAAGAGGTTGTGGACACGAAACGATGTAGTTTTGTTGGACAAGCAATGTGATAGTAGTCAAAAGGTAGTACTGGACGTCTTGGGAAAATTCAATATAAGGGGTAACATATACGACTATGTTGTTTTTAATCAATAAGTATATGGTGGACATTGTGTGATTATTCAAAACTACGACTTATGCTTTACGGGAGCTGTTGCTGTACCACAGGTATCTATCCCATGCAGTGTATGTCTATTGTTATTTGGGGGGGGAGTAGTGGAACTATGGCAGAGGAGAAACTGCTTCCCTTTAGGTATTTTATACTAAGTTAGAGAAGGTGATTGATACTTCTCTTTTTTTCCAAAATTCGACAAAATATTTGGTTCTTTTAGTCTATAATGGTGTTGAAATGAAAAATAATGTCGTGATATGTTTTTACAGGACTTACTTCATTAGGGTTGACTCGTTATCTAGAAGTAAGTCTGAAAGTTATTTCATTGTTCATGTCAAAAGGTCAAAGGATTCTGCAAAATTCTTTCGAGATTAAGTAGCGTAGAAAGCAGGGACATAAATGAGTGGTAGAAATTTAGCTAATCCAATTATTTTAGATTCCATAAACAAAAGCATCTACTCTTCAAAACAGTTTATCATATACTAATGAAGACAGGGGGGCCGTGACCAAAATCGGTGAGTATATACAAAATGCAGGCATTGATATTTATATGGATATTTACGATCATAAATTACAACAAGCAGTAAGTGCGGGAAATCCTATAGCGATAACAAAAAGTATCGAGAAGGGGTTGTCATTTGCTACACATGTAATGTGTATAGTCTCTGAAGAGACCGTAAAGTCGTGGTGGGTGCCGTATGAAATTGGGTTCGGGAAAAGAGCTGATAAGCAACTATCGACACTAACCCTTATGAATACAGTGACGATACCATCTTACCTTGAGATCACACGTATCATCCGAGGTACAAAATCTCTAAACGAATATTTAACTGAGGTTGCTAAAAAATCTACTCAGGTATTGGAGTCTACTACATCCTTCGTTACAAAAAATGCATATAGTAAGACATCTCATCCCTTAGACACCTATTTAAATTGGAAATTATGATTTTTAATCAGAGGAGGTATTAAGATGGCATATCGAGGGCTTCGACGTAAAGTATTTATTTCACACTATAAGGGTGACCGAAATGAAGTAGATGCCTTTATTCAGAAATTTGCTAATGAAGAAAAAGTTTTCTTACCCTATGTACTAGGAGCTAATGATAATGATGAGTTTATAAATAGTTCTAATCCAGAGTATGTAATGACCCAAATACGTAAGAAATATCTCGAAGATACTACAGTAACAATTGTGCTTGTAGGTTCTTGCACACATAGTCGAAGGTACATCGATTGGGAAATTAAGAGTTCTCTAAGGCAAGGTGAACATACACCAAACGGACTTATGGGGATTATTTTACCAAGTTAAGGATCGTCAGCTCATCTCCCCTCGCGTTTGAAAGAGAACTGGTCAGAGGGACACAAAGGTGGATACGCTCGGTTTTGGAGCTATCCTAACAGTGCTCAACAACTTGGTGAATGGATTGAGGATGCCTATAATGCACGTTCAACTAGAAATCATCTTATTAATAATTCACAAGAAATGATGAAGTATAACGGGAAATGCATAATTTGTACCATAACCCACTAGGGAGGAAGTAATAGAATGAAAGAATTTGTCCCCCCGCTTTCAATTTTTTTTGTTTGGCATCCAGCCGATGAGACTACAGTGAAGCCAGTATTTGATTTTTGTTTTGCTGCACTATCACGGGACATTAATAAGCCTTTTTCCCGCTCAATGAACCTTCCTTTTTTTTGCAGGAAGAGCACAAGTAAGGATGTTCCTAATGAAATTGAGATAGTATCCAACAAGACGATTGTATTTATTTTCATTAGCAAAAATCTTGTGGCAGACGATGCTTGGATTGAATATGTAAGGTCAATCCCACGAGCTGAAAATGTAACCCTGATCCCTATTGCCATTGATAGGAGCGCGTTCACCTTAGGCGAATTGTTTGAAAATGTAAACTTTATACGATCTTATGAATTCGATTCAACCCATAGTAATGAATATCACTTTATTGCAATTGCTCATGAGATATATCGTTGTTCGTTAAATGAGGATTTCGAGAAAAAGGCCCTCGGAAAAGATAATGCGTTAAAGTTATTCTTGAGCCACGCTAAGGATGGAAAAAATGGCATCAAGTTAGCTAGGGTATTAAAAAGCTTCATAGATAACAGTTCGATGCGTAATTTCTTTGACGCTACTGATATTGCTCCCGGCTACAGATTCGATGAGGAAATTATCGGCCACATTAATGAATCAACTGTCATTGCTATACATACTGATGCATATTCGTCTAGATACTGGTGCCAGAGGGAGGTTTTAAGTGCTAAAGAAAAGAACCGTCCCATGATCGCAGTTGATTCATTAGAAGAATTTGAAGATCGTAGATTTCCTTTTGCAACAAATATTCCTGGTGTTCATGTGCATCTTGAAGGTGAGCCAAGCATTCATGATCTTTTACGTATTTTAAGTACTGCTCTTCTTGAGACCATTCGTTTTTTTTACTCCAAGCTGTTATTAGATCAGTATCGATTGTCAGGCTGGGTTGAAGAGAATGCAATGATTCTTCCTCGACCACCAGAAATAGCTGACATTGATAAGCTCTTAACAGTTAACGGAGAAACAATTGTATGCAAACAAAAACAAATAATTTATCCTGAACCACCTGTCTATTCTGAGGAAATTAGCTTCTTACATAAACTTGGAATTGATATAGCTACACCTTTGAACTTGGACTTTTGCCAATTAAGGTATAGAAATATTGGTATCTCCATATCTGATCAAGGTAGTGAGGAGGTTACTAGTATTGGACAAACACCTGCACACTTAATTCAATTGTCTCAAGACTTGGCAAGACATATAATTTCTCGTGGTGCCATGCTTTCCTACGGTGGCGATCTAAGGGAAGGGGGGTTCACTGAATTCATATTTAATGAAGCACTTGCATACCAAGCGAGAGCTCAGTCTAGAGAAGTCCAAATTACTAATTACATTGCATGGCCCATCTATCTTAACGATCCGGCTGATGTAGTAAAGTGGAAGGCCGACTATAGATCTATAGCGAGGATGGTAGAAATGCCACCCGCGACGGAAGTACTTGATTTAATTCCTAGTGTTGAAAGCTTCTTGCATCCTTCCAATACTCAGAACCTGTATGTGTGGAGTCGCACATTAACTGAAATGCGGAAATATATGGTGCAGCATTGTGATGTTAGAATAAGTGCAGGTGGTAGGCACATTGGATATAAAGGCTGTATGCCCGGAGTACTTGAAGAAATTATTATCAGCCTTGAATCGAATAAGCCGTTATTTTTAATAGGAGGATTCGGAGGGGTAACTGGAAGTGTTTGTAAAGCAATTCAAACACGTATTATCCCTAAAGAACTCACTTTAGACTGGCAGTTAGAAAATAATGCCGGGTATAAGGACTTGTTGGACTACTACAGCTTACGTTCTGAAAAGGAAGTAATATATTACGACAAAATTGTAGGGATCCTTTCAAATGTTAATCTAAATAACGGATTGAGCGATATAGAAAATAATAAACTGTTTAATACGCCTTTTATTGACGAAGCACTTCATTTAGTATTTAAAGGACTTAAAAATATTTACTCATGAAGCTTGATTATACAAAAGTACAATGAGTTAGATGAATAAGCGCTTATGTTTTGCTGTTTCAGCTGTTTCGAAAAGTCATGAACGTTTCTATGTCTTCCACGTATTATTTCAGAGGGTTCCAAATCAATTGGCACGGCTTCTATACAGTCGTGCCAATTAGCGACATATCATACGTGAAACATGTGCATTCAGTATTTTGTGTTAATTTTATTTTCGTAAACCCCAATTCCTGGAGGAATATATCTGTCGTAATGTACGAACTGAATGCGATGGAAAAGGGCATGTACTTTTATTTCCTTTGCATAAAAAAGAGGGTGCTTCTTTTTGTATGCAGCAAGAATACACACCTCCTACTAAATGTTCCATCGTTTTAGTAAACTCAAACCTCTCCGGAAATGTTTATTCCTTTTAAGATTGTACAAAGAACGAACAAACAATTTAAGGATTGCCAGTTACATTTTCATCAGCATAAAAAAAATAGAGGTGTTTCATGTTAAAAACTATAAATATGTTTATATCTTATTCTCGAAAAGACCTGGAGTATAAAATTGAATTAGAGAAGCATTTAAGTATTTTAATAAGGCGATATGGCATTGAAGTTTGGAGTGACAAAGAACTAAAGGTTGGAGATTTCCTTGATAAGGAAATAGAAGAACGTCTAGAAAAAGCAGATATTGTTATTTTATTGATAAGTTCTGATTTTTTTGCTTCTTACTATTGCTATGAGAAAGAGTTTAAAAATGCATACGAAAAACAAATACGCGGAGATGCAAGAATAATACCGATTTTAGTTAGACCATGTTCATGGAAGTTGGATGAATATTTTATAAAGTTTTTGGTGTTCCCACAAGATGGAACATCTATTTCTGAATACGAAAATAAAGATAAAGCTTATTTAGAAATTGTTGAGCAGATGTGTAGAAATATAGAGGAATATAACAAAAGTAAATTGTCCATACCTGAAAATATTGTTCCTATCAAAGTAGATAGTGATTTAAGCAGCACTCAAAACATAAGTATAATTTCAAGAATCGATGGACTTAGTGATAGATATAATACGATTTATATGACTAATTTAGATGAATTGGAAACTTCGAGTCTGATAATGGATAATATAAAACTTGAATATATTAATAATGTTCCAGAATCCAGGCTGACTGAAAATTTTAATGACCTGATGAAGATGTTATTTATGGATTCAAAAAATTATAACCTGATAATTGATGTAATAGCATGTATATGTTCTGAAGCGAATTATTTGGAGAGCTCAATATCTATATATTTAACACAAAAAAAAATACAAGATTTATTAAATTTTAAAGTAAAAAATTTCATGGATGAAAATCCGATATATTTTTCAAATGATTTAAGTAAAATTACATATTTATTTTTCAAATGTCCAGGTCTATATAGTAAACTATCTGATAGCAGCAAATTAGACATTCACTTAGCGTGTAAAAAACATTTAAATTATTATTTACTGTCTTGCTTTATTAATGAAAATCTATCTATTCATTTAGATAAATCATTTGATTTACTAGATTCAGCGCAAAAGAACTATTATTTAACTCATAATTGGGTTAATACAAACGATATCCCTAATTTTGAATATAAGATTGTCGTGATATTAATAAGAAATGCAAGTACAAGCTCAGACAAGAAGGCGCTTGGTAAATTTGTGCTGAAATTAATATCGAATAGTTATAGTTTTTATACATCATCCTCTATTTTAAATGACTTATTGCCTATTGCGATCGAAATATTTAATGAGGAGGATTGTATAAATATGTTAAAGCATATGGATAAGAATTCGCAGTTTTACGATTTAGGAAAATATAGTAATGGAAGGCATTCTACTTTATCACACAGGCTGTTGCCATTTACTAAAGAACTAAATTCAAAAATTAATGGAGGAACTCAGTCAGTGCCTCTTGAGAATTATGTTTTGTAAAGAAAAAGAAAATGCAAATTAGGTGATTACATGAAAAGTTTTATTATCGGTGGTTCGACTGAAAGTATGTCTGTAACTAAATTTAGAAGTGTCTGTCAAGAGATCGGGAAGAATTTAGCACTGATTGGAAATTCTTTGGTGATTTGTAGTCCATTTGATGACAGTGCAGATTATTGGGTTTTAAAGGGATTTATTGGGCAAGTGATAAGTGAAACTCAAACCATTGATATCCTGCATATAGGTTCAAATGATATTATTAACAAAGTAGATGATTTAAAAAAGAATATAAATATAAAAAATTTAAATATTATACCTTGTATTACTTCATCATTAAAGGGGAATGAAAAGTACTCTTGGCTATTATGTCAATTACAGGCACTTGAGACATGTCACTCAGTAATTGCAATTGGTGGTAAAAATGATGGTGCTGCCAATATGCTATTAATTCTGGCTGAATCTAAAAGAAAACTTGTATTTCCTTTTCCTTTTTTTGGAGGTGCCGCGGCTCTTTCCTTTGATAGAATAAGATATCAGTTAGAAGATAGAATGGGAAATAAACATTTAAAGCTATTAGATGAAAATAAAGTCGGTGAATCCATAGAACTTTTAATTGATCAATCACTTCAGAGTAACAAGCTGGAAAAACAAGTAGATAAAAATATATTTTTTATTAGTTATCCAAAAGCAAGACCGCAGGAGGCGGATCATATTGAAAATATACTTCGTCGTAGAAACTATCTAGTATATAGGGACGAAAGTGAGTTTGGAGCAGGTAAGAATATTTTAAACGAAATAGAGAAAAATATCCGTTCTGCAAATATTTTTATTGCTACGTGGTGTAAAGAGTACGCTTGTAGTCCTTGGTGTTTTGATGAACTTGAACTAGCATTAGATTTATGTGAATCAAGGGGAATGAAGATATGGATTTTTAATGTTGACGGAACAAGATTAGTACCAAAAAGAGCTAGGAATTTGCTAACATATCCTATTCGAACAAGAGAAGAACTAGATGGGACACTTTTGCTACTATTAGGCAATCAAGTAACAGGCATAGATTAAAGAGAAAAATAAGTATGTCTGAGTCTGAGTAAAAGCAACCTGAACTTTGAGATTTATAGTTATCTAGAGTAAACAAAAAATCTTATAATAGTCTATTGTAAATTATCCTGTAACAAAAAGCTGCCAGTTACAAAGTACAGATATTCTTGTGCGTCCATGTGGGATATTGGTAGGGCGTCAGTGACCCGTTGGCCTCAGTGCAAATCCGGGCTCCCGCTTTCTTTATCAAATCTTGATTAGACATGCCGCTGCCTATGTTGGAAAATGTAGGTGGGAGGTGAAATGAAAATGACAAAAGAAGAAGTTTTGCAGGCAACACTAAGGTACTTGCTGAAAAATGATCGGACTCAACTAGGAGCTATTCGCCATAACATCGAGGAGATATTAAAGAGTCGTGGTGAAGCAGGAGAAATAACAACTAGGGGAATTGGATTTACTTCTACTAGTTATGTTAGGATGTCTGATACCGTTGCGATGTTAGTTAATGAAGTAATATATGATTTAATTTCGGAAAGAATTTTAACCCCTGGTATTGATGCATCTAATTTAGAATTACCATTTATTTCAGTTACGAACAAAGAAAAGATAAATACTTTCTTAAGATAGTAAGGAAAAAAGCACCCACGCGGTGCTTTTTTCTTTATCAAAACTTGATTAGACAAACCTAGTCCTATGTTAGTAGAATATATTTATATATTGGGTATATTTTACTATCGGAGGTTAGTACAAATGGCACATAAAGTTTTTGTTAGCTATCATCACGCAAATGATCAATCAAGAGCAAATCATCTTAGAACTTTCTACGGCACAAGTAATACATTAATCGATCGGTCTCTTTCTGATGCCTACGACAGTGTTAATAACGATTATATTTTATCGATGATTCGAACCAATCATCTTAAAGAATCTACGGTAACAATCGTACTCATTGGTAGTGAAACTTATAAAAGGAAGTGGGTAGATTGGGAGATTTACTCTTCTTTGAGGCCATCTGGTGGTAGGAGTAGAAATGGTCTCCTCGGAATTTACTTGCCTAACGCTGGGATTGTTCCTGCTAGATTGCAAGATAACATCGATAGTGGTTATGCAGCAACTATGAGATGGGAGAATATTTCATGGCAACTTAGCACAAAAATTGATGAAGCTTTTCAGAAAAGAAGCTATGATAGTTTAGTTCGGAATACCCGTGATAGAAGAGAGCGAAATAGTTAATGGTTAGCCCAAAGAGAAAAGCTAAGAGGAGGATTAAATTGTTTTTCTTTTTGTCGATATTTTTTGCATTATTAACCGTAACTTTCTTTATCATTTATCTTTTTCAATCATATAAACCAACCAAATTAACTATTTCTGCTCCTTTTGGGTTAGGTGCTTATGAATTTGATCGAGCAACCCTATCTGAGCAAGAATTAAATATTTCTTGGAAACTATATGTCCAACTAACAACAAGGAAAACTGCAATTCCAATTGATGAGGAAAATGATGTTATTGTAGAGGTATATGATTCATGGTATGAGTTGTTTAAGACAACAAGGGAATATTTAATTGAATTGCCTGCTAGTGAGTTAGAAGGCAATGAGAATGCACAAGAAATTGTTCGTTTATCACTTGATGTATTAAATAAAGGGTTACGACCGCACTTAACAACTTGGCAAGGTAAGTATAGGAAGTGGTATGATAATGAATTAAAAAAAGAAACAAATGAGGAGTTATCACCTCAAGAAGTCCAAAGGAAATATTCGAAATATCCCGAGCTTATTGGAGAGATAAAGGATGTAAACAAAGAATTAGCTATATATGCCAATGAATTAAAACGATTTTCACACGAGAAACCATCAAATATAACAACAAAATCAATAAAATGGATCAGAGATATTTTAGATAAATTTAAATGATGATAAAAATTTTGGGAAAAGTAATCCACATACAAGAAAAGAAATGTGTTAAACTTCATGGAGAATAATTTTCCGCTTTCCTCAGCAAACGAATTGTTGAAATCAAGTGGTGGCTTTTTAATGAAATTATATAAAGCTAATAAATATTTAACAATGTGGCAATTTATAAACACTGATTTCAGTGAACTTGCAAGAAATATACCCGTTGAAAATAAAGCATTGTTTGATCATTTCGTAGAGCACATTGATGGTTTAATTAAAGATCAAGTGTTTAAGCGAGAAGACAAATTAGCTTATAGTGATGAAATGGGTATATTATGTGATTAAAGAAATTGAAGAAAGTTAAATAATAAATTATGAGTCGCTCAAACGAGCGGCTTTTTAATACAAAAAAACCACCAGCGGGGGCACCAAAATGCTGTGGTTTTTTTGCCGTTTTTTAGTTTCAGCACATAACGAATTAGGTTGAAATGTAATTGAAGTTACATGACCATCGTCATACTATCCAGACACTGCTGACCTAGCAAATTGGTCTAGTTCATCAGGTTATCAGCACGTTTGAGATTAAACAGGAAGCTTTGTAGTTCAGGAGTATCTGTTATCTCATCGTATATATATATATCGTTTCTACGCCGGCCTTC
This sequence comes from Paenibacillus germinis, assembly GCF_013141785.1. Lineage (NCBI taxonomy): Bacteria > Bacillati > Bacillota > Bacilli > Caryophanales > Paenibacillaceae > Paenibacillus > Paenibacillus germinis. Next base: position 308,081 of record NZ_WHOC01000183.1, read on the forward strand.
GGTTGATTAATTTGTAACTCCAAGTGATCTAAGCTCGATACAAGTATTCTAGGTATTCTACCTTCGATTATGACACTAAGTTATGACGCCGCCCAATGGACTGAGTATTCGTTGCAAACCGACTGGTGTCATTACTTTTGAGATTTGATTCTTTTGAAACCCCATAAGATATAGCTTTAATTGGAGAACCCGAAAATAAGAAAGCACCCTCATCAGTGAGTGCTCCAGGTAATACTATATTAAGATTAAGAATTTAAAGAGATAGCTCACTAACTAACTTCTCATAGAGAAGTGTATTGTTATTCACTTTTATTCCATAGTTCCTGACATAATTCGAATGGACATATCCAACTGTCGTATGTTTATCTTTATGTCTTAAAAGTTGCTGGATAATTGATATATCGCTACCGTTCTCAAACAAATGAGTTGCAAAAGTGTGCCTAGTTATGTGAAGGTGGTTTTCTGGAATATTGGCTAATTTCAAGTAATCTTTAAACAAACCTCTGACTGTCTCGTATGGTAGGGGCCCATTCTTATTTTGGAATAAATGATCAATTGATGTGAGTTTAAACTGTTTGCAGTAAAACTCTAATCCTATTTCCATACCATGTTTTATTACTACAGTTTGGCTTTTTCCGGATTTGGTCTTACCAAGATTAATAAATCCATGGGTGAAATCGATTTGAAACATACGAAGACTCAATATCTCTGAGATTCTGCAACCTGTAGCAAAAATGAGACAGAACAAAGTCAGATCTCGATAATAATCTTCAGACTTACTTACTAAAGTATGAAAGAATCTCAAAACATCATGCCGTGTTAGGGTTTTCATGGGACGCTTGACAGGTTTGAGTTCCTCAAAATTGAATTCGATTTGTCTAACTGGATTTGGAAAATGGTATTCTTTTTCAAGGAATTTAAAGAACGCTCCAAGAGAACTTCTCAGTAATAAAAATTGATTATATGAAAATCCATTTTTACTTTGAAAATAGTGGTTTAGTACTTCGGAGTTCAACGGGTTGTGTTTAAGTACTTTACCAGTTATGTGGTCGGAAAGAGTAAAGATCTTTTCAAGATGAACTTCCTCTATTGGTACTACTTTAAGAGCAGATAAGAATTGTGCAAAATCCAATAAATTTTTATGGTGCATAGCCTTTCTATTTTCAGATACATTACTAGTTAGGATAAACAATTGAATGTCTTTTAATAGATTATTCATTCAAGGACTCCTCATCGATGCCAAATGCACTGAATAATAATTTTTCAAAAGCAAATGGATATTTTTCAGTAATATGCTTTTGAAGATCACGCGGGAAAAGTTGGATATAGATGTAGGTGGTTTCAGGTGATTTATGTCCCAAAACTTGGCTTAAATAAACAGTATCCATGCCTTCGAGTAAACAACGAACAGCAAATGTGTGGCGGAATGAGTGAGCAGTATATTGTTCTGTAAACTGCAGTTTTTTGCAAATCACTGATACCATATTGTCAATGCTGCGAACAGAAATGGGTTTTTCCCTCGTTGTTCCGAAATCTCTACTAAATAAGTATCCTTTTAAATTTCGGTTCCACTCACTTACTCCGGTAAGGTTAAGGTAGTCCAGAACTATTTTCTTTACCTCTGGAAAAATTGGTATATTTCGATCTTTGTTTCCTTTACCTTTATAAATTCGGATAACACCATTCTCGATATCAAAATCACAAACACGAAGTTTGGAAACTTCACTTACTCTGCATCCAGAACCAAGCAAAAAACTAAAGAGCGCATGATACCGGTAACCGTGGGTACGTTGAAGTGCTTCTTTCAGGAAATCAAACACTTCATTATCTTTAAAATAACGAGGCCTAAGATCTACAGATTGGAATGAAAATCTTTTTTTATATTGCTTATCTGTAAAGTCTGAGTAATAGCAGAAATCAAGGAACTCTCGGATTATTGCTTTATAAGTATTTGTGGTACGGATTGCTAATGTTTCAATTTTTTCTGATTTCTCTGTGAGAAGAAAATCTAGAAACAATTCTTGGTTTAATTGATTTATAGTTATTTCAGAATCGTGTGCCAATAAGAATTTTTTTAATCGTTTTAAAAAATTAGTGTAGGTTACGAAGGTGGTTTGCGCAATTTGATCCAATTCTAGACGTTTTTTCAAGTGATCCATATATTGGTCTAGTACAAATAATACGGAAGGTTCATTTTTTGAACTACTCCCTTGCGTGCCGCCAGACTGGATGAAAGCAATGAAAGCATCATACGGTACATTCAGTTCATCACACATTTCTTGATAATTATATTTAGACGCATTGTTGAGATTCATTTTATTTGATCGATCCCTTCGACTGGATTATAAGGTAAGGTATTTTCAAGCAATGTTTCGATACTTCGATAGAAATAATGTAACGTTGAAACTAAATGCTTGTGTCCGGCTGATAGTGAAACCTGATTGATATCATTGCGGTCATTCAAAGCATTTGTGATAAACGTATGTCTTAATGATTTTGCAGAGAAGCGAGATTCGCCAAATGTTAGTTTATTGTATATGTTAATCACACCTCCGATAGCCTTGGTATTCATTGGATCACCAGTTTCCAAAAGAAATAGGTGGTCCGTCTCGGCGGGAAGTTTTTTTCTGTATTCCAGATATATTGAGATGTGTTTCATTACAAATTTATCGACTTTTAGGACCCGTTGCCCTGACTTATGGCAATATAATGTTAAAGTTGATTCTGTAATACTGACATCTGAAATCCTTATGTTGCAGACTTCGATAGGTCGACATCCTATATCTACAAAAATGAGAGTGGTTGCAAGATCCCTTTGAAAATGTCGGAGTTTATTGTTAACTATCCCTTCGATGAAACGGAGCCGGTCTTCATTAGAAACATATTCATTATCTCGAGTTATTGGGTTACCTTTGAACTTAAGAGGGATGTCATATTTATAACTAATCAAATTGTTTGAATATAGATAGTTGATAAAGTGTTTAAGTTTTAATAACTTATCATAAGCTGTTTTCTTTTTGATTTCTTTTAGCAGAAATCGACCTTCAAGATGCTTTTCATAATTCTTGATATATTCCCTGGGGAGTGATTCGAAAGAAGTTATTCCATTACTTTTAAGGAATCTTAAGAAATAAGCGATGGTGCTGTAATGTTCCTCGATACAGGAGGCATTGCGCTTTTTCAACCTCTCGATATAATCACGGAAATACTGATTCTGAACATAGTCTTTTTTCTTCCTGCCGTTAATGTAGAAGACTTTCTTTTCTCTTTTCTTTGGTTCAGTAAGTCTAGGTTTCCTTTGTTTAGCACTCTGGAAAAGTTGGTTCCAATCATCAGAAACCAGACCATTTAAGGTTAAAAATTGAAAGTACTTCTTTAAGCCGTTGGTTGTGTCTGCTAGTTCTCTTTTACTAATTTGTTTAAGTGCATAATCTTGGTTAAGTTTCTCCATAGTTAATTTCAAAAAATCAATGACTTTAAAATTGGAAGAGGATGAATTGTGTAGTAAATAATCAAATGCTGACATTTTAAATTCCTTAACTGCACTTAGAGTTTTAGACTGTTTTACAAGTCCGAGCGCATTTAGATAACTTTTAAAATCCTGTTGTTCTGGGGATAAACATTTCAATTGACTAAGCATATGATCACCTCTAATTAAATTTTTGACACATAAGTCTATTAATATACTCATTGATTTTAGTAGTTTAATAGAATTAAGACTTCACATATTGGTTATTAATGGATATAATAAAATTAGAAATTTTCGGTGCGGTGTAAGTAGCAATTGACTAATACTAATACCAATACCTATTTGCGCAAGTCGAATGCCCTAGCGGCGGAATTTATGGTAAGGGATGAGTATGTCCTTTTACAATGTCCGGTGCATCAGGGCTTTTTGTGCTTCATTCCCTGATGACTGTATACATTACGTATGAATATCAGTATTTTAAGAATTATGTTTAAAAGAACGCACTCATCACTGAAAATTCCATCAACTTAAATTATTTACATTTTATGTAATAAAATTACATAAAGTATCCAATAATTTGTCTTTATGGAAAAAAATTCGCTTTCTGTCGAAAGCGGAGGGGGGATGATATTCAAATTGACATCGGTGAAATAGCCGAAATATAAGATGAGTGAGTGCGTAAAATGGCTGCTAAAATATGTTCCTGGATTAATAAGGGACATCTTTTAAGAGTCTTTTTTTGTTGAAGCGAATTAGAAATATATGAGTCTGTTTAACTCAATGTTTTTAATACTGAACTACGTTCTGCTTCCGTACACGCCGCATTTTGAGAGGGGATTGATCTGAATTATGCCCTGTTTAGTAATGAAGATGAATCTTCTGCCCTAACATGATAACCAATCAACTGGTTATTTAGGTTTTTGTATTCAAATGAATACAAATAACAAATTAAGTTTTCGTGCTGTTATGCTTGTTTTGGTGATAAAATATGGTTTTTGATCCGAGATCTGAACAGCCCGATTTCTTTTTAATAAAAGCGTACGAAGTTGCCTTGAACGTAATTAATAGGGTTAACGGAGCAGAAAATGAATATGTAAAGAATATGGAAAAGGAAACTGAATGGGTCACTAATCCTTACCTCAGACGTTCACCGATAGAATATAGCTTATTTCTAAAAAATCTCAGTTTAAAAACCCGTCGTAGGTTTTTGTTTCTATCTGCTCGACTGACAACTAGAGATTTTGTTAAGTCGATTGGATTTTCTAGTACCACTCGGTTACAAAAATATCTCAAAATGAATCAGTATGATATTGGAGAAACCTTTCTCGCACGAATGGCTGTTTTTCATCGAGTTCCTAGAGTATGGTTAATGTATGAGAAAGTCGATGACTTTTGGGATAGTGATCAATTTTACACTTCCGACTATCCAATTATTTATGGCATATCAGAACTAATGAAATTACTAAAAGAAGATACAAATAGTGATTTTTGGGTTCGTGGTCTTGTTATGAATAATAGAAGAGGTTCACGCTTATTTCTTAGAATTGAGAATCAAAAAGGTAACTTCCTAATTGAGTTTTCGAATGAAATTGGTGTTTTTGCGGATTTTCAAGAAGTTGTATATGAATTAAAGAACTGCTATGAAAGTTATGAAGGATATATTGATACAATATATCCTCAAAAAAGGAATGCTGCGATTTTATGTAAAAGTAATAATGAACCATTTAAGACTCCCATTGGGCTTTATTTTTTAAACAAAAGTATTCAAATGAATACAATTGAAAACGGTAGTTAATTAATGGGAAACCTCCTGATATGAACCAATCAGGGGGTTTTTGCTTTGGAGGAGAATCGTAAGCGAACATTAGAACTTCTGGAGAAATGGATCAAAGAAGAAGAGGAGCGTGAAGATCGCTCCAACAATGAATCTGAACCCAAAGAAAACGATGCAAGTACAATCACCCATGACAACAAAGAATGACGCTGCCATAGCAGCCAAGAAAAGAGTTATTGAGTTGATTATCAAAAAGCTACTTTCCAAACCGACTGAATGAAGTCGGTTTATTTTTTGTATTTAAGGGCATAACAGTAATGAGAACAAATGTTCTATTACTTGGAATGTAGGTGTTTGCATGTTTGATTTTGAGGAAGGTTTTGCATTGCTAACTAATAATGGTATTGATTTTGAGGGGAGATTCTACTCATGTAGTATAGCTCTAGAGAAGCAATGGTTTAGTTTAAAATCAGAATCGATTTGTAAAGAGGTAACGGTTTATTACGCTCCCGATTGCCTTAATTGTATTTACATAATCAATCCTAATTCGGAGTTGATTTGTTGTAATTTACTGCATACTCCTGAAGTGCTTCCTGAAGAGTATCTAAACCAATACTATGCTCGTTTTCAACAACTGAAGGATTACAGAGCACAAATATATGCAGCCAAGAAAGGAAATAGAAAATGGCTATAGCAATATACCCACGTGTTTCTACTGGAAGCCAGGCAGCGGACGGTACAAGCCTTGACGCACAAACTGAACTTTGCTTAAAGCGGGTCTCTGATCTGGGTCATTCTTTAAATGATGTAATCGTGTACCGAGAAGAAGGAGCAAGCGGCGAGGACATTGAACGCCCACAGCTTAACCGGCTTCGGCAGGATATAGCAGCGGGATTGATAACTCACGTATTTGTTACTCATCCTGATCGGCTCTCTCGGGATCTTACAGATAAGCTTTTTATATGTAGAGAGTTTGAGTCCAAAGGAGTTGCATTGCTTTTCGTTGATACTGAATACTCGTCAACACCAGAAGGCCAGTTGTTCTTTAACTTAATGAGTGTTATTGCTCAGTACGAGCTAGCACTTATTAAGAAAAGAACTGTGCGCGGCAGGCTTAAAGCAGTTGAACGTGATAAGAAGATTATGCCAATGCGCGTTGCGCCATTTGGTTACAATTTTGAAAACCAAACGCTTGTAATTAATGAAAAAGAGGCGGAGGTAGTTAGGAATATTTACCAGTGGTACGTTTTTGATCGTTTAACCCTACGTGAAATTGGAAGTAAGCTTTTTGAGTTAGGTATTTCCCCTAAAAGAAGTGAAAGTATGAATTGGGGTGCTACTTCAATCTCCCGTATTTTAGTTTCAGAAATTTATATCGGTAAGTATTATTACAACAGGAGGAAATTTAAAAAGATAAAGGGGGAGAAAACCAAAGGTGGCGCTGCGAAGAAATCTTATGAATACCGTGAAAAGAATGAGTGGATCTTGGTGGAAATCGAACCCATAGTAGATGTGGCTCTGTTTGAATTAGCCCACGAACAAAAAATAAAGAATAATACGGGTTCTGGAAACAGTAAATACGAATACCTACTCAAATCTTTAATTAAGTGTTCTCACTGCGGAAGAACTTGGAATTGCACGACATATTCGGCTTCAAAATTAAATAAACCAGAAAAAGTTAGATATACTTGCTACCGTTGCCCAAACAAAAATCCTAAACGTTATGGTGATGGAGTGACAGCTTGCCCTGCAAAAACTTTACGCGTTGATTTACTTGATGATTTTATCTGGAATCTCATAATGTCAGTGATATCCGACCCAAATGAATATATTGAACAGTTAGATATTATGTCGGATTCAATTATTAGTGAGATTAAACAAGCAAGTGAGTTGGTAAGAAATCAGCTTAGTGAGAAGGGGAAAGAAATTGAAAAAATAAAAGTAATGTTTATACGTGATGTGATTAATGAGGAGGAGATGGCAGAAGAGGTTGCTAAAATAAATGTTTCTAAGTTAGAGCTACAACGAACACTAGACAATTATTTATTGCAACTTGAGAAGTTTGAAGAAGGGAATTTGAATGCGGAGAAGATTGTATCAGCTACTGAACGAATTAAGGAGTTTATTGAAAATGATGGCTCTGAACTATCATTTGAAGATAAAAGAAAAATCGTTGAGTGGCTTATTGATGAAGTGCGAGTTCATTATCTAGGTGATGAAGTCCAAATTACTACGATTGGTCACTTAGAAAGCTTACTTACAGAGAAAGCCAATAATGAAACCAATATTGGTGTAGTTCTGCACAGAAAATTCAAGTTAAAACAGGCCAATATATATAGCCCCAAGAAAATCGTTGAGTGGGAGTAATTTTTCAAATGACGATCTTTCATATCAACGATTTTATTGAGAGGGGCAAGTATACTGAAATGAAAAATTGCGAATTCATCACTAACAGTATTAAGGAGAATATTCGTCTTTTTCATTTCAACACAGAAGTGATGCGAATTGAATGGAAAGATATTGGAGTAGTTAGCAAGTTTGTTTCTAACAAGGAATACAGCTGGGATAAGGATGCTCTGAAGGAAATGTTCTATGACCTAGGCATTCTGGTTCATGCATGTTCTATTTGTATAGAGAAGTTAAGTGAAGATCAGCTATTAAGATTAATTAATAAAGAGATGCTATTAGTAGAGACGTTTGTTCGTTTTAGCCCCAACAAACAATTGAAAAATACAGATACCATTTGGTGGGCTGATATGGATATTCAAGATCAATTGGAGGTATGGCATGAATATTATAAAAAACTAGAGATCTTATCTGGAGAGTGGTACAGACTTAGAAAACGTGCGTGCTCTTCAGTAATCCTTCAAAAAGAGAAAAAGGTTGTATGCGATTATGGGACAATCTCACTCTTAGAGACGAAGCCAGCCGTATCAGTCCAACATTTTCTTAGTATCTTTGGGAACAGTGAATTGTTGGATGTGGTTGTTATAGATATTTCTAAGGTAGAGGAACTTGCGGCCAGAGGTTTTATTTGTATGTCAGAAATAAAAGAGTATAGACAGTTTAAGGATGTTAAATTGAAATTTTTTCTGATGGAGATCTCAAAAGAGCAGGCAATGTATGAGTTCAATAAGAGGAGACTAAAGTTACTTTCTTATCTTAGTGTAACAAGATCCCCGCAAGTTAATTTAAATGAGCTAATTTCAGATGACTTCTTTGTCTAAGTTATAAGGTACAGGCACTTCTAGGCTCCCACCCACATACACTAATACTAAGCTTAAAGCGGAGACTTCCGAACAGCTAAGATCCGCTAACATCGAAGGGGGTGGCTGGAATGCCTGGATTGTTTAGCGCAATAGCCGTATTAATTAAGCAGCTAACCTTACTTGTATCCTATGTCAAAAATAATGCGTTTCCTCAACCACTTACCGAGGCAGAAGAAGAATTACATCTGAGACTTATGGCAGAAGGCAATGATCACTCTAGGAACAAGTTAATTGAACACAATTTGAGACTTGTCGCGCATATAGTGAAAAAATTCGACAATACGGGGGAAGATCTCGAGGATCTCATATCTATCGGGACGATAGGCCTGATTAAAGCCATCGAGTCCTTCTCCCCAAACAAAGGGACAAAGCTTGCCACATTCGCAGCGCGCTGTATCGAGAACGAGATCTTGATGCACTTGCGTTCGCTGAAGAAAACGCGCAAAGATGTGTCCTTGCATGATCCCATCGGAACGGACAAAGAGGGTAATGAAATTACATTGATCGACATCCTCGGGACGGAAGCGGACGATGTCGTGGATAAGGTGCAGCTCAAGATAGAGAAGAGCAAAATCTATCGCAATCTGGAGATATTGGATGATCGAGAGAAGGAAGTTGTGGTTGGTAGGTTTGGGCTCGAATTAGGCGGCGAAGAACGAACTCAGCGGGAGATTGCAAAGGAGCTGGGGATCAGCCGCTCTTACGTATCGAGGATTGAGAAGCGGGCGCTCATGAAGCTATATCATGAGTTTTATAAAGCAAAGAGGTAAGGTTACGAATCGGATACTTCAATTATTTGGACGATGTGCAAGTAATGGAGGTGAGGGTTATGACGTTAATTCATATCGAAAATGCAAGTAAGTATTATACGATGGGAGAGGAAACGATTAAAGCGTTAGATGACGTCTCGTTAGATATTGATCATGGAGAATTCGTGGCCATCATGGGGCCGTCAGGTTCCGGCAAATCAACACTGATGAACATCATCGGGTG
>NZ_WHOC01000184.1:0-60006 GCF_013141785.1 Paenibacillus germinis
TTCCATCTTCTACAATTCCGCCTGCCGATACAATATGTGTCGGAAACGCCATTTCACGACCTCCTAATACGGTAAAGTTGTATATTTATTCCACATGGTTCTTGACCTTCCTGCATTCGTGAAATTATATGCTTGAAGTTACTCACGAATCGATTGAACTATCCTGCCCGTTAATGACGACGTCAGTCTAAGACTCTATTTTCATCTGACTCTCCCTCAGTAGACGATTCACGGTCTCCCGGCGAAGCCCGATGAACTGACCGATTTCCTCCTGTGTTAGCACATCTGTCAGCTTCAACGTTCCCAGGTAGTGCCCAAACCAGCTTTCGAGCTTCATCAGCTTGGCCGCGGGAGTCACTGCTGTCAGTTGATCAATTCGCTGCTGCATCATGCGCAGTTTATCCTGTAATTGGCGCGCGATCGTTCGGAAATGCTCCGGGCTGCGCTCTAGCTCCTCGTACCACTGCGCAGCAGGAATCACTTCTATGTCACAAGTGACAAGTGCTATCGCAGTACCGTAGTAAGGGCTCGGGCTAATGAGCGAATGATGTGGGATCGTTTCGCCTGGCACAATGATATTCACGAGTGTCGTATTTCCGTCCTCATGGGCACGGACAATTTTCAACAGACCGGTTTGGAGCCTGTACAGTGGCCCCGTGTCTCCTTGGCGGAATAGGATTTCTCCTTTGTGCAGTTTCATTTCCATTCTCCTTCATTATGAAAAAAAGCGACAGCATTCATCTGCTGATCGCTTTTTTGTTTATGATTGCTAGCTGCTAACCAGCTACATCTCTTTTTTTAGCGGCTCCAGCTTCGTGCGAAGCGGCGAAAGTGCCAGTGTCAATCTGGCAACCCAATTCAACTGCTCCAACTTGCCGATGAGCCAAATCGATCCCACCAGCCCCAGGAGAGAAACGAAGACGGCTGCAGGCAGTGCCCAGAATGAGACTGAATGTGCAAAATAGGGAATGAACGAAACGGACAGAATCGGTGCCGCGTTCCATTTGAACCACTGAATAAGAAAGATGGTAAGGATAGCTGTTATGAAAAATGATATGGCGCCGTGGCTTATCGCATACATGCTGCTGCCGAGAGTCACTGCTATGATAGCACCCATCGTGATGCGTCCAATGTCCTTAATTTGGTCCACACGGTGCATAAAAAGAAAGCTGAATGCCCCAAGCGTTGGATAAAACACCATCTTCATTGATGGGAAATGGTAGGAAGCCCAGTAAGCTCCCATGAGATAGCAGCACATCACTAGTGAACGTAGAAGCATCGTTGGTTCCAGTCCTTTGTTCTCGAATTTTTGGCACTTTTCTCATTGTACAAAAGTGAACTTCCTTCGGTCAACCAAATGGAAGGAATTACTACTAGCTTAGTTTCGATCAATCGAAACCGTTGTCTCCACGAAAAATGTGGCAACTGCAAAAGATGCTGCCCCGAGCACTGTCGACCGATCGCTCAGCTCGCTGAACGCTACTTTCAGCTGCTTGCGCGGATGCGGCAGGGAACGCTTCTCGAGCAGGGCCAGCAGCGGTTTCATCAGCCATCTCTCGGCACTTGCTAAGCGGCCGCCGAGAATAATATATTCGGGATTGTACGCGTTGATAATATTAACTACGCCTACACCGAGATAATAACCAAGGCGCTCAAAAAGTGCGATCACTGCCAGATCTCCGGCTTCGGCTTTGCTCAGCAAAGCCTCCAGATCCACAGTGTCATCGTTAAGCTCGCGACGCGCCTGCGTGAGGAGCGCGTGCTCCGACGCATACAACTCCCAGCAGCCCAAGCTGCCGCAGCTGCACTTGGGCCCGTCGTGCTGGATCGAGATGTGCCCGATCTCACCAGAGAAGCCGGTCGCCCCGCGGTACAGCTCGCCCTTAATGATGATCCCGGCACCGATCCCGATGCCGATCGACACATACACCAGATTCGCCGTGTCCTTACCGGCTCCGAACTGTTTCTCCCCCACAGCTCCTGCGTTCGCTTCGTTATCAATAACAACGGGAATGTTGAACGTTTCCTCGATTTGCTGCTGCAAAGGCACGTTCTCCCAGCCAAGATTCGGCGCGAACAGCAGATTGCCGCTCTCATCACAAATACCCGGCACACCGATGCCGATTCCTATAATCCCGTAGACGCTCTCCGGCGCGCTTTCGATCAGTCCGCGGATGGTCGTTTTCAACAGCTGGACGACCTTTTCGACTGAAGCATTGTCATGCTGCACTCTTACCTCACGGATGATCTTACCGCTTAAATCTGTCAGCACCGCAAGAATATCAGTAACCCCTAAGTCTACCCCGATGGCATAACCAGCCGTCCCATTAAAAAGCAGCATCATCGGCTTACGCCCGCCGCTTGATTCACCAACGCCAATCTCTTCGACGACACTGCTCTCGATCAATTCGTTAACAAGACTCGACACTGTCGCCTTTGTCAGCCCTGTAATTTCTGCAATCCGTGCGCGGGATATTGGAGAATTCGTGCGAATATGGTGTAGTACGATGGATTTATTTATTTTTTTAACGAGATTCAAATCGCCTGTTTGCTTCATGTTTGCCCCCACACTGCTCTAATTGCTTGTCGCTCTTTTCTAATGAACTGATTTTAACATGAAAGACATTTTCATGCATTAACTAAGTTTGTTTAATGAATTTACAAACTATTCATTTGGTGCTATGATGACTGCATAAGCATTTATTCCTTAATTTATGGAGGCTGAATTCATGAGCTACTTTGACAACATTCAACCGATTAAGTACGAAGGCCGCACATCGACGAACCCGCTTTCTTTTAAATTTTATAATCCTGATCAAGTTATTTTAGGCAAAACAATGCGCGAGCATATGCGTTTTGCAATCGCTTACTGGCACTCTTTTTCCGCTAATGGCTCCGACCCATTCGGCAGTGGCACAGCAATCCGCGCTTGGGATCAATACTCCGGCCTTGAACTGGCCAAAGCTCGCGTTGACGCTTGCTTCGAGCTGCTGAACATTCTAGATGTCGACTACTTCGCTTTCCATGACCGCGATATCGCGCCTGAGGGCAGCACGCTGCAAGAAACGAACAAGAACCTCGACGAGATTGTTGCCCTGATCAAAGATAAAATGAAATCCAGCGGCAAAAAGCTGCTCTGGAATACAGCTAATATGTTCACTAACCCGCGCTTCGTTCACGGTGCTGCTACGACGAATAATGCGGACGTATTTGCTTACGCTGCTGCCCAAGTGAAAAAAGCCTTAGATCATGCCAAAGAGCTTGGCTCGGAAAATTACGTTTTCTGGGGCGGACGCGAAGGCTACGAGACTCTGCTTAACACGGACCTCGGCCTGGAGCTTGATAACCTTGCTCGCTTCCTTCACATGGCGGTTGATTATGCCAAAGAAATCGGCTACGACGGTCAATTCCTGATCGAGCCTAAGCCCAAAGAGCCATCCAAACACCAATACGACTTCGATGCGGCGACGACGCTATCTTTCTTGCAAAAATACGACTTGCTGCCGTATTTCAAATTAAACCTGGAAGCAAACCATGCCACGCTTGCCGGTCATACCTTTGAGCACGAGCTTCGCGTCGCGCGCATCAACGGTGTTCTTGGTTCCATCGATGCGAACCAAGGCGATCTGCTGCTCGGATGGGATACCGACGAGTTCCCGACTGACCTGTACTCGACGACACTCGCGATGTACGAAATCCTCTTGAACGAAGGCGGCATCGGCCGCGGCGGCGTGAACTTCGACGCCAAGGTTCGCCGTACTTCCTTCGAGCCTATCGATGTCGTCTACTCCCACATCGCAGGTATGGATGCCTTCGCTCGCGGCTTAGAAGTCGCTGCCAAATTGATCGAAGACCGCGTATTCGATAACATCCTCGACACGCGCTATGCTTCCTTCAAATCCGGCATCGGCGCCGATATCGTGTCCGGTAAAGCAGATTTCAAGACGCTTGAAGCTTATGCGCTTGAGAACAACAGCACCATCGTGAATCAATCCGGCCGTTTGGAATTGATTAAGGCGACGGTTAACCAATACCTGATTAACTCCTAATTGTCGAAAATCCCGCTCCAGCCGTTAGGCGTGAGCGGGATTTTTTTGTTTGTCTGTTGGCTTGTGCAGATAACACATCTTCTCTCTGTAACGATGTTTTCCATCGCTAACAGATGGGCAACACAGAAATTTGCCTCCTTAGCGTTATAAAACATGCTTAAAGTCAAGGGGAATGACCATTTCACTCTAGTTTTCTCTCTGTAGCGATGTTTTCCATCGCTAACGTTATAGGAAACACAGAAAATTGCCTCCTTAGCGCTTTAAAACACGCTTATAGTCGAGGAGTATGACCATTTCACTCTTAGCTGCTTGCTGCAACGATGTTTTCCATCGCTAACGGATGGGCAACGCTGAAACTTGCCTCCTTAACGCTTTAAAACACGCTTATAGTCGAGGAGTATGAACATTTTACTCCTAGCTTCTCACTTTAACAATGTTTTCCATCGCTAACAGATGGGCAACACAGAAATTTGCCTCCTTAGCGTTATAAAACATGCTTAACATCGAGGGGAATGAGCAATCGGTGACAGGAACTCTCATCTTAATTTGCAAAATGCCCGCACAGGCCAATACGCCGGGGACTGTTGTAAAAAGTGCAACAATTGCAGCCTAAATCTCACCTTTGTCCCTTCGTTGTTGTATCATGTACAACAATTTAGTCCTATTCAGGCCATTTCGTAACAAATGGGCTCAAAATGTTGTACAATCTGCAACTTCAACTCGCAAAATAGCCTTTAAGCGCGTGAATTGTTGTAGAATTTACAACATTGGTAACCGCTAACCTCAGATTATCCCTCGTAAAAATGGAAAAGATCTCTGATCGAAGAGATCAGAGACCCATACTGCTAGAATCACAAACCTACCTTTTCTTAGGCCACCTTTTTATGAAAAATGAAGTTCGCAGCTTCCATCCTAACGACAATGTCCAGAGCGGCAATTTGTTCGTATGCGGCAAGCAGCTTCTCGTGCTTCGGACATCTTAAGCTGAAGATCAAGTGCATCATTGGGGTATTTTCGGTATTCCCTGATACGAGGGAAGATTCGCTTCCTGGCATCATCTTTAGATTGGTGACTTGGATACCCTGTTCCCCAAAACGGGAGGTAACCAAGCTGAGAAAACCGGGATGTTCATTGATCATGATCTCAATTTCGTGAGTTCGGCGGTGCCTTAGGAAATGCTTCTCCCACTTATTCAGGAGATACAAACTGATGAGTACTAAGAAGGTGCATACCAACGCCCCCGTAATAAAGCCTGCACCTACGCTCAAACCGATAGCCGCTACCAACCAAACGGAAGCAGCGGTAGTCAACCCTTTAATAACACTGCCGTTTCGCAATATCGCGCCTGCGCCAAGAAAGCCGATGCCGCTGACAACCTGTGCAGCCAAGCGGGATGGGTCTATGCGGACGTTGGGTTCATTTACAAAGTCAGAGAATCCGTACTCCGACAGCAGCATGATGGTGGCGGAGCCTAAACAAACTAAGATGTGAGTACGAAAGCCCGCTGCATGATTGTTCAATTCCCGTTCAAGACCAATCAAACCACCCAGAACGACCGCCAATACCATTCTTACAATCAAATCCAAATGACTAATTTGCCACACGCTGCCTACAGTCGTCATTTATGCATCACTTCAAGCGGATGCGACAGCCATCGTTTCAACTTCACTACTTCTGAACCAGCCAGCATCATAATGCCAACCCCGTGGTTGTCATTGGTTACGGTGAGCAGGTCTTTTTTATAATAATCAGCGGTAAAAGCATACCGCGAGCCGCTGCAAACGCCATGCACGTTGCCCTGAGCGTCGATGGCCAGACGGGTCAAACCGTCCCATGCTTTCAGCGAAGCGTTGATGAACCGATCAGGCTGCTCCAGCCAGCCGAATCGCACGCCTCTCGCAAAGGCATAGGCGAACATTGCCGTGCACGATGCTTCCTGATAGGCGTCGGGATCGTTCAACACCTGATGCCACAGCCCGCTTTCAGCTTGCAGATCGGCATATCCCGCGCACAGTTCGTTAAAGAAATGCACTAACTCCGGACGAGCTTCATGCTCTTCGGGTAGAACCTCCAGCACCTCTGTCAGCGAGAAGAGTGTCCATCCATTCCCACGCCCCCAAGGAATGCCGGTAGCCATGCCGTATTTGAAATCAAAGACATGCGACATGATGCGCTGATCCGGCATATATAAATACTTGCGGAATAACAGAAATTGCTTCGCTGCTTCATCCAGTGCCTCGCTGCTGCCGGTTATCCCCGCATAGCGGCAGAGAAACGGCGTGCTCATGTAGAGGTCATCGGCCCACATCGTGTTTTCCGAATATTCATCCTGACATATCCGATAGAAGGCACCATCTCCCTTACGCTCCAACCGCACGAGTATGAAGTCGGCAATTCGCTGCGCAATCGGCAAGAAGCCCGGATCCTTGTCTTCCTGATAGGCTTCTAACATCGCGGAACCAAAGGAGCCGCAGTTATCCAGCATTTTCATCATGACTAACTGTTGATTGATCGCCGGGAACCCGTATTTCTCTCGATCCCATAAAGAGTATTCGAACATGTCTGTGCAGCTTTGAACATGATCGAGGGCATACCCAATAATATCAGACCGCTCCAACAACCGACCTGCTTGCAGCAGCCCATAAATGGTAACGCCGAGCGGATAATCCCAACGAGCATAATTCGTGACGTTGCCGACGGTCCACTTATTGCTCAGCATGGCATTCTCATAATAAGGACGTATCCAAGCGTCTGGACGGTCTAACTGCCAGTAGGTCTTGTCACCTGCAGCGTCTGACTCTGAACCTTTAGCATAAATGCGATCGGTTCTTATTAATTCCTCATACGCTAACTCAATGCTGGAATCCAGTGGCCCCACATAGAACCACGGCTCAGCTGAACCGTGAACCTTCTGAGGAGCGCTTAACGGGACAACCTCTCCCCTAACATAGGCATGCAGCGTGAAACCCCAAGCATGACTTCCACAAATACTGCGGATCAACAGATCATGTTTGCCAAAAGATAGCGGCACTTCCACCTGAAAGCTGCCTTCTTCCGCGAGCTCCAATACTTGCTTCCCATCCAGCCAAACGGTCAACGGACCTGCCGTATGGCCCTTCAGCAGACAAGATTCTTCACCTGAGCTTACTTTGTTCAGTTTCGTCCACGCGTACGCTTGCTTACCAGGCTGTAAGCCGAATAAACGCTCGCAAACAAGCTTCACAAACTCACTCTCACTCCACTCACAGGTCGGCAGCCAGCGCAGCCCGTACGCTTTCTCTGACGCCAAACCATTTGGCAGTGGACTACCCTCGAATACATCAGTGTCAGTCGGTTCAGAGTACACCCATCCCGCCTGTCCTTGCCTTTCGGCAAACGGAGTAAGCACATTCAGAATCCGTACCTTGGCTTCATCAGATCCGAACAAGCAGCCAAAACCCGCAGCCGTATGCTTAGCTTTGATAAAAAGTCGGTTCCAGCCTTTCACAAAGTTCAGATTAAGCTTAACGCTGGCATCTGGCTTAATTTCATCTATTACGTTGGAACGATAGGCACGTTCATCATTGAAATAGAACTCAATTGGCCCCAAACAGCGGAACAACACATCCAGGTTTCGTTCACCATCACTCCATACTAAACCATAGGCATATGAAAATTGACCGGGTCTTGCTTCGGGAAATTTCCGCCCCAAATTCAAATCAAACATCCCATCCTCGTTTTGCAAAACGCCAGATCGGTAAAAGGCTCGGAAAGCAAATGGGACGGGCGGATTAGCCCCAATGTACCGGTCCGCAAGCACCTTCAATGTCCGGTTATCGTCGTCTCCTAACCGAGACTTTATACTCTCTTGTTCATTAAAATAAGTCGTCATATCGGCCTTCCTTTCTACAGTAGGCGTACTGTAAATGTCCGGTCGAACGGCGTCACCATGTTCACATGGACGTATTTGCAACCGGTCGGATGTTGATCTTCACGAAGCACAGGCAGCAGATGCTCGTAGGCGCCTGTTGAAATCTCAATCGCATCTTCATCCACCGCATATTTCATGGATCCATTTTTCAAGAAATATTTCCCTGCTTCGTCTTGGTCGAGATCACTGCCGCTAACCGTACCCTCATCTCCTAGAATAAAGGATAACTGCGTGAATACATCTTCTCGCTCATCGGAAAGGATACGAATCGTCCATCCCCCGTCTCCTTGTGTAATTTCCGCTTGAAACTCTAGAGTTTGCAGATGTGTCATCGGACGATGCTGATGCGGAAGCAAGTACCAAGGACTGAGTGTCGATCTCTCCGCAGACTCCGGCAGAAATTGACGTGGAATCGGCCCGTTATATCCTTTTTCCAATACGATTCCTAGTTTATAAACGCCTTCCTCCGCAGTTAGATGTGCGAACTTCACAATCCCAGGTGAGAAAGATGTAGACAACTTAATGCCCAGCAGCCTTACTTTTCCATGGCGAAGGGAGAAGAATGACGGCGTTTGCGGCATAATCGTGACGCTCTGGTCTAGCTCTCGAATACGTACAAGCGGAGCGCCAAAGGCTAAGTGCATGCTGCTGTGTTCTATTTTCATATGGTGGCCCACGCCATCGATCTGCGTTAAATGCTCATTGATCGGATGGTGCTCATTGATTACTTGGACATAACGATCAGGAAGCGGAGTACGCTCCAAATCGGAAATATCTGCTTCGGGATACAGCAATAAACCCAAGAGTGCATTGTTATTTACCGCTTCCGTATGCTTAATAAAGGTACCTGCATAGTCCGACATCGCAGCGAACAAAGGATCTTTATCATGCGCAGCCATTAAGCGATAAATTAGGAAGTAAGTCGCCATATCAAACGTCTGTCCGAAATCCTGGCGTCCTGAATAATCGGTTACCACTTCACCGGATGGATGGATCAAATACACCATCATGCGCAGATTGCGGCGCACACATTCTAATAATTCTGGACGGTTTAGCACACGACCCGTGTGATATAAAGCGATATCACTGACGGCATTATAGATGCCGTTGCTGCGCTCTGTCCATTCGCCGTCATGTGTGATATCCATACCTTCTGCCAACCATTCGTCCGCTCTAGCTATCAGCTCAGGCATTTGAAAAATCTCATACAGCAGCGAAAGTGCCGCTGTAATAACCCAGCGATGGTTCGGTGTATGACATCCGCCTGTCAGCATAGCAGGGATCGTACGCTCCAGGAAGAGTTTCAGCTTTGCAGAGGCAGGCTTCACAGCTGCCCAGTCATGTGCCTCAAGCAGTTGATACATTTGCGTAATCCCGCCTACAACAAAGGCTGTATCTGGTGGAGAATTATAGTTTGTTGAACCTAACGAGATCGTACCGTCGGCATGCTGTCGGTTCAAAATAAAATCCGCTGCTTTGTCGAAAGCGGCTAAGAGTGTCTCATCGTGATAGTAACGTGAATCTGGATTAACGATAGCGGAAGCCCATACGGCCAAAACGCTCGGCGTGCTGAGATGATTGACACGAGCAATGCCCGTTTCATCAATAATACCGCCAACATATTTCGATGTAGGATCAAGCACCTGCCGCTGCAGCATAGCTGCTGTATGTTCGTCATAAATGTGTACCAACTCTTTATAAGTAGCGTCCATACTGATCACCTTTTAACCTTTCATAGCTGCAATTTTACTTGTAATAAGCCTGTGACTTTCGTCTATCTCGTCCGGCTGGCATACAGCCTTCAACTCATATACTTTGACTTTGGCGAAATCAATCGCTTCAAGAAAATGATCAAAATATTGCAGATCCTTACTGTGTACATAAGGACACCAGTGATCGGACAGCTCTAGCGTTTCATGGATGTGTACGCCATAAATGTAGCGCTTAACCTCTTGCAGCTCCTTGAGATTATCGTACAAGCCCATTCGATCCATCATCATGGCATGGCCGATATCGTACCACAAGTAAACCGGGCCGCCCTTCAGGTTCTCGCAAATGGTCTTCGCCTCCATTAAGGTCGGCATCTGATACGATCTTGAGCGTGTCTCGATGCCAATGGCAACTGACCATCCTTGTTTGGCTGCATGCTCGCTCACTTCCTCCAAACTATCTTGGATCCGCTTGGTATAGAGCGGACTCAACCGCTCCCGTCTTTCGGACATGTCCTTCCACAGCGTTTGATATTCCGGTGAATCCTTCCCGTGATCCCTGTAAAGCTTTTTCAAATCCAAATCAATGTTATATTCAAAAGGCACTTCGCCTGGATGTACGACAACGGCCTTCGCTCCATAGCGATTCGCATATTCCATAGACCGGATCAACAGCTCCACGGATCGCTTGCGCTTCACCTCATCATCGAAACCAAGCATGACAGAATCTGTATCGTAATCTTTATCGTCGATGAAAGGGAACACATTGTGTACACTGGATACACCAATTTCCCCTTTTTCGATCATCGGCTCAATTGACTTCATCATCTCTTCCGTCACGTTATAGTTCAATTCCACCTGACGAAAACCGAGCTCCTTGATCTCCTCTATCATGTTCCTTCCAATCGTATGCTTTTTAATATTCCAACAGGTAGAAAATGAGTATTCCCCTTTGTCCAGCATGTCTGTTCCTCCTTAGAGCTTTGTTGTCATCATTTCCCTCAAATGAAGAAAGGCCAGATTACCCTTATTTCATTGCAGGGAATGATCTGGCCTTTCCACAAGGAAGCCTCTTTATTCCGCCAGGTCACTCAGCCTACATACAGCACCTGAGCGTGCCGATAAAGTCGAAGCTTCCATTAAACGGGTCAAATCAAGTGCAATTTGTATATTTTCAGAAGCTGTCGTTCCATTTCGAATATGTGACACCCATTGTTCAAATGGAGAAGGGAGATTCTCAGGCAGATTCGTGACCTCTTGCCACCCTGTTGCTGCTCCACCTTCCAACTTGTGGCTTCGTACTAACAGCTTGTCATCAATTCTCGTATACATGAGGCTGCCTTCCGTTCCTTGCACCTCAATATCAAATTGTGAGTAGTTATTCACGAATCCCGCTTCAACAATGCCTATTGCCCCATTTGGATAACGTAAAGTCGCTACCGCACTATCCTCTACCTCTCGATCCGTTATGTAACCGAAGCTGGCACTAACACTTTCCGGTAAACCTAGGAATAGGCGCGTCAAGTACATCGGATGGCAGCCAAGATCCATCAATGCCCCTCCCCCGCACTCCTCTAAGTTGAAGAAATGGGATGGGAGTGAACCATTCGGATTTTTCTCTGTTCGTAATGCGCCGTTGTGAGCAAGCCGTATGCGAACCGTCGTTACATTGCCAAGCTGACCCTCCCGAATGAAGTTATGTGCAGCCTGTGTAAACCAGGTATATAGTCTTGGTAGAGAAACCGTTAGCTTGACCCCAGCCGCATCAACCGCAGCCAATATCTCATTACATTCCTTCGTCGTGGTAGCTATAACTTTTTCTGTAAAGATATGCTTACCCGCTTTGGCAGCTGCGATGATGACATCCCGGTGCCGATTCGTCGGCGTATCCACAATAACGGCATCGATATTCGGATTGGCCAAAAGCGCATGCAAATCGGCATAAAAGCTAACACCGTGCTCCTCTGCCTTTTGCCTTCCTCGTTCGGGAACTTCATCCCATACAGCCACGATTTCGGTACCCGGGTGCTCGGCGGCTAGACGTGCATAATCTTTTGCATGAACATGCCAAAAGCTCAACATCGCTACTCTAATCATGAAAGAATGGCCTCATTTCCGGTTATTTTAGTCAAAATAGACCGCTTTTCCCGTTCTATTGGATTCGTAAATGGCTTCAAGAATTTCAGAAACGACACACGATTGCTCTGGCGTTACAATAGGCTCCTTATCGTTCATTACAGCATCAATCCATGTACGGATTTCTTTATCCGACATGCTCTCTTTTTTACCCTCGTAGAAGTCTGCACCTTTGGCATCGAATTGCAATTGATTGACGTATAAACGACTGTGGTTTTCACCATTTATGCGTAAGCCATCCTGCATGTCGGCTCCGCCTTCTGTACCGCAAAGCGTACACTTTGCTTCCTTCGTATCCAATGTATTTAAGGCCCAACTCGCCTCCACCATCACAGTCGCACCGTTTTTCATCACGATCATGGCAAATGCGGAGTCCTCCACTTTGAATTTCTCAGGATCCCAAGGCCCCCAGGAATTAGCGGCATTTTCTTTCCGTGACAGCTTATGATAAGCGGTGCCAAGCACCACCTTAGGTTCGTAGTTATTCATCATCCACAGCGTTAAATCGAGAGCATGTGTACCGATGTCGATCAGCGGGCCTCCGCCTTGTTTGTCTTCATCCAGAAATACGCCCCAAGTTGGAACCCCACGCCTGCGAATGGCATGCGCTTTGGCAAAATAAATGTCGCCTAGATCACCGTCTTCAACCACTTTCTTCAAATACTGACTATCCGCTCGGAAGCGATTATTGTAGCCAATGGTCAGCTTCTTACCTGTACGCTTGGCAGCTTCAACCATACGCCGAGCATCGGCGGCTGTTTTGGCCATCGGTTTTTCACACATGACGTGCTTGCCTGCTTCCATAGCTGCGATCGAAATCTCCGCATGCGAATCATTTGGGGTACAGACATGAACGACGTCAATCGAAGCATCAGCAAGAAGCTCATAATAGTTCTCAAACACCTTCGCTCCGGGAGCACCAAACTTCTCTGACGCTTGCTGAGCGCGTTCAAGCACGATATCAAAAAAACCAACAATTTCGACCTGCTCTATTTTTGCTAGACTGGGTAAGTGCTTACCTGTTGCTATACCGCCGCAGCCAATGATGGCGACTTTCACCTTGTTCATTTCTATTTCCCCCCATGATGTGATTAGCAATCCGATGGTATTGCCAATTGAAAATGAATGAAGCTGGACATCTCAGCGTTGTCTGCATGGCAGGCAAACGCATATCCATGTCCAGCTCCTTCATCAAGAATGAATTACTTTACTGTTTCCATTTGTTGTTTCGCGATTGCCATAACATCCTTAGCAAGGAACGCTTTATCTTTATTTTCTTGATACCATTTGTTCATGAAATCTTCGAGCTGCTTACCGCCTGCTTTTTCCCAAGCCGCTTGTGAGTCTTTAATTGCTTGTTCAGGGGTGTACTTGCTTCCGCTAATAATGGCCTTAACAAAGAGGTCGCCTTTTTCTTTAAGAATCGTTGTATTAATCATTTGAAGATCAGCACTATACACCGGCATATGTTCCCCTACCGTGAGCCCAGGGTATTCTCTTTGCGTATCGAAATACTGCTTCTGAACTTCTTTATACATGTCCATGGCGGCCTTCTGCGCAGGCACTTCCGGATTAAAGCCGCTCAAAACAAAACTGCACTTATCTTGTCCCGATGAATAGAACATTTCGTAATCCAATGCGTAGCCTACCTCATTTTTGTTCTTTGCCGGGTCTACAGCCTGCGGGCATCCATTCGCCGCTTTCTTCCAGTGAGTGCCTTCGTCACCATTAATCACTTTCAAAGCCGTTTCCGGTTTCATCATAAAGTCAAGATAACGGCCAACAGCTTCGGGATCTTTCGCCTTGGCGTTAATGACTGTCGTCATTTGAACAGGATTATCGATTGCCCCTGTGAATGTCCCGAGTGGTGACTTCGGATAGCCTAACGGAGCCACATCCGCATCAGCCACATTTTTCTTTAACGTAGGAAGGTCGTTCATTGCAAAGTCATACCAACCACCTGAAAACTTCACATAAACTCCGATTTTGCCATTTAGAAAGTCTTGCTTTGCCTTAGCACCATCTTTGTCATTGATATAATCTTTGTCAATAATACCCTCATCGTAGAGCTTCTTTTTGAAGGTTAGGGAAGCAAGCTCGTTATCCCATTGACGAATAATTTTGCCATCTTTAACTCCCCAGGCCAACAAGTCTTTCGAAGAGCCTTCGCCGAACATCTCATTGATCGCTTGTTCCGAATAGGTACTCATGTTAAGCCCATAGGTATCTTTCTTTCCGTTGCCATCAGGATCTTTCTCTGCAAATGCCTTAGCCACGGCCAATAATTCCTCGGTTGTTGTAGGCATCGATAGATTCAGCTTTTTCAACCAATCTGTACGAATTAGCAAAATATGTTGAGGTGTAGCTTCTTTCACTTTACCGATTTCATACAACTTCCCGTCTGGTTTTGTACCCGCTTTCTTCAACTGCGGATATTGGGTCAGTAATTTTTGATATTCAGGCATGTATTTTAAAATGTCATCGATGGGCAGCAGCTGCTTTTGATCATACAGACTGCCACGAAACGGTGTATTATACTCGCTAACAATATCCGGAGCGGAACCGGAAGCAAACAATACGTTTAATTTTTTAGTTGAATCGCTGCGGAGGATGGGTACGAATTTCGCATTTTCCGGTCCGTTCTGGTTAATCCACTTGGTCCAGCGATTTTCTTCATACGACCCTTCCGATGCAGGAACTGCACCGCGATCATACATGGTCACGGTTACATCGCTACGTTTAACTGCTGCTTTCTCACCCGCTTTGGTCGTTGCTGCCGGTGTTGCCGTTTCCTTCTTGTCGCTGCTGCAACCAACCAACGTTGCCCCTAATGCTACAACACTTACTGTCATACCAACCCACAGTTTCTTGTTCATCATGCGCATTTTCCCCCAATAATTTTATTGTGAAGTTTTGTTAAACGGGAACACCATTCTCATCAACCCTTAACAGACCCAAGCATAACGCCCTTCACAAAGTATTTTTGCAGGAAGGGATAAACCACCAGCATGGGAACTACCATTACAACGACCCCAACTGCTTTAACCATCTCCGTAGCGACTGCCGCCTGCTCCTCATTATTGAGAGAAGGAGAATTCAAAAGATCGTTTTGTTGCAGCATCGCCTGGACGATGACGGTCAAATTTTGCATATCGCTCTTGTTGATGTACATCAGGACGTTCATAAAAGAATTCCAAAAGCCAATCCCGTAGAACAGTGCCAACGTAGCCAACATGGGAAGTGATAGTGGAAGTATGATACGGATGAGAAGCGAGGTATCGTTACATCCGTCAATTCGCGCTGCTTCCTGCACTTCATAAGGAATATTCTCAAAGTAGCTTCGCATTAGTAACATATTATAGGTACTAATGAATCCGCTAAGCCATAATGCCCAATAGGAGTCGATCAGATGCATGTTCTTAATAACCAGATAGGTTGGAATTAACCCCCCCGAGAACAGCATCGTAAACACCATAGCTAGAACAAGATAGCGACGGCCAATCAGATACGATCTGGACAATGGGTATGCAGCTAATATGGTACCTAACAAACTAAGTACGACACCGACAAGTGTAATTATGATGCTATTTTTAAAAGCATTAAAAGCTGGGCTAGCGATGAAGAAAATTTTATACGCTGTAAACTGCAGTCCTACCGGCCAGAAGAAAACATGACCTGAGTCTACCGACGACCGATCGCTGAGCGATAGCGCCACAATATGAATAAACGGCAGAATGCACGTTAAGGCAATTAATCCGAGCACCACATAGTTCGTAGCGTAGAAAATCTTTTCGCCTTTTGTCGCTTTCATGAGGGTCCCTCCTTTCTCTAGAACAAAGCTTGGTCAAACTTTTTAGCTATCCTGTTAGCTATCAGCACGAGACTACAACTAATAATGGATTCGAAGAATCCCATTGCAGTAGTTAAGCTAAATTGTGAACTACCTAGGCCTATTTTATAAATGTAGGTACTAATAACTTCCGATACGTCCGATACCGCGGCGTTCTGCAAGTTATACACTTGGTCAAAGCCAACCTCCATCACCTTACCCATCGCTAAGATAAGCAATAGAATAATGGTGTGACGAATACCTGGGAGCGTTACGTGCCACATTTGTCTCCACTTCGTTGCCCCATCCATACCCGCAGATTCATAAAGGGAAGGATCAATGGTCGTCAATGCGGCCAAGTAAATAATGGTGCTGAAGCCCATTTCTTTCCAAACGCCTGATCCGATAAATATACTAACCCAAGATTTCGACTCGTATAGGAAGGTAATCGGTTCAATATTAAACATCTTGAGTACCTTATTAATTGAACCGTAGTCTGTTGCAAATAATGACAATACGATACCAGAAACAATGACCCAAGAGAAAAAATGCGGCAAATAAATAATCGTTTGTACCCATCTTTTAAACCACGACCTTCTTACTTCATTAAGCAAAATGGCCAAAAAGATTGGAATCGGAAAGCCGAAAATTAAACTCAAAAGACTGAGCCAAAACGTGTTCCAAATGATTTGGAGCGTATTGGAGCTAGAAAACAAAAGTTTAAAATACTTCAGTCCCACCCAAGGGCTACCCAAAATCCCATCCGCAAAATTGTAGTTTTTGAAAGCGATAACAAGACCGCCCATAGGCCAATATTTGAACAATATGTAGTAAGCAATGACAGGGATAAGCATGATAAAAAGCGGAATGTTTTGCTTCAATCTTCTTCTTCGTCTCAGCTGCAAAGCTTTTTGCTCACTTGTCGTTAGGGGGAGTCTAGGAGCTTCATTGATATTTCCGTTCAAGGCTGCTTCACTCCTTACTTCAATGTAATATACCTATAATAAAAGTTTTGATCAAAAAAACCCTTAAAAAATTATAGAAGAATCTATAATTTCATTGGGTGTGTGTTTAAATAAAAAAAGACAGCTTACGCCATCCTTCGTCTTAAATCGGAATCAATCGTCATATATGCTCAAATGAGGTTGCTGGATGAATGAATCCTTATTCGCGGTTGAGCCCAAAACAGGCGATTTTGCAACAAATGGGCTCGAAATGTTGTACGAAATGCAACTTCAAGTTGCGAAATAGACTTTGGGAGTGTGCATTGTTGTAGAAAATACAACAATGGTAAACACTATAGCCCATCTGCTCGCACGAAAGCTAGGGGAAGCTTCCCCCTCACCACGTAACCCAAAAAACTTTCATATAAAGTAAAAAAAGACTATTTCATGTACGGACTTGGCATCCGCTTCTGAAACAGTCTTTTTTCGTACATTTTTCATAGTTGTTCAAAACTAATCGTAACGATTTCTGCTGGACGAACGGATACGGACAATCGCTCCGATCCCTCCTGCTGCAGACGATCCAAACGCCGTTCCATAATATCGCTCTTATAAGCATGATGGAACTTCTCAGGGAGTTCTATTTTCAGAGCTCGCTCTTGTGCAGAAATGTTATACCAACGCGTAATCATATCCCCTGTCTCCTCGGAAACCTTCATGGCGGAGAAGACCATAGCTTGACCTTCCCAGCTCCCAAAAGCGTAAATCGGCGGCAATTCTCCGGGATGAACCTCGGTTTGCTTTACTGACCAAGGAATTTGATATTGATGGGCAGCCTGTATGGCACCGGAGCCATGAACTCGCGGGTCTACCTCATTTGTTTCTACAGGCACCGCATAAGGGATAACGGATAGGTGCACAGTGTGCTCGCCGATACATTGCGCTTCTGGCGTTGGGAAGTATCCCCAGTCGCCTAATTCCCCTACGGCTCGAAGCAATGTAATCGCAATGGTTTGGCCGCTATCTTCTCGAACGATCTCGTATTCGTTCAAACCGCGGTTGGCGATAGTAAGCCCTTGCCGCGCACCCGCCACCATTACGAATGCTTGCTGGTGCTGGCAGTTGCTCGGATTTTTCCATTCGGCTGTCGTTGTATTGATCCGCTCCGGCACTTCAAAGATGGAATCGGCGTAGTGGGTTGCCGCATCCAATCCCGTAGGAAACAGCATGCGCAAACGGTGATCTTTGGCGTGATTGTTAAAAGTTGACGCAATGTCAACGCGCTTTCCGTTTTTATCCAAGGATACAACCGTCGTGATTTTCAAAGTTATCTTTGTGTCAGATCGAGCCGACTTCCGCTGCGTAAACCAGACCAGTTCCTTGCGTTCCGTATCCAATAAATCCTCAGCAGATGCCGGTATTTCCAACTCGTGAACGATCTCTATGCTAGCTCGAAAAGGCGTATCTTCCTGAATACGAATGGATGCCGGTACACCGCGCGTAGTCACAGCCGTGTCTCCGCAAGCTTGGCGGTACATATACTCATTACCGATGTCTCCCGTATTTTCATAAACGCCTAAGCCTTTGTAGACCGTTCCTTCAAGCTTCTCCGTTACCGTTAGCGAGCCGTCATCAGCGACTTGGACACTCAAATATTCGTTTTCCATCGCGTATGTACCAACGATTAAAGAAGTCTGCGAAAGAAGCAGCTTTAATGAGGCATCACGAGTCAACGCATACGTTTTGTATCCTAAAGCCGGCACATTAGCCGCTTCGAAGGTCACACGGACGGCACGTGCGAAATACGGCTGTCTGAACTTGTCATCAGGTAAATCGTACCCAAAGTGAATCCCCATATCCTCTAATCCACAAGGAATAGGTTTCCCATCCACATCAACCAACACATAATCGTCCAAGCTCTTATCCTTCAAGTCCTGTCTCATATCCCGGAAGTCCCTGCCATCACGGAAGTAAATCCTGTTTAATTCCAGCTGCACGGTCACGGTACCACTACGTTCCCACCCGGTCGTATTCGTTAATAGAAACGGCACCGCTTCTTTGCCGTAACCGGAAAATACAGACGTATCCACTCGCTCTGCCAACCAAGTCAGGCTATCCGCCGCAATAGATTCGGCCACATGCTTGCTTTTCTCAAAACGCGTCATCATTTCGGCATGTACTTCGTCGACACTGCACCCGCAAATACTGTCATGCGGATGGTTCTGCATCAATGTTTTCCAAGCATAGGTAAACAGATGATGGGGATATGGGCATCCTGCTTGGTAAGCAAAGGCTGCCAAAGGCTCCGCCACTTTTTCCAATAGTGTCTGGCCTTCTTGATTCTTCTGCTTGATATAAACGCGGGAAGATGCCGTATTTACGAGCGTAGACCAGCCGTCGGTATGCTGGCTTCTCAGCTCTCCGCGAATGATGGACAGATCACTCGGGATCGTCCGGTTCACATCACTCAAATAATCTTCAAAATTGGAATGGATGAATCGAATGTCCGGGTACAGCTTCTCGGCTGTGCTGATCGCATCCGTGAGATCGGTCTGTACAGGCTGATGATCGCACCCGTTCATGAACAACCAATGCGGCGTAGATGCATATCGGGCTGCTTCTACTAATTTTTGATCCCAATACTTGGATGCCGCTTCTGGATTCACAGGAATCTCATTCCCGTTGCTGTACCAATTGGCAAATAGAATACCCAGCACCTTGGAGCCGTCAGGCGCTTCCCAAAACATCTCCGAATATGGAGATTCGTAAGCCTGAACTTCTGATACCTCGTTGTTAAATCCCGTCGGCTTCACACCGCGTCCGAACACGGCGTTCTCAATGTCTGCTTGCCGCAACAGCTGCGGCGCCTGCCCCATGTTGCCGAAGGAATCCGGGAAATAGCCCAGCTTCGAAATGACGCCATACGTTTTCGCATCGCGGTGGCCAATTAACAGATTGCGCACATTCGCTTCACTGCTCGTTAGAAATTCATCCTGCAGGATATACCACGGGCCGATATGAATGCGTCCGCTGCGAATCAATTGCTCCAGCGTCTCCTTCATTTCCGGGCGTATCTGCAAATAATCCTCTAGTATGATCGTTTGACCGTCCAGATGAAAGCTGCGGTATCCGTCATCCTGCCTGAGGGTTTGAATCAGCGTATCCATTAACTTGATCAACAATACGTGATGCTTTTCATAGGGCAAATACCATTCCCTGTCCCAATGTGTATGCGAAATGATATGTACGGTTTTGGACTGTGTCATGGCGTTGTCTCCATTTCTATGTAATATCAGCTCTTTGCTTCAAGATGCTATGTCCGTAGTCGGAGCGCCTCCATGACCGTTTTCAGCGTAGCTGCAATGCCCTTAATATCGCCCGTATCTTCGCCTAAGTCACCATCTCTCAGCAGTGCGGTCACCAGCTTGGCGCCGTCGGCATTCCAGCCAGTCACCAACATGCCGGGCATGCGATCAATCGCCCCCCGCTCTTCCGCTTGGCGGATGGATTGCTCCAGCAGATCAAGGGCCGCTTCCGGTGTTTTCCAACAGCTGGGCCATACTTCAAATCCTTTACCCAGCAAATGCCCGACGGATGGATAAGCGTCCAATTTATCGTAGTGCCAATCGCACAATATAATATCCTTCGGAATAAGATCCACGGCTGGCCAAATGCCGTAAATGTCGCCGTCCCACTCTGTATACCCCATGCCTTTGGCGTCAATCAACCGGTCTGCCCACATGAGCATCTGCACCTTCCGATTACGGACCAAATGCTCGTAGTAATCGTTCGTCGCTTTCGCAAACAATTCTGCCTTGTTTTTCCCTCGGCACCGTGGGCACCCATCATCCGCGATGGCGAACACTTCGTCCATGCCGACATGCAGGGCATCCGCTTCGAAAGCATCGATCAGCTCATCCATCAGTTCGAACACGAGCGGATTAATGTCCGGATGGGATGGACACCAGCTTGGGCAATAAAAATCTGGCCACTTGGCATCCGTCGGCACATGCGGGGTTTCGTCAAACTCCGGATGCGCCCGCAGAAGCGAATTCCTCGCTCCGCCCCAACCTTGGTGCCCCAAACAATCAAACAAAGGGATCAAACGTATACCGTGCCGCTTACATAAGGCGGACAGCTCCCTCGCATCTTCCTTCGTCAAAGTGCCACCCGATACTTCCGGATGAGATTGGAACTGAAATGAAGTGTTGCATTCCAGTATCAAAACATTTACGCCCATAGGCGCCAACGCTTCCTCAATCACTCGCTTTAAATTACTAACATCCTCATGCGATCCGAAGCGCATATGGAATCCTTTCAACTGCCATCCATCTTTGTTCACTGTTTCTCCTCCACCCTGTCTTTATCTTTATTAACCTACTAAACCGGTACGCTCCACACTTTCCACGAAATAACGCTGAACGAACAAATACAACGCAATCAAAGGTCCCATCATCAGCAGTACGCCCGTGTTGAGCAGCATAGACTGGTACACCGGATCCGGCTCTTTGCCCAGAGCTGGCCCCATATCCGTCAGCTGTGTGGAAAGCACCTTCACTTTACTCAAAAACAGGGATACATAATAGCTATCGTTCCACTGCCATACAAACGAGAACAAAACGACTGTGACAACGGCGGGAATGGCGTTAGGCAGCATTATCCTGTAAAAGGTTTTGAAAATTCCCGCTCCGTCCGCGAGGGCGGCTTCTTCGATTTCTTTGGGAATACCCCGGAAAAACTGACGGAAAATATAAATATAAAGCCCGTTTTTCAGCCCCATCGCTGTAGCAGAAGAGATAAGAAACGGCCAAAACGTGTCAATCAGATTGATACTGCTCTTCCCTGAAAATAGCCCGACTAATCCGAAAAGATCAAAATACCGGTATGTTAAATAGAGCGGAATCATGATCGTTTGAGGCGGCACGACGATGGTGAAAATGACCAGACCAAACAACAGCCCGCTGCCTTTAAATTTCAATCGCGCAAAAGCGTATCCCGCCAACGCGCAAGAACAAACCTGAATCAACGTTGTCGTAGACGAGATAAGGAACGTATTCCATAAAGCTGACAAATAGTTTGTTGCTGAGATTGCTATCTCTAAATTTTCGAGTGTAAAATGCCGGGGAATCCACAGCACAGTTGGATCATAAATGTCGATTCTGTCACGAAAGGCAACCGATAGTCTTAAAAATATGGGAAACAAAATAATATAACAAAAGCCGAGCACCAAGACGGCGCGTATGATCTGCCATGTCCAATTTTTCGCCTTTTCCAGCGGATTACGCCTGCTAATCCATCCGTCCATACGTACAGCCTGCGATTTCATAGTCCTATCCCTCCGTCAGTCGTAATAGAATACTTTTCTTGAGACAAGCGCAGTGGAGATGACAAGGATGATAGCCACAACAATGAAGTACACCCAGGACATTGCCGCACTTAAACCGAAATCGAAGGTTTTGAACGCCGTTTGTGAAATAAGCGTATTGATTTTATTTCTGCTGAAGGAATCAATAATGGAATAGACCAAGTTCGTTAATATGAGCGGGGACATCATCGGAAACGTCACTTTCCAAAAAATCTCGTATCCCGTTGCTCCTTCGATTTTGGATGCCTCGTACAAGGAAGGGGAGATCGATTGAAGCCCTGCCAAGAAAATCAAAATTTGTACACCAGAAGAACTGATAATTTCATAAATTCGATCTACCGCTCCAGTGATGTAATTGACTATGATAGGAGCAATACCCGAATCCAGCAGCATTTTTTTCAGTTCAAAACTCTGTAGCATATTAGAACCTTCTCCGCTCCCACTGAGAGCCGAACCTCCTACGAAGCTGCTGATATCTAGATTAGCAAGGGCGCTCGATGCCAGAATGACCGGCAAAAAGAAGATCGCGCGCGCAAGGGCGCGCCCTTTAAATTTTTGATTCAATAACACCGCTGCGAACAGGCTGAAAATAATGATGATCGGCACATTCACAACCATATTGACAACACCTTCCGCCAATAATCGGGGATAATCCGGATTGGAGGTAAATAAGCTGGTGTAGTTGCTAATTCCTTTAGGCAGTACGGCAAAGCCGCCCTCAACCATTTGTATGGAACTTAAGCTGAATCGGAATGATTGAATGAGCGGCAGCAGAAAAAGCATGACCATCCCCAAGATGAGGGGAGATACGAACAAAACGCCGTACCACGCTTTCGTCTGTTCCAACGATAATCTTTTTTTCCGCAAATCACTCACCTCCTACCCAGTAGCTCTTGGCCTCTAGTTGTTTATCGTTCACCTGTACCGCAGCGCTGTTGTAATTGATAATAATCTTCTTCCCATTCTCAAAGGTCGTTTGAACCACACCTTCTGCCAATTTACGATGATCGGTAATCACATATGACCGAACCTCATTCAGCACAGTGCCCGCCTCTTTGTAGAAACCGGCCGCTTGATCCAGCCAATCTCCGTAGTGCAGCGCATATAGTTCGTTATAATCCGAATCTTTAACCGCTGACGAATCGCTGTAGTACCACTGGTAATAAATGTTCGATCCCGTCTCTAGCGCTTTCAGCAGGGAATCGCGTGAATCGGTTACGCTCTGCATATTAAACGGCTCTCCGGCGAGATCATAAAAACCATGAAGCGCGATTTGATAAAAGGGTACGTCTTCGTCGGTCAGATTCAGGCGACTGCTTTTGGTCGGAGCATTCACAATAATGTTGGCGTACGGCAGGCTGTAGGCATTGCCGCCATTCACCATTAGCTTGTTGGCTTGCCGCTTCAGCATGTCGGTACCGCCAACGGCAATGTTTAGCGCATCCTGCCGGTTAATCGGATGATCTGGGCTAAAGTCTGAGTTCACTTCATTTCCTAAATCCCTAAGAGACAAGCCGGTAAGGCCAAGCTTCGCGTAGTCGGAGACAAATCCGTCCACTGTTTTTGCCAGCGCAGACGGCGATAATAAGTAATGTGAAAACTTCGATGTATCTTTGACATACATCACGGGGTCATACTTGTAAATTTTGGCTTTCTGTCTGTCTAAAAAGGAAGCTGCGTCTGAAGCTCCTTTATATTTTTCAAGAAAAGCTACATCCGGGAATAGAGGGATGTTCTCCTTTGACATATAATCGGCCAGCTTGCGGAATCCCTTCTTACCGCCTAACTCACCGACCACTTCAACGTTCGATGGAGACGTATGCCGAATTCCGTCATTAAACCAACCGACATAGCGGAGCCCGATATCCTTGACTCCTTTTTCTTTCAAAGCTGTTAACATCGACTGCGTTTCATCAAAGGTGGTCAGCGCTTCCGTTGATTGATACGGAACACCGACAAAAGATGCTTGTTTCTGGAACGCTCCCTCCACCTCAAGCAGGAAAGGACTTGCCTTAGCAGGCTCCAGCTTCTTCAGAGCGTATTTATTCACCAAATACTCCCTATACTTGCCTGCCATAGCCGTGTAGTTGGATGAAGGTCCTGACAAAAAGTCATATCGAATCTGATAATCCCCTTGAAACGGCTTCTGCCCGAACATCGGTACGGAGCTCTTTTTGGTTCCTGACGTTAACGTATAGAAGTCCATATCCATGACTCTAAACTTCCCGCCAACTGTGTTGTAAGAATCGTTTCTGCCGGAAATGTCTGCCGTGATAGTGGCCATCGCGTCTCCACCTTCAATCATGCCAAGCATAGCGTGATCGTTCTGCTTGATGCCGAAGACGGGCAGTCTCGTGATCTCGTTCGTTTGAATCTTTTCTTTGACGTCGTAAGTGCCATCGGAACCGTAGACCGGAAGGTTGTAGGCTTCCGCATTCTTTTTGTTGTTATTCAGATGAATCAAGGCGCCAGACCCGTCAGGGACGAGTATGTAACCGTCCTTTTTATCATCGGCAGCCCCGAAATATTTGAGCAGCTGCAGCATGGCAATCGGATAAGCATTCGTATATTGAAGCTCCTTGCCAGCTGTCTTCACAACAAGATGCTCTCCGTCCAAAGTGTACTCAAGCGGAACCGTAAACCTCGGACCTTCCTCTTGGGCGCTGCTTCCCGCCCCATTGTCCTTATTGTCCTTGGCGGCTTCTTCGTTTGTATAACCGATTGCCTCTAGTTTTTTGGACAGCTCCTCCGCTACAAAATCCTGCAACTTGCGAACTTCATATACTTGCTTCTGTTCGTCCAATCGGAATTTGAAAGCGACATCCTCACGAGTGTCCTTATCCGTCAGCTTCCCCAGAATACGTTCCTCAAACCGCTGTTTACCGATTACCTTAGGAATATTGCCGTAATCTTTCGGAATATTTCCCAGCTGGTATACGATTTTAATGCCTTTGTCCACGCTGCTGATTTTAAATTGTTTCTTTTTTACGCTATCGTCGTAGCTGTTTAATGTATTAAGCTGCCCTTTTTCGTTGTAATAGGTTACTAACAGTTGGGACGATAGTTCTGATTTATACAAAGGAGAAGCTTTGGGATCTTTCTCTCGATCCACTGGATTGGAAAACCAGATATAGCCGTCTCTTTTATCCTTGACAGCAACCTCGGCCGTCTCGCGTTTGACGTAGAGCATCAGAATTTCGTTCTGGGTTATTAGCTCCATGGCTTGAAGAGCCCTCTGCTCCTCGGCTGTATTCGATGATACAGCAACCATTCCACTTGCAGCACGAACCTCCGTGCTTGCAGCAGTTACGGGATTCCCCTTACCTGATTTATCTGGAAGAACTGATTTGACCTGGGATTGAGCTTCCGCCATGCTTACGGATTGATGCGAATAGATCACGATCAGACTGCAGGCCACCAAACCGGCGCTCAGGATGCCAAGGGATATTTTCATCTTGCTGGACACCTTCATCCCTCCTTAGCGTTTTCCGAAGGAAAACTTTCTTCGTAAACATAATCTTAGTAAACCTATCGTGTTCCGCTAAAATCTGAATGAGAGTTCGCGGTAAATGGATGTGATAAAATTGATCATTTGCTGCAGCATGCTGAAGAACAATACCCCAAGGAAGATGATGATACCAATGACAACAAGCGTCAGAATCATGGTGACCAACGTCTTGGAAGCTGAATATTGATGAACCGTCATGGTGCCAACAAACAGCAGCCAGATGAACCAGATGTACGCAATCGCATCGAGCAAATAATAAAACGTGCTTTCACTTCCAGTAATCACATTGCTGTAAAGCGTCTGCGGGAGGTAAATCAGGATGAGCGGCATCAGTGCATAGCCTGTTGCCATTACGATTTCTTTAAACTTGCCTTCCCCATCCATCAAAGTGGTCAAAGACCAATTTGCAATACACCAGAGCAGAAACGGAAGAACGATGAATTTCAGCTCATTGAGACTGTTCAGCTCAAGAGGATTGTTCATATTGACAACAAACCCGCTGTACTGTCGTTTCAAAATGGTGAAGAGCACGAGGAGGAGTAAGCTGATGACCACAACCTTCAACCTGCCCTTTTGTTCGTACTTCATCTCCCAAAATCCATTGAACGGATGTACCATCGTATAAAAAGGATTTTTCAACACACCGATTTCCGTGTAATGCTTACCACGCATTCTTCTGCCAGCAAGCTTCACAGCTGTATAACCTAGACCGAAGACAAGCACAAAGCCTAGTACGATGGTGCCAAAATGCGCGAACACGACTTCCTTCCGGTACCGTTTAAAAGCTTCAGAATAATAGTCACGGTTATTTCCCAATTTGAAATAGCTCATTGCCCCGCGGTTATCGCCATTTTTCAATAACGATTTACCGATCCCGATGTAAGCCACCTCAAAGTTACCATTCATTTGAAGCACTTCCCGCCATGAAGCGGTAGAGACATCTGTTTTTCCGTTATAGAGCGATTTTACTGCTTCGCGTATTAGGCTTCCGTAACGTGTGGGCTGGAATACGGACAAACGGTTGTTGTCTTTATCGAGCACCAGTACCTTATCCCCGAGCATCGCAATCGCCGAAGGCGTGCGGAATTTCCCCTGTTCGCTGCCAAGTCCGCCGAATTCGTACAGCAGATTGCCGTCTTTGTCATAAGTGAAAATGCGGCCCCTTTTCAAATCCATTGCGCTGTACATGCCGCCTTCATCCTTAGCAATATCGATGAAAATGGAGCTTCCAGGCGCGCTGCCGACTTCCAACGTTTGGATATCCCCTTTAGGCGGGAAATACCCTTTATCCCTTAAAATGTCCACACCAGACGGGTTCAGCCGTTTGATCGGGCGATCCGATTTTTCCTCTGAAGTGGTCGTATAAATAAAACCGTCTTCATCAATGTCCAAGTTATTAAATTCAAGCGGAATGAACAGCTGCATTTGCTCACGCTGCGCTTTGGTCGAAATCCGTTTCCAGAACAAATCCACGGGATTGAACTTCACGTGATTCGTACCGATAAACCCATTGAATTCGCCATCGGTATCAAATTCCATAATTCCTTCGTAGGATCCGCGACTGATAACATAGATCCGCTGCGCCTTGTCGACAACCAGCTTAGTTGGCATGTATTGGAATCCTTCTCGCAGTAGTGTTGACTTCGGCTCCCCCATTACACGTACCAACGCTCCCTGACCGTTCAATTCCACCAGTCTTTTGTTTTGCGTATCCGCGATAAGAAGATGACCGTCGGTTCCGTTATAGAACACGCCTTCCGGCTTGTTGAACGTTTCCTTGCTTCCGTTATTTTCGAACCCGGAAATAACCTGAACTTCCCGAAACTGATCATTCAATACGACGATTCGATCGTTTCCGGTATCTGCCATGTAGATTCGGCGATCACTGCCGATGAATAGATCCTGGGGTGACGACAGATTGCCCGTTTTCCAGTCTGTTCCATACATGACCTGCCCCAGCTCATAAGGACTCGGCGCCGGGACGCTCTGTCCCCAAAAATTGTAATTGTACGTATCGTTGTTAGGTGCGGCATATACAGGAGCGGCCATACCGATGAAAAGCACAACGGCGAACATCATGATAAGTATTCTTTTCAAGTGGCTCCCCCCTGTTTACTCTTTCAGACCAGAAGTGGACATGGTTTGGATGATGTTGCTTTGCGTCACGATAAACACGGTAATCGGCACGGCCATCATAAGCAGGGTAACGGCTGACACCGGTCCCGTCCGCACCAATCCACCGCTAGCGATTTGCCCGAACACATAATCAACGGTCTTCAACTGCTCACTGT
The DNA here is from genome assembly GCF_013141785.1 of Paenibacillus germinis. Classification (NCBI taxonomy): domain Bacteria; kingdom Bacillati; phylum Bacillota; class Bacilli; order Caryophanales; family Paenibacillaceae; genus Paenibacillus; species Paenibacillus germinis. The sequence goes on from NZ_WHOC01000184.1 coordinate 27,742, forward strand.
AAATATATTTATGGCTCGTCACGGAACCATTCGTCCACAAATTTTGCAGCGAAAAAATGACCAGCGTCAGCCACGCAGGCTTAACGATCGGCATGACGATCTGCCAAAAAATCCGATATTCGCTGGCACCATCGATTTTTGCTGCTTCCAGAAGAGAGTCTGGAACTTGCTCCATAAACTGTTTCATCAGATACAATCCCAGTGTCATGCCGAAGGACGGCAAGATAATCGCCCAATAGGTATTAATTAGATGAAGCCAAGAAATGGTCATGTAATTGGGTACCTGTGTGACATAAGCCGTAAACATAAGCGACATAACGACCAGATTGAACAGGATATTCCTGCCTGGGAACTTGATTTTAGCCAACGGATAAGCAGCAGCGGATGCGATGATGACATGGCCCACGGTGCCTACGATGGCAATAAAGAACGTATTAAACACATAGCGAGAGAACGGCACCCATGAATCGGAAAAAATGTTCACCAGATCTGTAAAGTTTTTGAACGTAGGATTACGCACTAATAGCTTTGGTGGAAATACGAATATTTCATCGATCGGTTTAAACGCATTGCTAATGGTAAAAACCAGCGGCAGTGCCATAAAGAAGGCTATGCCGCCAAGCAGCAGGAACAGTAAAATATCAACCGCCCAAGAACGGTTCAAACGCTTTGGCATCTTTAATGTCAGCTTCATTCTGGTCACTCACCCACTTTTCCTAGCAGCTTACGCGTCAAGAAGTTTGTTGCAAACATGATAGTAAACAAGACGGTCGCGATCGCGGAGGCGTACCCCATCTCGAAACGGATCGAACCATAGTCGACTAAGTGGGTCACAATTGTATGTGCTGCGTAATCTACACTCGGGAAGCCAATCATGTAGATAGAAATTTCAGCCACGGAGAAGGCGAGCGTGATTTGAATAACAGCGCCGAACAGCAGCTGTGGCCGCATGGCCGGCAGTGTGATAAACCATAGCTCCTGCCAACGGTTGCGCACGCCATCGATGGCACCGGCTTCGTACAGCGTGCGATCTACATTTTGCAGACCAGCTATAAAGGCTAGAAAGGATGTTCCCAAACTGAGCCACAGCTGTACGAGGATTAGAATCGCGAGAACGAACCTCGGATCCTGCAGCCACTGGATCGGCTCCAGGATCATCCCCCATTTGATCAGGAATGAATTAGCATACCCGTAAGAATCGCTAGCAAACAAGGTTTGCCAGATCAGATACGTATTACCCGATATCGAAGGCGCATACAGGATTAGCGTGAGCACAGCGCGCAGCTTAGGCCGCAGCTCATTGATCAGCCAAGCGAATAAGAAGCAAGCCATGTAGCTGATCGGCCCGGTAATTAACGCAAACAGCAGTGTATTTTTGAGTGCGATCAAAAAGATGTCATCCTGTACGAACAATCTGGCGTAATTTTGCCAGCCCACCCATTTGGGCGGTTCAAGCATATTGAAGCTCGTGAAGCTTAAACAAACGGACATTAATACGGGAAATACCGTAAATGTAAGGAAAATAAGAAAATATGGCGCTATTAACATATAAGCATGCTTATGCTTTTTGAATTCAATACCCAGTCGGCCGAACTTACCTCGGAACGCCGAGCTGGATTTCATCACGGATTTTTCAGTATCACGTGGCATGCTAGGGTTCACTGCAGGCTGTTGTTTCATGGCGCCCCCTCATTTCTCGTAGGGAAGATTAAACTCTTTCCGTTTTAAAGCAATTTCGTCGTTGATATAACGAACGTAATAATCCATCGTTTCGCGTGGATCGTCGCCTTGCACGACGACTCTACGAAATGCATTATCAATGTTGCGTCCCGTCAAATATCCGCCCGGAACCTCGGGTATCCCTTTCACCCACTTCATCTGCTCCTTCAACCTATCGAAATCTCTGGAAGGCCAAGGCAGAGCGGCTAAAGCTTCCATGTTGGCCGTCGGATACCTAGCCGAAGATCCCATGCGAATTTCCATTTGACGTCCAAACGCGATTTGCGTCTCTTTGCTCGTCCACCACTCCATAAATTTCCATGCAGCGTCTTTATTTTTCGTGCGTTTGAACATGACAACGCCCGATCCCCCGCTGCCGACATCGCGACGAAGGGATCCGTCCGGTTTTTCCGTACCAGGAACGGGTGCAAATTCCCACAATCCTTTAATTTCCGGGGCAAAAACGGACAACTTGTTGTACATCGTGTAGTCGGCGATGCCAATAGGCATTTCGCCTGTACGGAAACGGTTGGCGAAATCAGCTGCGATCGGAATTTTATAATTCACATAAAAATCAGTCCACTGCTTGAACTCCTTGATCGCCGTTTCCGAATCAAGACCACTGGAGGTTCCGTCGTTTTTATAAAACTGTCCATCATGCTGGTATAAAAACATGGCTAAGGCCGGGTTCGGCGGAAGCGTAATGATATTGGTCGTTTCCAAATCGTTACCAAACGTGTTCAACGGTTTTTGCGGCAACCCGAATTGCAAGTTGTGCTTCTGTAGGTTAGGCAACATATCGTACACGTCTTCCCAAGATTGCGGAGGCTTCATCTTCAGCTCATCCTCCAAAATATCTTTCCTATAGAAGAGGACTGGAAAGGTTTGCGTTTCCGGCAGCGCGTAATAGCTTCCTGAATACTCATACGGAACCATCGAGCTTTCGCTAAAGCGTGATTTCACGCTGTTGAAATCTGGAAACACCGATAGATCCTGCATCGCGTTGCGGCTGGCATAATTAACAGGCAAATCGTTGGGAGCTTGCAGCGCTACGTCCGGCCCTTTACCTGCTACCGTAGAAGGCAGCAAAATGTCTGCTGATACCAACTTTAAATTAATTTTTATTCCTGTCTTTGGTGTGAAGGTTTCATCAATTAATTTCTTGATGGTCTGCGCTTGGTCACGTGCTGAGGTTACCCATACCGAAACCGAATCCGCTCCCTCTTTTGTGTTCGATAACTGATCGTAATTCTCAAAGAAGGAAGCGATGAAAGCTGCTGAGCTGCTTTTGAATTTCTGCCACACAGTTGCTTCCGGATTCGGCAGCTTAGCTTGCGGCGAGCTTAGCGTCAAATAATCAACAGCTAGTGGTTGTTCATTCACCGAAAGCAACCACGCCCCGAGTCCCCCTACATTGGTTTTGAACTGATCAATCCGAGATGGCACCGTATCCGGTCTGTCTGCCATATCGCTGAGCTGGTAAGCCAGCGTATTCAACATCGCGGTACGCTCATCGTTCTTGCCATTCTGTCCTTGAATCAACCTCGTAATTTTATAGAGCAGGTCGCTTTGTTTACGAAACTCCCCAGCCATCTCGGGAATTCTTTGCTCGAGCTGATAGTCCCGGAACGAATCGGGCACCGTCCCCGTAAAGCTAATAATTTTACGATACAGCGCATTTAAGTCCAAAATGCTCGTTTCTACCGCATTCAGAATCGGGGCCAAATCCCCTAATGTCACCTCGAGCCGGACTTTGTGTTTGCCCTTCGTGAAATAAAACAAGTACGGATGCTCAGCATCTTGGCCGATCACCGTCGTCTGCCAGTCACTATTGAAAGGAAAGCCGACATGCTGAAGCTCCTGAAAGGGCATTTTGCCGTCGATATACATCGTCCGAAGCGAAGCCATCCCGCGCAAATAATTTTGATGATTTTTCACCGCTATTTGATACAATCCGTCGCCTGGCACATCCACTTCCCATTCGATCCATTGGCCAGGCAGCCGCCATGCCCACCCGCCCATTGCATTATTCCGTAATTTAGATACGTGATACGGCTCTATCGCGGGACTGGAACGATCATTATAAGGTAAAAGTGTTGGAGACGATTTATATAAGGCGCGTTCGCCTTGAACTTGCAGCATCACATCTTTCGCAAGCTGGTAACCTTTTTGCGTATATGTGCTCGCCAACGTATCATACGAGGGCGCTGTTGCCGAGTTTGTGAGATTAAGTGAATGAATAATGAGCGGTTCTCTTACCGAAGTAAACATGATGGAGTGCTTGCCTTTTGAAAAATAAAACAGATAAGGATCTTCATTAGATCCGGTCGCATCTTTTAATAACGATGCCTGCCACATCGGCTCTTCCACTTGAGAAGGAACCAAATCGTTGCCCTGCTCGTCACGCTCGAACTCATTTTTATCGTTTTTCCATATTCGTTGAAACGTTATACTTTTGGCCTCGGCAAAAGGGACCGAACCATCAATGCGCAATTCTCTTTCTATATCCGAATCTTTCCCGCTTACTGTGTAGTAATGGATGCCAATGTTGTACATGCCCTCTTGCTCGACAGTAAATTGCCATTCAATGGACCCCGTATCCGAAGTCAGAATGGACTTCCCGTTTTCCCCTTGATAATTGTCTAGAACAGAAACATTCATGCCTTGGGCAGAACTGAATTGTTCGGTGGGGATGACGGTTTCAGCGCTCGGGCGTGTCGATTGTTTATACCTGGCCAAATATTCCGCATAGCTGCCTTTTTTATATGTATCTGCCAAAGCCGATAGCGCTGTGCCGCTTATTGGACGCTCTTCCGCTGAAGCGATTTGGCGGGAACCTCCGCCGAGCCACTGGTACGGTACGAACCCGGTTGCAAAAAACAAAAGGAATATGAGGAACACTTTGGCGAATGCTCGGCGCATGGGTTTTCCCCCTTTTCTTAACTTTGCCCCTAATCGCCACTCGCATGGGATTAGGGGCATGGCATCATGCGTGTTTATTTGCTATCTTCGAGCAGTTTGCTAATTTTAGCTTCGAATTGCGGCTTCACTTTGTCTACCGCCGTTGCAGGAGATACTTTACCCTCGGTGATTTCCTTCACAATACCCTCGAACAGTTTCTCTCCATCAGGAATTCCATAGTAAGAAATGTAATTAATGTTATTACCCATTTGCTTACGTGTATCCATGGACTCTTTGTTCGGGTAGGACTGCTGCCAAGATTGCTCAGAAAGCTTTCTGCCTTCTTCGTTCAAGCTGATTTCGTCCATAATATGTAGAGCAACTTCCGCATTCTTCGAATATTTGGATACCATCCACATGTTGCCGAAAGGCGTGTAGGACACATATTTGTCGGCTTTCGGACCTTTCGGGAAGAAAACATAACCGAGCTCTTGGCCCTTCATGTTATCCTTCAAACCACCGAGTTCCCAACTGAAGCCCGCGTACATAACGCCTTTGCCCGCTACGAACTCTTTGCTTGCATCTTCTGGAATCGGCTGTTCAATTGATTTGTCCACGTTGAACAAATCAGACGCGTATTGCAGCGCTTGGATGGCGTTTTCACTGTTCAAAGAGAACTTGATAGCTCCGCTTGCATCTTTATCCACGGCCCCTTTGTTCGTGTAAACCAATTGCTCCGTGAAAGCTTTCACTTTGCCATAAGCTCCTGTGATGCCCCATACGTCTGTTTTACCGTCACCATTCGTGTCCTGTGTCGCTTTTTTGGAGAACTCACGGAATTTCTCCCAAGTCCATTGACCTTTTTGCTGCAGCTCATACGGATCTTCCAAACCAAGCTTCTGCACTAACGTTTTATTATAGAAGATACCGTACGGGGACGGAGAGGAATCAACCAAGCCATATTGATGGCCATTGTAGCTGCCGCCTACTCTCATCCAATCGATATATTTCGGATCGGATGCTTTGATCCATTGGTCGATCGGCTGAACAAATCCCTTGTTCACAAGCTGTGGGAACGACCAGAATAATTCCATTCGCACGATATCCGCGAACGGCTGTCCAGAAAGCGAAGTGGTCGTGAAATTCTCCACGTATTTGTCGTAATCCCCGAATTTAACAAACTCGATTTTACAGTTGTATTTCTTCTCAGCAGCTTCAATTAATTTGATTTGTGCTTCTTCTGCTGGGCCTTTTTCTTTCACTGTTCTTGGGTCGGCTCCGTCATACCAGGCACCAATTTTAATGCTTTGACCTTTCAAATCAACTTTCTTTTCTTCCGGTTTCGTACTTTGCTGCGGCGTCGCTGCTGCTTGTGCAGTTGGCTGTGGGGTCGGCGATGTCTTGTTAGCTGTACCTTGAGAACAACCAACTACACCCGCGACCATCGTAAGAGCTACTGGAATTGCAAGTAATTTAAACGCTTTCATTCGAACCCCTCACTATCCTTTGGATTTGAAAAAATTAAAACGCTTACAAAACGATCTCTTTACAAGAACAAGTTGAATCCCATTGTGTAACACCGAGTTATGTATGCCAACTAAAATAGTTCCACGGATGTTTCATTCTCCTAATTCAGGAAAATCGACACAATTAGATATATCTTTAACCTCGTTCTTTAATAAGATTATAGCGAAATGACCTATCTTTGTAAATAGTTAATATATCTTTTGTTAAAATATATAAATTTGGTTATACTCAATTTGTCCGTTGCACAATAAAGGGCTTACGCCGTCCTTGGTTGAGCGTGTTTATATAGGTTGATGCAAAGCAGTTTCGCCTAATTGGCGTACTGCTTACTTGAACTTATGGAGTTGTACTTTGTATAAATTTAGGCAAGGCATCTGCGTCCTAGTGACGAAATGCCTACTTGAGCGTGTGGAGTTGTACTTCGTACAACTTTTTACCAGCTAATCCGCGTTTCCCACGCGATTGTTGCAAAAAATACAACAATTTCAGCCAAAAATAGCTCATTAGCCTCTAAAACAGACAAATTGTTGTACAACATACAACAATCCTAAGCTTACCAAGAAGAAATCAAGGAAATTGTTGTACGCTGTACAACTTCGCGAATCTTAGGCTATCCCGCCTTGCTAATTTTCCATTTCTTCAACAAAAACAAACATAACTCCAGGAAACCATACTCACATACCGATGCTTATGCATTTCCACAATCTCACTTACGCTCCATGATGCTCCGAAGCTCTTGGATCTCACTTACGTTACATGATGCTCCAGAAGCGCTTGGACGATAGCCGTCCGGGTGTTGAGCATGCCTTGCCTTTTGCGCTGCAAAAGTCCGTAGCTAACTATCCTAAATAAGGTAAGCTTCATCACCTTACTCCCTACCCCTAAAAAATCATAGCCTGTAAATATAAAACCTTCCCGAAGGAAGGCATGACACCTGGGAAGGTTCGCTGTTTATAGTTGTACGGCTGGCAGATCAGTCGTATACGGATTCGGGCGTGGCCCCGTGGATTCGCGTTCAACCCATCGTACCGGAGTCTTAATTTTGTATTGTTCGGTATCGGCGTTCTCAATCCTCCGAATGATGATTTCCGCCGCTTGGCGCCCAATCGAGTAATAATCTTGGCCGACCGAAGATAATGGAACTTCGACATGCCTGGCTATTTCATGGTCGTCAAAGCCCGCTATGGATAGCTGCTCCGGAACGCCAATCCCCATTTCCAAAGCGGTTTTGAGCAGGTCGACAGCAAGATGATCATGCTCAACCTGAAGAGCAGTAACCTTCATATGCCTCAATTTCGCTATCAACGACTTGTAAAATCCTTGAGCGTTTGCCCCGCTCAACTCACGATAGAAATCCGTCAGCACGAGATCCGAATCGATTGACATCTTATGGTCTTTTAGCGCTTTGCAATAGCCGAGATACCTGTCTCTTACAGAACTGCGGTATTCAATGCTGACGCTGGAAACAAAAGCAATCCGTTCGTGCCCGAGTTCAATCAATCTTTTGGCAGTCATATACCCACCTTCAAAGTTGTCGGATACGACACTGCTGATAGGCAAGCTATCGAAATATTGATCGATCGTCACAATCGGATAATCGTTCCAATAGAGTGCATTGATCACATCGATGTTGCTGATCGTGCTAATTGGATACACGATGATACCGCTCAGGCCGCTTTTCGGCACCTTTGCAAGTATCTCTTTTTCTTTTTCTTTTTTCCAGTTGCTGTTGTGTATGCTCAAATAATAGCCTTTGGAGTCCAAGTAATCGTGGGCTCCTTTGATATAGTCAAGCTCACTTGTAGCCATATAAGGCAAAATCATGGCGATGATGGGGTGCGTTGCGTTTGGAATAGCCGTATCAACGGCATCTTCCGGATATTTCACATAGCTTCCGCTGCCGCGCTTGCGGTAGATCATGCCTTCCCGCTCCAACTCGATCAAGGCACGTTTGGATGTAATCCGGCTGACGCCGTACTGCATCGCAAGCTCTACTTCGGTCGGAAGCTGCTGCTCAGGCACATACTCCCCGGATTTAATCTTTTCTTTCAAATCGCTCAAAATCTTCATATAAAGTGGTTTACTATCCAATTCCAACACATCACTTCCAGTTGTCCATGCATCTCTTAGACAATTTGATATAAAAATATATACCAACATTGTAAATTAAATATACCAAATTATCAAGCGTGCTTATTGGGCCCAAAGAACTATTCATCCAACTGCCTTACAACTTGCAGCGCCTCTTTACCGATACCCAGCTTATAACCGGCAGACAGATACCGGATGCGGCCCTCGCGGTCCACCACAAAAACAAGCGGAAGGCCCAATTGAAGCTCCGACTGGATACCAGACAGCACTGATTGCAGGCCTACACTGGAGACGTCTTTTGCAAAATCCGTTGCAGCAGGTAAGCCTTCGTAAGCGTTCGGCTGAAACGCAGCAGTCACTTTATCATTCTCTACCACTAGACAAATGGAGCCACCCCAATCGTCATACTCCTTAGAAAGCTCTCTGAGCTCTCGAATCAAATGCTTCGTAGGTTCCCTATCCGGATCGATCCAAGCCATGAGTAGACCACGACGTTCAGTCAATTCGCCTAGCGCACTTCTTTTTCCGTTGAAAAATGACAAAGACAAATCTAGATCGACCGATCCCAGTACAGGTGCTTGAACGGATTCCTTGGTAAAAGCAGGTATAATTTCCGTAGTTCTATCTGTTGATACAGTAAACGTCGCGAATTGCACTCTAGCTGTCCCATCCGGCAATCGCGTACCTGTCGTTAACCGGTAACAGCCAGGCTTCACAACAAGCGACTCCTCATAGAAGTCCTTTTTGCCAGCGGTAAATTGAAGCGTCTTGTACTGGCCATTTTCAAAGCGCGCTAATGAAAAATTACGGAAATATTCCAAGTCATTATCGGCTGCAGCATTTGCCATGAACCTGATGCTCCCTATTTCCTTGTTATCTGACAAGTCCATCCGTTCTGGGTCGCCCTGCTGTAAAAATACAACGTCATTCCAAGACTCGCCAACCCGAAATTGAGGACTCCGTTCGCTCGGTTCAAGACGTGCTGGGATCCCTAAGCTTCGTGCCAACGCTACGAAAAGAATATCTCGGCTCAAACGGTCGCCTTTTTGCAATTGAAAGCTCCCTATAGGTGTAGCCATCCCCTGATAATAATTCAAGTCTTCCACAATCTCAAAGTGCTCCGAAAGCCAACCAACCAACTTGACTGGATCGTCCCGTAAGCTTCGTTGCTCCGAATCTGTGAATTGTTCCAGAAAGAATTTCCTATACGGCCTTATCATTTCAAAATGAACTCTTGGGCAAAGAATGTAACGCATAAACGTTTCTTCATCACATTTTTCTTTAAACACAGCGGATTGGGTAAGATGGTCGGCAAGCGTCGACCCGATTGTATCCGTCAAATCTTTAACGTTCAAACTCTCTAGCAGCTTCAAAGTCCATTCGCCGAATTCCGGCGTATAATCTTGTAAAAAAGCAGCGATTTCGTGACTATTACCACGCGCCTTCTCCAATATGTCCTTGACCCTGCTCGCGGGCAAAGATAACTTTTTCGCCAATTCTTCTGCCTGAAGGGTATCAACGAAAGAAGCTTCATATTTTTTCCTGATGCTCGCGCCCTCTTGAATACGACGGTTGTTCTCTTGTTTTTCGGCTTCGGTGATAGCGTCTTCCGTTGCATCTGCCAGTTCCTGCGGAGGAACCATGTCGAAGACGCTGATCCCATCCTGCGGCAGTTTATCCGACAATTGAATGTCGAAAACATCGGCATCCTTGACACTAATCTTAATGGTCCCCCAAAGTTGACCGGAGACGGAATGAATCAACAAATCACCAAGTCCTGCGGTTAAAAAGGCTTCCCCTCGCTCGTCTGCTGGTATAGTAGCAATAGGAGAAAAATCAGCATAGTTATACACTTGGAAAATGACAGTGGCCCCAGGTATCGGGTTTCCCTTTTCGTCTCTGACCCTGATTGTAATCTTTTTGCTAGGGGCGTAAGGGCTCAATAAATTGATTTCAGAGTACCAAGGATGTGCTAATGTAAGTTCCTCCGGACCTGGATAGTTGGCTGCAACGCGAGTATTGACGAGCATAGCTCGCTTCGCCGGCCCCCGAAACCACCCTTCATTCAGCCGAGGCTCCGGCTCGCACGCGCCAAGGAAATACCATTTCCCGTCGGCCCACGCTTCCACCCAAGCATGATTGGAATCGCAATGCGCCCATCGCGGTGTATAACACTGGCGGGCAGGAATACACAAACTCCTTAGTGCTGCCACCAATAGAGTCGACTGTTCTCCACACCTTCCCAGCGTATTGCGGACCATCGTCAGCGGGGAAACCGTTCGCGGGTCGCATCCGACATAGGTCGCTTTCTCATGGCACCAGTGATTGATTTCCAATATGGCCTGTTCCATCGAAAGGTTCTTGACCCGATCAACTAATTGTCCGAAGAACCATCCCCTGCTGTCTTCGATGTTTTCATTGTTTACTCGGTATGGAAGCACAAAATGCAAAAACTCATGATCGGGTACACTACTTCCCCATTGTACGTCTTCACGGATTTCAAGAGTAGTTCGCACATGGCTTAAAAAGAGACATCCCTCATAATCCGCCAAATCGTTCAGCGGCATGTACGCATATAAAAATTTAAGAGCCCATGCTTCTTCTTCACTCATTGGCTTCTCAAAAATGTCAAAAAGCTCTTTCTCCCTGGCTTGTGCCAACCCCCGCTTGAATCGCATCTTTTCTTCGATTCTCGTGATTGTAGTGCTATCTAACGAAAAAACATTCGTCATCGTTGTGCCCACTCCCTTAGTCATTTTATAAGTGCCACATACATAATGATATATCTTTTGAAATATATATTACAATATAGTATATCTAATTTAAATATATTTTTTAAAAATTAAATCAGAAGTTTATTTAGGAAGTGCTGATGAAATCTGTAACTCTGCCTGCTGGAATGCGGTTATTGCATGTAAGTGGCAGCCAAGTAGATATATCTGGTTGCCTGGTAATACGAAAAAGCTGTTTCCGCCGTCCTTGGGCGAGTGGGCTTGACCATCGCCATGCGGCGACGTAGCGCGTGCCCAAGGATTTGCGCGCGTCGGTTTGACCATCGCCATGGGACGAGACAACGAGTCTCATGATCCGCGCAGGCTACAGGCAAGACGCATTCGCTTGCTGATCTCTGTAATGTTGTATTTCGTGCAACAATAGGCGAGCTAATCTGCGTTTTCCTCGCTATTGTTGTAAAAAATACAACAATCCCAGCCAAAAGTAGCTCAAAAGCATGGAAATAGGCTAAATTGTTGTACAGCATACAACATCTCGAGCTTTCACAGAAGAAATCGAGGAAATTGTTGTACGTTGTACAACATCACGAATCCTGGGCCCGATTGACTCGCTAAATCTCCATTTCTTCCAAAAACCAGCAAACAAAACACCAGAAAACAAAAGCTAGGAAACGAAACACTTAGATCAAAAACATTAGAAAACTAAATAACCACAAAAACTAAACATCAAAAAACATAGCACTTACTAAATCGAATGATTATGCATATATCCACACTCTCACTCAAACAACAACGGGGGCCCAGGATTCGCGCGTGTTGAGTCACAAAAACATCCAGAGTACTTACCAAATGCATATATGCGCCATCTCACTCAGCTCAGCAAAATCCATACTTAACCCCACCCATGCGCCATATAGGGGTAAACTTGCCTCTCCCCTAATCCAATAAAGAAAAACCGTCAGGAGAGATCATCCTGACGGTCCAATTAGCCTTACTTATGGTAAGTTTCCCCGCGATTTAACCGCATCACGCGATAAACCTGCCGCATCAACACCAACCATATCAGCTGTTGTGGCAGCTCGCTCGATAGCTCCAGCAAGTCGCAGATCACGAAGGCCAGCTGATTATTCTCCTTCATAACACATAACCGACAATCTCCCCTCATTTGCCCCATTGGATAAAATACAATCAAATCAGGCTCAATCACCTTATTTGCCGCTTTCATTGGAGTTAATCCAACAGAATGCTCTAAAACCAGCTCTTCTGAGCTATTTTCCACATATTCCACTGTATAAATCCAATGAAACTAACCCCAACCGCCGATATCATGAGACATCATTGGATATAATCCAATCAAATATCCTTCAAGTTCATGTATTTCGACCTTTCTCCCAACTCAAATACATAAGGGTTAAGCTTCGCTTACCCCAAAGCATATAAATTCTTATCTGTCAAAAAAAGCTGCCCCCCACAAAGGGAAGCAGCCGTTGAGCTACAAACAATTTAATCACATTCCGTTGGAGCCGCAGTTGATTGCCTAACAATCAGCTCGGGACGCATCACAACACGTTGCTTGGCTTTCGATTCTTTCTTCAATTCCTGAATCAGCAGATCCACGACCATTTTCCCCATCGGCTCGATTGGTTGAGCGACAGTCGTAAGCGGCGGATCTGTCACTGAAGCAAGAATCGTGTTATCGAAACCGATCACAGACAGATCCTCTGGCACGCGCAGGCCAAGTTGTTTAGCGGCCTGAAGCGCACCAATTGCGAGCAAATCGTTACAACAAAACAGCGCGGTCGGCCGATCTGGGTTCGATTGATCCAACAGTTCAAGCGCTTCACGCTTTCCATCCGCTACAACGTAGTGGCAGTTGCGTACGCTGTTTTCCGGCAGCTGAGCCCCTGCTTCTTCCAGCTTGCTCTTGAAGCCGCGTACCCTTTCACGGCTGCTGCTTACTTTCGAGTGCTCAGCCAGTATGGCCATGCGCCGATGCCCCAAATCGAGTAGATGCGTTGCTGACAACGCACCTCCGACAAAGTCATCCACCACGACAGTATGAACGTCGATATCAGGCATTTCCCTAGCAATCATAGCAATGGGAATCGCTCTCTCCATCAATGGAGTCAGCATGTCTTTATTATCCATCCCCGTACCAATGATCATGGCATCCACACTTTTTTGCTGAAGCAAATTAAGATATCGCTCCACCCGTTCATCTTTATTGTCGCTGCTGCAAATGACCAGACTATAGCCCATATGATGGCCTTGATCCTCTACAGCTCGAGCAATTTCCGCAAAAAAGGGATTGGAGATATCGGGCACAAGCAGACCTAATGTATAGGTCTTTTTCCCAGTCAGCGCTGACGCGATAACGCTAGGCTGATAATTGAGCCGCTCCATAATTTTTATGATTTCACCGCGTCGTTCTTCGCTTATTTTTCCTTTGCCGTTCATGACCTGCGAGACCGCCGCAATGGACACACCGGCCTCTCTTGCCACATCATAGATGGTTGCCTTCATCCTACTACCCCATTTTTCTTGAAGGATACTTTTTTTCTTCCATTATGAAGGGGCTGACGGGAACTTGCAAACCGGTTTACGCTTCGCGCGGCTTCGTCATGATCCAAGCATGTTCCGGATCATTATGAAACTTCCATGTTCGGGTAGGTCCCGCCATAACATTCAGGTAGTACACATCATAGCCTGGAGGCGCCGAAACAGGGTGATAGCCACGCGGAACGAGCACGGTTTCTCCATTCTTAACAATCAGCGTCTCATCAAGCGACCGGTCGTCCGTGTACACACGTTGGACCGCAAAGCCATGCCCCGGATCGACGCGATAATAATACGTTTCTTCCAGAAACGATTCGTCTGGAAGCGCATCGCGATCATGCTTATGAGGCGGGTAGCTCGACCAGTGCCCATTCGGTGTGAAGACTTCAACCACAAGCAAGCTATCCGCTGGCTCCTGCTCTGGCAAAATGTTATGAATTTGGCGCTCTATATTACCATAACCACGCGTTTCTACCCCTACCTGATCAGATGCAATCAGACGTGCCTTATGGTTGCCAGCACCAGGAGCGGAGCAAATAGCAAGCTCAACCGCTGTCAGTGCAATAACCTCGTAGCGATCATCGTTAGGCACATAGACGGAATATGGCGGTATTTTCTCAAATACGCTCATCCGCTGCCCAATATTTTTCCACTCCGCTTGCTTAGTAACCACATCGGCTTTACCAGTGAGCAGGACAAGACAAACCTCCAGCCCAGCTGTCTCGCGGCTCAAAGATTGCCCCTCCGCAAGCTGTACAACTTCGAAACCAACATACTTCCATCCTGCTGATTCCGGAGTCACTGTTAAAAGGCTGCCTTCCTCGTTCGGGGAGGAGGCAGGCGTTACGATCAGTTTGGACCTGTTCATGTTAACGTCTCCCTCCCTTATTGAGATACCGAGGTCTGTTTAAGCAAATCTAACGCCTCACTTACTTTCACCGGCCGGCCCAAACGGGATGACAGCTTAGCAGCTAAAGCGATCCGCTCCGCCTGCATACCGTCATAGCCACTCACAGGTACAGGTTTATCATTCAATAGACAATCGATGAAAATTTGCGTTTCTTCCATATAGGCAGCTTGATAGCGTTCTAGGAAGAAATGCAGCGGCTTTTCGCTAATAATAGCATCCGCCGTACTAACTACGGCTGTATTAGGGTGATCGTTGGCTACCGCTACACTGCCTTTGGAGCCAAACACTTCAACCCGTTGGTCATAGCCGTATACCGCTTGACGGCTGTTATCGATGACACCGAGAGCACCGTTCTGGAACTTCAGCGTTACAATTGCGGTATCGACATCGCCGTGCTCTGCGAAAACCGGGTTAATGAGCACATTGCCCTGCGCATATACTTCCTCAACCTCGCTTCCCGCTACATAGCGAGCCATGTCGAAGTCATGGATCATCATATCCATGAAAATGCCGCCCGACACCTTGATGTAATCAGCGTGAGGTGGATTCGGATCACGGGAGGTGATTTTCACGATATGCGGATCGCCAATTGTTCCTCCTTGAACAACCTCGCGAACGCGCTTGAAGTTGTGGTCAAATCTGCGGTTGAAGCCGATTTGCAGCTTCACACCAGCTTGATTAACCGTAGCAATAGCCGCTTCGGTTTGAGTGATATCCATGCTGATTGGCTTCTCGCAGAAAATATGTTTACCAGCCAGTGCAGCCAGTTGAATGAGCGGGACATGCGTATCCGTGGATGAGCAAATAAAGATGGCATCGATATCCGGGTTATCAATAAGCTCATGGCTGTCTTTAGTAACCGTCTGAATTTGACGTGAAGCAGCCCATGCTTCTAACTCAGGACCTGCAAATAAATCACTCACAGCAATGATTTCAACCCCCGGTATTCGAAGCAAATTGTCTGCGTGGATTTTACCAATTCTGCCAGCACCAATAATACCGATTTTAATTTTATTCATCATGCGTTCCCTCCCGCTTTACCTGTAGAACCGAACAATTGAATTTTTGCTCTAACGGAGGCGATAATCGCTTCCCGTGCAGGCACTAAATAGTTCCTTGGATCGTATGCTTCCGGATGCTCATTCAAGAACGAACGAATAGCGGCTGTACAAGCAATTTGATTATCTGTATTCACATTGATTTTGGCCGTTCCGCAAGCGATCGCTTGACGGATCTCTTCATCTGGCAGACCGCTTCCGCCATGAAGTACAAGCGGCAATCCAGTCAGCGTTCTAATTTCCGCCATTCGATCGAAACCGAGCTTTGGCTGTCCCCGATAAGGGCCGTGAACCGATCCAAGAGCAGGAGCTAAACAATCGATTCCCGTTTCCCTCACTAAACGAACGCAGTCCTCGGCAACAGCGTACATGCCTTCGGCTTCGTCTACGACTAAGTCATCCTCGCGTCCAGTTATCCGGCCCAGCTCCGACTCTACCGAAACACCCAGCACATGCGCGGCTTGTGTCACCTGACGCGTAACCTCGATATTATGCTCCAGCGAATGATGAGAAGCATCGATCATGACAGAAGTAAAACCGGCATGGATGGCACGGATACATAGGTCATAGCTGGTACCGTGGTCTAGATGAAGAGCTACTGGGACGGTTACCCCATAGTGCTCAATCAACGATTTCACCATTCCTACAATACAGGGCAGTCCGCCCATATAAGGGATATAAGCTTCACTAACGCCTAGAATAACAGGCGCTTGTTCCTGTTGAGCAGCTTGTAAGATCGCTTGTGTAAACTCTAAGTTATTCAAATTAAACTGCCCGACAGCATATTTTTCTTCCAAAGCCTGCTGCAGCATCTCTTTCATTGAAACGAGCGTCATGAAGTTCACCTCTCCTGTCGATAAGGTCTAACCCGCTGTTACCAGCGAGCTGTGACCATTTTCTTACGCGTATAGAACTCCACGCCGTCCGTCCCGTTCGCATGCAAATCGCCGTAGAACGATTTTTTCCAGCCAGAGAAAGGGAAGAAAGCCATCGGTGCGGGAACGCCTAGGTTAACACCAAGCATACCAGCATCGATATTCTCACGGAATTGACGTACATTACTGCCATCCTTAGTAAAGAGGCATGCGCCATTGGCAAAATCGGAGCGATTGGAGAGCTCGATCGCTTCCTCAAGAGTAGCCACTCTCACGATAGAGAGAACAGGTGCAAAAATCTCGTCCTCCCAAATTTTCATACCGCACTCAACTTGGTCAAAGATCGTAGGTCCCACGAAATAACCTTGCCCCTCAGAAGCAGCGTCCTTACGGCCGTCACGGACCAGAAGCGCTCCTTCAGTTTCGCCGATTTCAATATATTTAAGCGTTCTTTCTTTATGCTGACCACGGATAACAGGCCCTAAGAAAATGCCCTCTTCCAATCCATTACCAATCGTAATCCGATCAGCGGCTTCAAGCAGCTTGCCCACAAGCGTATCGCCCACTTCTCCAACCGCCACCACGACAGAACAAGCCATACAGCGCTCGCCAGCAGAACCAAAAGCTGCATTGACGATTTCCTTCACGGCAATGTCCAAATCGGCATCCGGCATAACGATCGAGTGGTTTTTAGCGCCTGCAAGCGCTTGAACGCGTTTCCCATTGGCAGAAGCTGTTTTGTAAATATATTCAGCAACTGGTTGGGAGCCAACGAACGAAATGGCTTTAACTTCCTTATGTTCAAGAAGGCCATTGACCACGTCATGCGCGCCATGAACGATATTGAGAACGCCAGCTGGTAAGCCCGCTTCATGGAACAGCTCAGCCAAACGGTTTGCAAGATGAGGTGTGCGTTCAGACGGCTTCAGGACGAAGGTATTTCCGCAAGCAATCGCAAGCGGGAACATCCAGCAAGGCACCATCATTGGGAAGTTGAATGGTGTGATACCACCGATAACACCGATTGGATAACGGTACATACCGGATTCAAGATTGGATGCGATGTCTGGAAGCTGTTTGCCCATCATGAGCGATGGCGCTCCAGCTGCGAATTCTACACACTCAATGCCCCGAAGTACTTCTCCGTAAGCTTCATTGTAGCTTTTGCCGTTTTCTTGCGTAACGATCCGAGCTAGCTCTTCCCAATGCTCCACCAGAAGCTGTTGGTATTTGAATAATACACGTGCTCTACGTGGTACAGGTGTGCGGCTCCAGGTCTGGAATGCTTCTTGAGCCGTACGAACAGCGTGATCCACATCTGCCTTCGTCGAAATTGGAATATTAGCTAGAACTTCTTCTGTTGCAGGGTTATACACCGGTTCTGTTTGTGTGGATGTTGAAGCGACCCATTCGCCGCCGATCCAGTTTTTCAAAGTTGTTGTCATATGTGGACTCTCCTTTAATGGTTCGAATATGTTAAGATGCTGTAATTTCACCGCGGTTGCAGCGCTCGATATAGTCATTTACTTGATCGGTTGTCGGCATCGCATCAGAGCAGCTGTGACTGGAGATTACGATACATGCTGCGGCACTGCCATATTCCATACTTTTCTCAATCGTCCAACCTTGCATAATGCCGTAAATAAAGCCAGCTGCATAGGAATCCCCGGCACCAAACGTCTTGACCACCTTCGCTGGGAAGCTCTTGGCACGATGACCAATACCATCTGGGGTATAAGCGATAGAACCTTCCTTGCCATGCTTGATAATGACAATCTTCGCCGAATAGTCGAACCATTTAGCAGCTGTGATCTGATCATTTTTCTCAGGATTGTTCTCAAAGCGTTCCATCATATCGAATTCTTCACGGGTACCCAGAATAATGTCACATTTCTCGGCCGCCAGATTGTAGTAAACGGCTGTCTCTTCTGATGTTTTCCATGTGTATGGACGGTAATCTAGATCAAAAATGATGACAACCCCATGCTTCTTCGCGTAATCCAATGCCTGAAAGACGGCTTCGCGGGACGGGCTTTGTGCAAGTGCTGTACCAGAGATAAGCAATACCTTCGCTTCAGCAATCAATGATTCTTGTACTTCGGCTGGTGTCAGCAGCAGGTCAGCCACATTGTCACGGTACATAAGAATGCTGCATTCCGTTGGACTTTTAATTTCTGTAAAGGCTAGTCCCGTAACTGCGCCGGTATGATCTGTCACAACATTCGTTGTTTCGATGTTGTTCCGCTCTAAATAATCAGCGATGAAACGTCCCATTTGATCGTTGGCGATTTTGCCAATAAAGGCTGTTTTCATACCCAATCTTGCCATGCCAATCGTAATGTTAGCGGGTGAACCCCCTACATATTTGGTAAAGGTCATGGTCTCTTCCATGGGACGATTAATTTCATTCGCATTCAAATCTATACATAGTCTGCCAATGGCTACAAAATCCAGCGGCTTCGACTGTGGAAAGGAAACATAGGTCATAGGATCATTACCTTCTTTCTTGTGGAATGAGGGATTCTATATGTTGAAGTGCTTGCTTAGCGTATTCATAAGGGTTGTGTGCAGCCGGATCCTGCTCGCCTTCCAGCATCGCCCATCCCGCATATCCTTGAGATAACAGCTCCTCAAATATAGGAGCGAAGTCGATACAGCCGTCACCAGGAACGGTGAACACCCCTTTACGGATACAAGTTACGAAGTCGACCTTCTCGGCGCGCGCTTCATCTAACACAGCTTGCCGAATATCCTTCAAGTGGATATAAGCAATCCGCTTCTCGTGCTTGCGCAGCACAGTGAGAGGGTCCGCCCCGCCATAATAGGCATGACCAGTATCGAAGAGCAGGTATACGAGCGAAGGATCCGTAAGCTCCATCAGCTTATCGATTTCCTCAGGACTTTCAACAACCGTTCCACCATGGTGATGATACGTCAGCTTCAGACCGTACTCCTGCGCGATTGCTCCCGCAAGGTTCAGTCCTTCAGCCAAGCTTTGCCAGCCGGCTTCGTCTAGACGCAGTACTTCTTTCTCGTTCGGGGAGCGACGCGGGTCGAAGTGGAGTGAGCCCCCAACTTCCGCTGTGCTGATGACCGTACTTCCCATTTCCTTGAGAAACTGGACATGCTTCCTGTAGGCTTTCAGCTCCTCGTCCCTGTAATCTGGATCAGAGAATAGCACGGATTTCCATTGTGACACGAGGCTTATCCCTCGCTTATCCAGCTCCTGCTTCAGCACCTCAATATCCGTCGGATATTTGCGGCCCATCTCGGTACCTTTCAGCCCCAAAGCCTGAATATCATCTAAAATTTGTTCATATGTGGTATCCGCGCCATGTTCTTTGACGTCTTCTCCCACCCAATTAATTGGATGAACACCTAGCTTAAATGGCAGGTCTTTCATGGATATGTTCCCTCCCCTTTATCGTTAAATGGGCTTCGCCATTTGTATGTTTTTCTTCATTTCTTCATGCGCTGCAATCACTTTCTCGCTCTCGGAAACTTCAGGAACACCTACCTGCCACCAGGATTCATAACCCTGTGTGTTCGTTCCCGGAACAACAGGAATCTCGATCAGCGTCGTGACTGTTTCTTCCTTCGCTTTCAGCAGCGCTTCCTTTAGTTCTTCAGGTGTGTTTGCTTTGTACGCCTTCACGCCTAAACTGCGTGCATGCGCTGCGAAATCGATAGGCATATATTCGCCTGTCAACTTGCCTGTGGCGGCTTCACGATATCGAAACTCATTGCCAAACCCGTCGCTGCCGTGACCTCTTTGCAGATTATGGATGCATTGAAAGCCATGATTATCGAACAGCAGCACAGTGAATTTCCGGCCCTCTTGTAGGCTTGTAACCATCTCGGAGTGCAGCATCAGGTAGCTTCCATCACCGACCACGGCATAGACCTCGCGATTTGGCTCAGCCAACGCTGCCCCGAAAGCACCGCTAACTTCATAGCCCATGCAGGAGAAGCCGTATTCCATATGATAGGTTTTAGGCTCCGTTGATCGCCATAAGCGGTGTAAATCCCCCGGCAGGCTCCCCGCTGCACACACAATGACAGCTGAAGGATCAATCGTTTGATTAATAACCCCAAGCGCGCGAGTTTGGGCAAAACCCTCTTCACATTCCGCATTGTACAAACGGTCAACCTCGCCATCCCACTCCGCCTTCAAAGAACCTATGTAACCGGTCTCGTAACCGCTAACATAGTGCTGTGCCGTCAAAGCATCTTTCAGTGCACTTAACGCTTCCTTCGCATCAGCAGTAATGCTGATCCCGCTCATTTTCGAAGAATCAAATCCACTGACATTTATATTAATAAACTGCACCTTCGGATTCGCAAAAGCCGATTTAGATGCCGTTGTAAAGTCGGAATACCGCGTACCTACGCCGATAATCAGGTCCGCTTGCTTCGCCAGCACATTCGCTGCGAGCGCGCCCGTAACACCAATAGCGCCAACATTCAGCGGATGGTTCCATGGCAACGAGCTTTTACCTGCTTGTGTTTCTGCTACAGGAATCCCAAAGGCAGCTGCAAATTCCATTAATTCCTTCGTCGCATCTGCATAAAGGACTCCGCCGCCTGCAATAATCAACGGACGCTGTTTGCCAACCATGCTGGCCACAGCGCGATTCACCGCTTCTCTTGCTGGTGGACGTCTATCTAGATAATGGACTTTCTTATCGAAAAAGGCTTCCGGATAATCGTACGCCTCAGCTTGCACATCTTGGGGTAAAGCGAGAGTAACCGCTCCCGTTTCTGCTGGGTCTGTCAAGACTCGCATCGCCTGAATTGCCGCGCTTATCAACTGCTCTGGGCGAACAATCCGGTCCCAATATTTACTGACTGATTTGAAAGGATCAGTTGCCGACACGGTATAATCACCCACAACCTCTAGCTGCTGGAGCACTGGATCCGGCTGTCTCGAGGCAAAATTGTCTCCTGGCAGCAGCAGCACCGGAATCCGGTTGACTGTCGCCGTTGCCGCGGCGGTCACCATATTCAGAGCACCTGGTCCAATCGATGTGGTGCAGGCATAGATTTGCCGACGGTTTTGCTGCTTGGCATAAGCCGCAGCGGCATGTACCATCCCTTGTTCATTCTTGCCTTGTATATAAGTAAGGTCTCCTGCGCTCCGTTCCAAGGCTTCTCCAAGTCCTGTCACATTGCCATGACCGAAAATCCCCATGACACCACGTACAAACTTGGTCTCTTGTCCATCCACTGACACGTACTGTTGGTCCAGAAAACGAAGCAGCGCTTGTGCCATCGTTAGTCGAATCGTACTCATGACCATCTTCCTTTCATGATAAAGGTTAAGCGCTTAATCTGTCGAGGTTAAGCGCTTAATCCGATAGTACAACATATTTATTTCGACCGCAATGCCTTTTACAAAAAAAACTCAAAGACGAAGAAATGGCAATGGCAAAGTGTCATCCTATAGCTCATAACCTTATGATGTCGCTCTGCCATTCCTGTATTCCTTGGGTGACATTTGGAACTGCTGTTTAAAGACATTCGTAAAATAATTCGGCTCATCAAACCCGATGGCAGAAGCGATCTCGAATATTTTCATATCCGTATTTCGGAGCAGCAAAGCCGCTTTATCCATACGGAATCGAGTAACGAAGCGTGTAAAGCTTTCCCCTGTAGCTTTCTTAAATACGACGCTGAAATAGCTTGGGTTTAAATGAATATGCGATGCCACATCGGTCAAGCGGCATTCTTCATTGTAGTGCTCCTCAATGTACTTAACGGCTCTCTCAATCAAATTGTCACTTTTGGCCGCCTGCCAGTTGTTAAATTGCTGCAGGAAGTTCTTCACTTGCTCGGCTGCCCAATGAAGGACTTCTTCAGAGGTCCAGTGCGTTTGCGGCATTTCGTTAGGAATCCTGGCTAGCGCATTGTTGTCGTCGGGATCAAATTGCTTCTGTATCGTTCCAAGCAAAGCAATGGAGAGTGATAACGCCCCTATCCGCATTTCCTCTGGTGATGAAAGAGGCAGCTCGGCCAGCACCCGATCCAAAAGAAGCTGAAGGCTGTCCTCCTGACCAACTAGAATGGCAGACATCAGTTGAACTTCCATCTCTCTAACCCTCGCTTGGTTCAGCGACAACATGATCCCGGATCCTGTCTCTCCACCACTCTCAGGAAGGCTGTTAACAGGTACGTAGACAATCCCTTTGGTCAAGTTATACAAATCCGCTAACTCATTAGCAGAAGGGCCGATCCCCATGGAAATCATATGCAAGCGAATTTTCAAATACTCGAAGGAAGCATTTTGAATGGCTTCTTGCAAGCTCTCCTCGACACCCTGTTGTGCCGAAACCAGTATAAAGCTGTCATGCTCAACCAATAGAAGCTGCGCCTCCACCCCCGCTCCATTCAGCAGCTCAAGGGCGATATTAGAGAACGCAAATTGCACCAGACTCATGTCGCTTTTCCCATATGCTTTATTTGCCAAATCCTCACTGTTCATTTGCAGAAGCCACAGCTCCTTGCCAGCCAGACCATCGGTTAGCCTTGCTGCTATGCTCTTCTCATAAGGCAAGTCCAGTAAAGCCGCTCGAAGTTCCTGATCTTGCTGGAGCCGCAGCTGCACTTGCTGCTTCTGCTGCTGCGCATATGTAACATAGAACCGCTCGGATGCCTTATTCATCACTTGACGAACATCCTGCTCCGTGCATGGTTTGGTCAGAAAATCCAACGCACCATGTCGAACGGCCGCTTGTGCATACTCAAAATTTTTGTAGCCCGTCAAAATGATGACAAGCATGTCGGGATGGTTCTGCCGCAAATGCCCCACGAATTCGATCCCGTCCATGATGGGCATTCGGATATCGGTCAACACCAAGTCAGGCTTAAGCTCATCCAGCATCACTAATGCATCCTGCCCGTTGCCAGCTTCGCCAACCACTTCCCAGCCTAATTCTCTGCCTTCTAACATCTTCATCAGCCCTTTTCGAAAATTCGGCTGATCTTCCACAATTAATACTCTCCCGATTCTCATGCTACTGAACCTCCTGTCTCGACGTTGTTTACAAAAGGCAAAACAAGACGCATGGTGGTACCACTTTCGATCACGCTATTGATTTCCAAACGATAAGGCGAGCCATACACCAGCTCGATTCTCCTAACAACACTGCGAACCCCGAGACTTTCTCGCCCATCTGAACGCTGCGGCAAAGAGGAGCCTTGGTAGCCCAGTATTTGCAAAATGGCCACTTCGTCCATACCGCAGCCATTATCCGTAACTTCAATCTCAAGAAATTCATCGCGACTGCTCGCTTTAATCAACAGCACTTTATGCGACACTTTGTTGCGAAAGGCGTGCATAAACACATTTTCTACTAATGGCTGGAGAAGAGAACGCATAACCTGACCGTCCAGGACGTCATCATCCGCTTGAATAATCGTCTCCAAATCCGTTTCAAAGAGCTCCTTCTGTACCTTCAAATAGTTACGGATCTGCTGAAGTTCTTCCCTCACAGTGGTTAGGGTCCGTACAGGCATCAACGAATACTTGAGCATCTCCGATATGGCCGCGATCAAGGCCGCCGTTTCGATCTCGTCTTGCAGATAAAGCTTCCAATAAATTTCGTTAAACATATTATGCAGAAAATGTGGATTCAGTTGGGCCTGCAGCGCTTTAAGCTCTGCTTCCTTCTCACTTAACTGCGTCAGATACACTTCCTTGATCAGCCTTCCAACTTGTTCGGCCATTGCGTTGAAGCTCTCTCCGATATAAGCCAGCTCATCTTTGGTTCGAATCTCAATGCGCGTATCGAAATCGCCAGATCTTACTTTGCGCAGACCCTGCAGCAAATCCTTGAGCGGCCGCAGCAGATTGCCCGTGGAGAGTACAATCAACACACTGGTGAGAAGAATGCTGATCAGGCCAGAGTATACGATTTTCTGAAATAAATCTCGATTCTTGCTTTGAATAGCCGTAAGCGAAGTTCCGCTGACCAGCTTGAAGGAAGTCACTTTCGACTGTCCTTGAACGAACAAATGCTGATCCATAACCTGAGTTTGATTCAAATTTTTCAGGCGTTCCCGTTTATCGATCGAGCTCTCCGGCGAATTGCTAAATAACAGCTCATTATTCTTGTTGAACAAATAGACTTCGCCTTCTCCATTCTTCGTCAGTTCCTTGAGAGAACCTGAGAAGAACGATTCGTCAAAAGCCATCACGAGCACGCCATATGTGTTCAAAGCGCTATTTTTCATCCATCGGGCCACAATGATTGTGTTTCTGTACCCGCTTGGTTCCACGGAGGATGACAATGGCATGTTAATCCATACGAGATCCCCATAGGAGTCGTTAATTTTGGAACGAATTGCGCTGAATACGCTCTCATTCAGCATATTTATGGAAGAGGTGGTATAGCTGAAATAAGAAGGATTCCCTTTGAGGTCATATAAGTACATCCCCGTAATGTAGGGCGCATCCGATTTTATCTGGAAAATCTGTTCTTCGATTTGCTTTTTATTGTAATACAGATTAAATGGATCGGAATCTTCGCTCGAATTAATCCATGTTATGACCTTTTCGATTTCAGGATTAAATACGACCGTTTGTGAGATCCGTACAACCTCCTGCACTTTCAGGTCCATCTTCGCAAGTGCCTCTTCGTTCGTACTCGAAAACTGCTTACTAATTTCTTCTTCAAACAGTGACAAGTTATAGCGATAAGTTAAATAGCCCGTTACACCAAAGGCCAGCAAAATGATGACGGATAGGCTGAGAATCAGTTTTACCCTGAAGCTGCGGTTAATGCTTAGTAAAAGACGACTCCATGATCTCATCTCATTTACCCCTATATCTTAATATTGACCAATCCCTTGACGACATTATAGCAACATCATTCGTATTCCTGCTATCCTTTTTGACATATAGGAAGAAATTGAAAAAAGCTTAGTTCATCGATCATGAACTAAACTTCTTGGCAAAGTGCTATGTGCTACAGCTCTTCGAATTTATTTTCGAATTTATTTTCAACCGGTTGTAGGAGCTCATCATCGTTGTTGTCACGTACCGTTTTTTGGAGAACAAAGGAAGACATCGTCAGGAACAAGGCCGTAACAGCGTAATAGCCTTTGACAGAAAGCAGCTGCTCCAGATTAATAATGCCGATAAACATACCCAGAAGCGCTAGAGCGAAAGAGCTCCATGCCAAGAAGGTGAAAGCCGCTGTATTACGTTTGCGTGAACCGTAGCCATCTTCCAAATTATCACGAATGACCTTCTGTAAGACAAAAGCCGACATCGTGAGGAATAACGCGCATACGGCGAAGTAACCTTTGACACTCAGTGATTCTTCCAATGTATAAATCCCGATGAACATCGCTAGGAACGCCCCAATGAAAGATGCCCATGCCATAAAAGTAAATGCTGTCGTATTCCGTCTCCGATTATCCATCATCTCAGAAAGCCCCCTGTGGTTGCTACCGCAACGCTTTAGTATCTTGCTCTTGTTCTTAGTATAGGAGATAACTCCCCTCCCAGATAGTACTATTTACCAATAGTACCCAAATGCTTTAGCCTACTAATGCGGCGGTGCTACAACGGCGCCCAGGATTCTCGCGCGTTGAGAAAGCGAGTGCTGCAAAGGTTGATGTTAAACACATTATGCCGACTAAGGTCTATTTGCTTAAGTATTCATTTGTTACGTAGGGGTAATGTTGTACGCCATACAACATTTTGCAAGTTAATTCACGTTTTCCACGCTAATATTGCAGAAAATACAACAATTTTAGCTAAAAGCAGCTCAAATGCCTGTAAATCGGCAAAATTGTTGTACAACATACAACATCTTTAGCTTTTACAGAAGAAATCAGGGAAATTGTTGTACGTTGTGCAACTCACCTTCTTAAATCCCACATTCCATTTAACAAACACAAACAATAAACAAGAAAAACCAAACAAACAAGAGGAGAAACCAATCAAACCAGAAAAAATAAACAAACGAGACAAGACAACCAAACACACTACTAACACCCCAGAACGTATAGCTACTTACTTATTGATTACGCACGTATCCACAATCCCACTCAACTCAGCAAAATGCATAACTAAACATGCTAAATAGAGGTAAGCCATCGCCTCCCCTCTGACCCAACCATTTCAATAATAACCCGTTCGGGGTTGACCACCGCCATGCGGCAATGCTATATCGCGCGCGTTGAGAAGGCGTTAACCACCGGTCTATCGTGGTTTTTGCGCAGCAAAAAATCAATCACATATGGCTACACCAAAGGCATGATGCTCCCAGAAGATAGCCTGAATTTGCTTGGTTTCCTCTTTGACGCAGGCGACAAGCACAATAACTTCCGTTATTTTGTCTCGAGATGGGAGATTGGCTTTCTTCTTTTTTTTATGAGCAATATCAATTAAGACTCCAATGGTGAAACCCACAGCTGCGCCAATAAGGCCCCAAAGAATGGCCCCTCCTTTTAAAATAAAGCCATAGGTAGAGCCAACCACCGTGAGCGCTGTTGCCAGGGCTGTCCCAGCATCAAATAGACTAACGCCATCGGAGCGATGGATCGTGTCGAACAACTTCGGTTTGTTGGGTCTCGCCTGCAAAGAAACAGCATAGATATGTTCCTTGGGAATACCCGCCTCTTCAAGAGCAGTAATCGCCAGCTCCAAATAGATCGAATGTTCAAATGATGCTATTACATGCATGGTGTAACCTCATTTTCGAAGCAAAGATTTAGGAAATGGAAATTGGGGATGCTGATAGTCCTCTTGGAGCATGCAAACCTGCTCGTGATCAAACAGCTTGTTATATTCTACTGTATTTACATAAGCATCGTAGACGGAAAAACCATAAATAGAAGGTAAAAATATAAGCCAGTGCATTTCCACTATACGAGCCGACTGTGTTAAGTCCCACATGAGTAAATAGTGAATTCCTTCGAGAAAATGAGACAAATAGGAAAGTGAAATCCAGGTCACAAGTATAAAAAAAGCATTGATAGTCCGATGGGAGTAAAGCTGTCCCATTCCCGGCATTAACAAGGACCAGACCATCGCTAGCCATGGCGAGCGCTTATCTAAATAGTTAATTTCCATACTGGACATTTTAAAAGAATCAATCGGGGCATTCTCCCTTTTAGCTAAAATAAATTGATGATTCAAATCCACGGAAGTTCGATAGCTGTCGTAGATCGCAAATAAATAAACAGGCGCATAAAGTGACATCCACCGAATATTAAGCACTTGATTGGCTTGCTCGAATTGACCAGTGAAGGTGTATACGATCGCTTCGTTCAAATGCATCTGGGTATTAATCAACATTTCCCATCCAATGAGGATAAAGCCGCGAAAGTACTTGGAAAGCAGTAAATGACCAAAGCCCGGAAAGGCCGCGGCCCACCATACAATAATGAATGGATTGCGTAAATGTAATTGAGTAATGCCTAATACACTGACAAAAGCAATTTGACGGCGTGGCCTGGTTCTCATGTGCAGCATCCTTATGAATCAGTTTCCAATAATGCTATTATCTTCTTTCGAATGTAAGATATACATTTCGGATTTGACAATTGATTTTTAGTACCGTATAGTACTATTTATGAAAAAGCAAAAGAAATTAACCAACCGTGATCTTGTGCTACAAGTGGCAACGGACTTATTCCTGACAAAAGGCTACTTAGCAACCAGCATGGACGAAATCGTTGCAGTGAGCAAAGTGTCCAAAACGAATATTTATTATTATTTCAAACGTAAAGAAGACCTGCTGGCCGCAATTCTCGAACAACTTATACACACCTATAACGAGATGATCCAGCAGACCGTCTCACGTACGGAATTAAGTGTGCAGGAGCGCTTCTCTGCTCTCCTACAAGTGCTGACAGGACTTGAATGGACTTCCTTAGGCGGATGCCCGTTTCTCACGCTCTACACACAGATGCCGCTTGATGCAGATGTACTGCGGGATAAAGTGAGCGTTTTTTTCCGGGATCAAATACTCACAGTGGAAGCCCTGCTCATCGAGGGTGTTCATAACAAGGAGTTTTCATCCACCCTGCCGACAAAAGCCACGGCACAATTGATCGTTTCGACGATTGAAGGTGGGCTGTTCCTGCAGCATGCAAACCAAGATCCAGCCATGTTGGGTCAAACACTTTCTACTTTAGCCTTGTTGCTAAAGTAATTTTTTTAACCACCATTAGTACTGTTAAGTACTAAAAAATAATGAAGGGCAGGTAATCTAGATGACACATATTTTCATCACAGGCGGTACAGGGTTCATAGGAACACAAACATTAGAGCAGCTATCCCGTGAGGATCATACCGTTTCGGTGCTCGTTCGTTCCAAAGCTCGATGGGAGCAGATCCGCAAGCAATTAGGTTGGCTCAGCGGTGATAGTCAGAGGGAAACTAGCGTGGGAATTGAGCGATTTTCCCCGGTTATAGGAGATTTAAGCTTGCCGGGCTTTGGATTAAGCAAAACAGACATGGCGTCAGTGCTGACGGCAGATGTCATCATTCACGCGGGTGGACCGATGGATATTCGGATCGGGGAGTCCGAAGCCCGTGCGGTTTTCCTGCAAGCCGCCGAGGAATTGCTAAATTTGGCTTCGCAAATTCAAACGAGCAAAGGTTTGCAGCATTTCATCCATATTGTCGGCTTCAAAAGCCCCTTTACCGATGATAATTTCCACAATCCAGCACCTATTATCGCTAGTTTAGAGCAGGAATCTCCTTATGAGCGCATGAAATTCCTAGCTGATTTGCGCATTCGCCAAGGAGCGATGCAGCTAAGTTTTCCACTATCTGTCGTCCATCCAAGCGTTCTGATTGGCAACTCAGAGCACGGGGATACCCCACAAACCGGCGGACTCGGTATTCTCGTACAGGCCACCGCGCGTAGGTTGATGAGTATCACACCCGGCGGTAACTCCCATTGGTTGCCCCTATTTCACATCAATCACGCCGCTGAGTTCATTAGCGCTCTGGCAAAGGAATCGAATCCAGTTAGTCAAACCTATTACTTACTTAATGAAAAGAAGCAAAGTCCCTCGATCATGGAGCTCGTGTCGGGCATAGCCAAGGAACTTCGTGTTAGTAAACCATTGGGAGCGATCTCGCCTAAATTGTTGTCGAAGGTTCTGGGGAGTCCACTTGGACAAAAAATCGGAATTCCTAAGGAATCCCTCGATTTCATCGTGGATGTCAATCAGGCCTATCCCCTAACTGCCGCACAAGACATGCAGCGAAAGTACGGATTGGAGCACGTGGTAAACTCCTCGATTATGCCCTATACCATCTCGGATCTTGACTTTCGTCTCGTTCATTCCCACCCTCAGGCAGATGGCTATATACGGGGTAAAAGAGGGCCTTTGGCCACACTGGAACGGGTGGGATCAGACAAAGGGAAGCCTCCGATCTTGTTCGTTCACGGCACTCTAAGCGGAGCTGATTGCTTGCTCCCGCTGGCCGAGCAATTCCCTGAGTCTTCCGTCTGCCTGGTCGATCTCCCAGGCTTCGGTCGTTCGCCCTATCACCACGCTGCTGACGTGATAGAGGGGCATATCGAATCGCTTGTCCAGGCGATTCGGTCTTTCGAGACCCCGGTTACGCTCGTGGGGCACTCGCTGGGCGGACTCCTCGCCGCCCACGCCTACGCTCGCGTACCGGAACAGATCCACAGGCTGCATTTGCTGCAGCCTGCACTGCATAGCGCTGCGCGGAGGTTCCGCAGCGCGCGAATTAACGAAGCCGCGCTGCGCATGCTGCGCGCGGCTAGCTTGCGGAAGCAGCTGCTGGCGCAGAGCTGCTTCACGGACATAAGTGACATACCGCCCGCGTATGTCACTTATGTCCTGGCCGAGCTGCAGTCGCCGCGTGTGCGGAAGACGACTGCGGAGACCCTCTCTGCGCTGACGCGCGCAGAGAGCTTCTCCCTGCAGCAGCCAGATGCGCTGCTGCGTGAAGCATCGATCCTGTGGGGAACCCAGGATCGGGCGTGCCAACTGCCGGAGCGTTTTCGCTCCGCACGCACGGTGGAGATAGCGGCTGCTCACCACTTCCCTATCTCGCATCCGACGCTGACCGCTCAGCTCCTGAGGCAACAAGATCTATAGCCCTATTTGCTAGAACTCGATTCTTCCTGCCGCAGCGCGGCATGGTTGTCCATCGAGTTCTTTGCTTTTTTCCAGTAGACATTTTCCAGTAGACATACACCCATCTCCTTCCCTTCGAATAAGGTAAAGAAAAAAGTAGGCTCGGATGTAACGCCTTTGCTTACGAAGAAAGGGAGGAACCCCTATGCAAATCCACGTTGTCCAGAAGGGACAGACGTTATACCGCATTGCGCAGACGTATGGAGTGTCGGTGGATACGATCGCAGAAGCCAATGAGATGACCCCCAGCCAATCCCTGGTCATCGGACAGGCATTGGTCATTCCGATTGTTGGCTCGTACTACTGGGTACAGCCCGGTGAAGGGCTCTATCTGATTGCCCGAAAGCTCGGAATCGACCTGCAAACCCTCGCCTCCGTCAATAGACTAACCTTGTATCAATCTTTACCTGTAGGCTTTCGTCTCTATATTCCGCCAACCCCTCGTACGCAGGCAGAAGTGAATGCCTATTTAGAGCCTCGCGGGTCTGACGTATCGCCCGTTCTCATTCAATCCGCCAAGGAAGCAGCCCCTCATCTTACGTACTTAGCTCCATTCAGCTTCCGTATTAAACGGGACGGCACCCTCCAAGCCCCTCCATTGGATGATCTTCGCGGGATTGCCTCACAGAATGGCGTCACCTTGATGATGGTTGTGACCAATCTCGAAAAGGACCAATTCAGCGCTGAGCTCGGACATATCATCCTCACCGACGAAACCGTTCAGAATCGTCTGCTTCAGACTATTAAAAGCACTGCCAAACAATATGGATTCCGCGATATCCATTTTGACATTGAGCATCTGTTCCCCGATGATCGTGATGCCTACAATCGCTTTCTTCGTAAAGCCGCGACACAACTCCATCAAGAAGGTTATTTGATGTCTACGGCGCTCGCGCCGAAAACAAGCGCCGCTCAAGCCGGTGCCTGGTACTCTGCGCATGATTACAAAGCGCATGGCCAGATCGCCGATTTCGTCGTCATCATGACGTACGAATGGGGCTACAGCGGCGGCCCCCCCATGGCCGTTTCCCCCATCGGTCCTGTGCGCAAAGTGCTCGAGTACGCCATCAGCGAGATGCCCGCTTCCAAAGTCATGATGGGCCAAAATCTGTACGGCTACGATTGGACGCTGCCCTATGTCCACGGCGGTGCCTTTGCTAAGGCCGTCTCTCCGCAAGCGGCTATTGATCTGGCCCGCAAGTATAATGCGCAGATCCTATACGATTACACGGCGCAAGCCCCGCACTTCAATTACTGGGACGATGCTGGCAAGGAGCATACGGTCTGGTTCGAGGACGCACGCTCCATTCAGGCGAAATTCCGCTTGTTGAAAGAGCTTGGCTTACGCGGGATTAGTTACTGGAAGCTTGGTCTTAAATTCCCGCAAAATTGGCTGCTTCTTGAGGAAAATTTCAAAGTCGTGAAACGATCCTAGCATTGGATGGAAGCGACGCACTTATGAAGAAAAACCGTCAGGAAAGATCATCCTGACGGTCCTTTTTGGGTTTAACGCGCATTTGCTTATATATTCATCTCCTAGTTTCGATACAATTTTATCCAAACAATTTGCCTTACTTATGGTATGGTTCCCCGCGATTTATCCGCATCATGCGACTAACATGCTCCACCAGCACCAACCGCATCAGCTGCTGTTCCTCAGCAGGGCACATGTTCTCCGGTGCCATGTCGTCCGGCACTTCTATCATCTGCACCTTGGCATACGGCCCAATGCGCCTCACATACTCCGCGATCCGTCC